>NZ_VFMO01000001.1:1605961-1927154 GCF_006715095.1 Yimella lutea
CAACCGCCTCACCACGTACGCGATCGAGGGTGAGCGGGGCACCGGCATCCTGTGCAT
The DNA here is from genome assembly GCF_006715095.1 of Yimella lutea. NCBI lineage: Bacteria > Bacillati > Actinomycetota > Actinomycetes > Micrococcales > Dermacoccaceae > Yimella > Yimella lutea. Next base: position 1,606,019 of record NZ_VFMO01000001.1, read on the forward strand.
CAACGGTGCCGCGGCCCGCTTGATCAGTCCAGGCGACACCGTGATCGTCATCGCGTACGCCGCGATGGACGACGCCGAGGCCCGTTCGTTCGAGCCGAATGTCGTGTTCGTCGACAAGCAGAACCGCATCGTGCAGGTCGATCATGACCCGGGCGACGTGCCGGACGGCTTCGGACTGTCGACCTCTGCGGTCACCCACCGCTGACCTTCCTCCACACCCCCATGCACGCGCCCGGTGTATCCACAACCGGCGCGTCCGATGTCGTCCGCACCGGACACCAGACCTAGGCTTGCAGGATGCCGGCCTCCAACTCGACGTCCTCCTCGAGCCCGATCGATTCGTTGATGGAGGCCGCAGTCGCGGCTGTGGGTGGAGCGCCCCGCCCGGGGCAGCAGCAGATGACCGAAGCGGTCGCCAAGGCGTTCGACGACGAGCATCACCTGCTCGTCCAGGCCGGCACCGGCACCGGTAAGTCGCTGGCCTATCTCGTGCCGTCCATCGTGCACGCCAACGCGACCGGCAAGCCCGTCATCGTCGCCACCGCGACGCTCGCGTTGCAGGCGCAGATCGTCGGGCGCGACCTGCCGGTGCTCGCCGAAGCCCTGCGTCCGGTGCTCGGCCGGCGCCCCACCTACGGACTGGTCAAGGGGCGCCGCAACTACCTGTGCCAACACAAGCTCGTCGGTGGTTACCCCGACGACGAAGAAGACAGCCTGTTCAGCACCGGTGCGGTCGACCAGCAACTCGGACGCCTGGAGAAGGAGATCGTCCGACTGCGTGAATGGGCCGGCGAGACCGACACCGGTGACCGCGACGATCTCGTGCCAGGCGTCAGCGAACGCGCTTGGCGTCAGGTGTCGGTCACGGCCCACGAATGCCTCGGATCGACCTGCCCGATGGTGCAGGAGTGCTTCGTGGAGAAGGCCCGCGCCGAGGCCAGGGACGTCGATGTCGTCGTCACCAACCACAGCTTCATGGCGATCGACTCCTTCGAGGGCCGCCAGATGCTGCCCGAACACGACGCGCTGGTCGTCGACGAGGCGCACGAACTCGTCGACCGGGTCACCTCCACCATCACCGACGAACTGACCGCGGGCATGGTGGCGAGCGCGGCGAAGAAGGCTGCCCGGTACGCCGACACCCAGGAGCTCGCCGACACCGGCGTCTTCCTCGGGGGAGTCCTCGATCAGCTGGCCGAGGGACGTCTGCTCGGACTGCCCGACAATCTCGCGCTCGCCGTCCAGCGCGTGCACGACAGCGCACGCAGCCTGTCCTCCGACCTCAAGCCCGACAAGCCGGCCGACAACGACGGCCCCCGACAGACGGCACGGGCCGCAGTCGACGAAGTGCTGGAGAACGCCGCACGCCTGCTCGAAGCACGTGAACTCGACGTCGCCTGGATCAGCCGCAGCGAGTACCGCGGCTCGGCACTCAATGTCGCACCGATGAGTGTGGCGATGCTGGTGCGCGACAAGATCTTCGGCGATCGCACGGTCGTGATGACCTCGGCCACGCTCGAACTCGGTGGATCCTTCGACTCAGTGGCCGGCACGCTCGGCCTGCGTGGTGAGGGTTCACCGGCGTGGGAGGGTCTGGACGTCGGCTCGCCGTTCGACTACCCGCAGCAGGCCATCGCCTACGTCGCCAAACACCTGCCGCCGCCCGGCCGCGACGGCACCTCCGACCAAGCGATCGACGAGATCGAGACCCTCATCCGGGCCGCCGGCGGACGCACTCTCGGGCTGTTCTCCTCCATGCGCGCCGCGAAGGCGGCGACCGAGGCGATGCGCGAACGGTTCGGCGACGAGTTTCCGGTCCTGTGCCAGGGCGACGATCAGATGGGCACGCTCGTCAAACAGTTCGCCGCCGATCCGAAGACCTGCCTGTTCGGCACTCTCACCCTCTGGCAGGGCGTCGATGTGCCCGGTTCGGCCTGCCAACTGGTGATCATCGACCGAATCCCGTTCCCGCGTCCGGACGATCCGATCACCTCGGCGCGCTCGCAGGCGATCGCCGAACGCGGCGGCAACGGCTTCATGGCGGTGTCGGCCACCCACGCTGCCTTGCGTCTGTCACAGGGGGCCGGACGCCTGATCCGGCGCTCGAACGACCGCGGCGTGGTCGCGTTCCTGGACAACCGAATGGTCACTGCGCGGTACGCGGGCTTCCTGCAGAAGTCCCTCCCGCCGTTCTGGCCGACGACCGACCGCGACCTCGTGCTGCGTGCGCTCAAGCGACTGGACGAAACCGCCGACGCTCCGGTGGCGCCGGCGAAGAAGCCTGTGCCGCATGCCGCCTCCAAGCCCGACGTTCAGGAGCGCTTCGACGCCGAAGCCGGTCGGGTCACGTCCACCGACGCCGGCGACTACGACGAACTCGTGTTCACCGATGACGAACCGGCCGACGCCGTGGAGACCCCGGAACGGCGGGCCGCCGAGGAACACCCGGCGCCCGAACCGCTGCCGGCGGTGCCGGCGGTACCGGCCGAGACCGATGTCGTCGTCGAACCGGCCCCTGCTCAGGGCGGGGAATGGACCAGCGACGACGACGAAGAGTTGTCGGACGGTGTCTCACTCGGCCTCGATGTCGATGAACTGGCCGACCATCTCGACCGGCCGGTGGCCGAGGTCGAGGCACGCCTGAAGAAGCTGAACCTCGGCTGACGATCAGCCGTCGGTCAGCGCAGGACGACGGTGCTTGAGCCGTTGAGGAACACCCGGTGCTCGGCGTGCCAGGTGAGAGCGCGCGCCAAGACCTGCGTCTCGACGTCCCGACCGGCCACGACCATGTGATCGGGGGAGTAGGTGTGGTCGATGCGGGCCACGTCCTGCTCGATGATCGGGCCCTCGTCCAGATCCGGCGTCACGTAGTGCGCGGTCGCACCGATCAGCTTCACGCCGCGGTCGTGCGCCTGGTGATAAGGGCGAGCACCCTTGAAGCTGGGCAGGAACGAATGGTGGATGTTGATCGCACGGCCCTCCAAGGTGCGGCACAGGTTGTCCGACAGCACCTGCATGTAGCGGGCGAGCACCACCAACTCGACGTCGTACTCCTGGACGAGTTCGAGGATGCGCGTCTCCGACTGCGCCTTCGTCTGCGCCGTCACCGGGATGTGGTGGAAGGGGATGTCATGGGTGGCGACGGTCTTCTGGAACGTCAGGTGGTTCGATCCCACCGCGACGATCTCGAGCGGCAACGAACCCACCTGCTGCCGGAACAACAGGTCGTTGAGGCAATGGCCGAGTTTGGACACCAGCACCAGTGCCCGGATCGGCTTCCCGGCCGGCCACAGGCCCCATTCCATGCCGAATTCAGTTGCCACTGAGGTGAACCCGTCCTGCAGCGTGTCCAGTGAGTGCTTCTCGCACCGGAACACCAACCGGATGAAGAAGCGCCCGGTGGACGGGTCCTCGAACTGTTGGCACTCGTTGATGTTCGCGCCCTGCTCGACGAGGTAACCGGTCATCGCGTGGACGATCCCGGGTCGGTCGACGCACGTCGCGGTGAGGACGAAGTCGGACGGGTCGGACGGGTCGGACGGGTCGGACGGGTGGGTGCCCACAGTTGCTCCTACGGAAGGGTGAGGCCCCGAAGATAGGTCATCGCAGCGGTGAGGACGGTGTCGGACCAGGGTGAAAGAGTGTGCCCCATGAGTTCAGTGCCCCCGCTCGTGCTGATCAGCGGCCCCGAACAACTGCTTGCCGATCGCGCCCTGCGCAGCACCATCGACCTGGTACGCGAGACCGAGCCCGACGCGGAGGTGGTGCGAATCGACGCCGCCACCTACGAGCCGGGCGAACTCATGCTGCACATCAGCCCGAGCCTGTTCGGCGGGCTGAAGATCGTGGTCGCACGCGACCTGGACGAGGCCGGCGACGAACTGATCGACGAAGTCACCGCGCTCGCGAAGGCCCCGATGGACGGCGCCGTGCTCGTCGCGATGCACAAGAGCGGAAACCGCGGCAAGCGTGCGCTGGACGCACTCAAGAAGGGCGGCGCACGGGTCATCGAGGCGCCGGCGATCAAGTCCGATCGCGACAAGGCCTCGTTCGTCAGCAACGAGTTCCGCGCTGCTCGGCGCAAGGTCACTCCCGAGGCGGTGCAGGCGCTGTTGGACGCCGTCGGCAAGGACCTCGGCGAACTCGCCGCGGCGTGCGCACAGCTGATCGCCGACACGACCGGCGTCGTCGACGAGGAGCAGGTCGACGAGTACTACGGCGGCAAGGTCGAGGCGACCGGCTTCAAGGTCGCGGAGATGGCCATCGCCGGCAACGCGGGGGAGGCGCTGCGCCTGTTGCGTCACGCGCTCGCGTCGGGTCTCGACCCGGTCCCGATCGTCGCGGTCCTCGCCGGACAGCTGCGTCAGATCGCGAAGGTCGCCTCGGCCGGCAACGGATCGTCCGCGGCGCTCGCCCGTGACCTGAGCATGGCCCCGTGGCAGGTCGAGCGTGCACGCCGGTCGGCCCGCGGCTGGGACGGCGACCGGCTCGGCCGCGCGATCCAGGCCGTCGCGGCCGCCGACTTCGATGTCAAGGGTGGCGGACGCGACCCGGTCTACGCCGTCGAGCGGGCCGTGCTGACGATCTGCCGCGAGCGAACGGCACGCTGACGGCGGGTAAACGCAGGTGAGCCGCGCCGACCCGCGATTTGAGGGGATCACCGGCAGGCGTGTAGATTTGCTCCTTGCGTGCGCGTATTGGTCGTGCGCGCTCGCAGCAGTACCAACGCACCGAACTCGCCAGGGTCGTCCCCACGCCCCATCCGTTCCGGTGCGTCGTCGCCCTCTACGACAACCATCAGACCGAACTTTAGGAAGAACTTTCGTGGCAAACATCAAGTCGCAGATGAAGCGGATCAAGACCAACGAGATCCGCACCGAGCGCAACAAGGCCTACAAGTCGGAGCTTCGCACCTGGATCCGCAAGACCCGTGAGGCCGTTGCCGCCGGTGACGCCGACAAGGCGAAGGACGCCCTCAGGACCGCCGGCCAGAAGCTGGACAAGGCCGTCTCCAAGGGTGTCATCCACAAGAACCAGGCCGCGAACAAGAAGTCGGCGCTCACCAAGCAGGTGAACAGCCTCTGATTGCGGCTCCTTCGCAGTTCAGGCCCGTAGCAGGCGCTTGGCTTCTGCTACGGGCCTGATGCGTCCCGCCGCGTGAGCCTTGCGCTGTGGTCGCCTGGGTGCCACCACTGGGAGGCAGGGCCACCGTTCGTAGCAATGAAGCCCCGCACCGAACAGGTGCGGGGCTTCTGCGTCGGTCATCCGAAAGTCCGCAGGACTCGCGGGTCAGCGCGCGGGGTCTGCGGACTCTCGGGTCAGCTGAAGGGCGGGCGGGCGTCGATGGCGACCGAGCGACGTCCGGCCCAACGCCAGATACGGGCCGCGCGGTCGCGGTCCTGCTCGGTGACCAGGTTGCCCATCCAGCGCAGCGCCAGGGTCATCAGGAAATCCGAGCGCATGCCGACCGGGCCGAGCGCAGTCAACAGCTTGGGGTTGCTGAAGACTCCGGCGAGCCGGCGGGCCACGGAGAACGCCTCGCCGTAGTGCTCGGTCAGCAGCGCCGGCCATGCGGTTTCGAGCGAATCGCCGGCGACGAGCATGTCGGCGATGAAGCGACCGGTCTCCAGGCCGTAGTCGATGCCCTCGCCGTTGAGCGGGTTGATGCACGCGGCGGCGTCGCCGATGAGCGCCCAGTTCGGGCCGGCGACGTTCGACACCGCTCCGCCCATCGGTAGCAGCGCGGACGTCGGGTTTCGCAGTTCGCCGGACAGCCCGAACTCGTCGCCGATGGTGTCGGCGTACACCTTCATCAGTGGCTTGATCGCCACGTCGGCCGGACGTTTGGATGTGGCGAGGGTACCCGCACCGAGGTTGACCGAACCGTCGCCGAGCGGGAACACCCAGCCGTATCCGGACAGAATCTGGCCTTGCTCGCCACGGAGCTCGAGGTGGGAGGAGATCCACGGGTCGTCGCTCATCGTCGAGGTGACATACGAGCGGCCGGCGACGGCGTACACGGTGTCGCGGTGCCATTCGCGCCCGAGCACCTTGCCGAGCGGGGAGCGCACACCGTCTGCGACGACCAGCCGCTCGCACTCGATCTCGAAGGTGCCCTCGGCGCCGCGGAAGGTGACGGCGCGGACTCGTCCGCCGTCCAGTCGAGCGTCGATCGCCCGCGCACCCTCGACCCCGACCGCGCCTGCCTTCAGGGCGGTGGTGCGCAGGTGGTCGTCCAACTCGGTACGCGGAACGGCCGATCCGCGGTCGGGCAGACCTTCGACCTGCGGCCAAGGCAGTTCGAGCCGCTGCCCGAACCCGTGTGCCCGCAGACCCTGGTTGACGGTGTGCGCGAAAACCCAGTCGGTGAGTCCGAGACGGTGGAGTTCACCGATCGCGCGAGGGGTGAGTCCGTCGCCGCAGGTCTTGTCGCGGGGGAAGACCGCCGCGTCGGCGAGGACGACGTCCAGGCCGTAACGGGCGGCCCAGGTGGCCGCAGCCGAACCGGCGGGGCCGGCCCCGACGACGAGGACATCAGTGTGTGTCGCAGCGGGCATGGCAGCGATTCTCTCAGGGTCGTCGCGCGGTGCCAATTCGGCGTCGAACCGGCAGTGCCTGCTCCCGGGGCGGCAGGTCTCGCAGCTGCGATATTCTCTGCTCATGCATCGCCTGCTTCTGCTTCGAACGCCGCGCTGAACAGACCGGACCTCAGCGCGGCCGCCCCTTGCCTGATGAGCGAGGGGCTTCTTGTTGGCACGGTTCGGTGCCGCAGAACGCGACACGGCAGACAACGAGCAGACGAAACGACGTGAGGGCACCATGAGCGACAGCAATCAGAGCGACACCCCGAAGTTCCGGTACACCGCGCAGACCGCCGGCGAGATCGAACGCCGCTGGCAGGACCGGTGGGAGGAGCAGGGCACCTTCCAGGCGCCTAACCCGAGCGGCCCGTGGGCCGACCCGTCCGCCGACGGCAAGCAGAAGTACTTCCTGCAGGACATGTTCCCCTACCCCAGCGGCGCGGGCCTGCACGTCGGCCACCCGCTGGGCTTCATCGCGACCGACGTCTTCGCGCGCTACCAGCGCATGACCGGCAAGAACGTGCTGTACACGATGGGCTTCGACGCCTTCGGCCTGCCGGCCGAGCAGTACGCGGTGCAGACCGGCCAGCACCCGCGCAAGACCACCGAGGACAACATCGTCACCTACCGCCGACAGCTGCGGCAGCTGGGGTTGTCGCACGATCTGCGCCGCTCGTTCGCGACGATCGATCCCGAGTACTACAAGTGGACGCAGTGGATCTTCCTGCGCATCTACAACTCCTGGCACGACGAGCGCGCGGGCAAGGCCCGACCGATCGAGGACCTGGTCTCGGCCTACGAAAGCGGTGAAATCGCCACCCCGACCGGTGCGGCCTGGGCCGACCTGTCGGACACCGAGCGCATCGCAGCCGTCGACGCACGCCGTCTGGCGTACAAGAAGGAGGTGCCGGTCAACTGGGCGCCCGGTCTGGGCACCGTCGTCGCCAACGAGGAGGTCACCAACGAGGGCCTGACCGAACGCGGCGACATGCCGGTCTTCCGGCGCAGCCTGTCGCAATGGATGATGCGCATCACGGCGTACGCCGACCGCCTGATCGACGACCTGGACCGGCTGGACTGGCCCGAGTCGATCAAGGCCATGCAGCGCAACTGGATCGGGCGCTCGCAGGGTGCGGCCCTGCGCTTCCCGGTCAACGCCATCGACGCGTCCATCGAAGTGTTCACCACGCGTCCGGACACCATCTTCGGCGCCACCTTCATGGTGCTGGCCCCCGAACACCCGTTGGTCGACGCGATGACCCCGACGACGTGGCCCGAGGGCACCAAGCAGGCCTGGACCGGCGGCCACGGCGATCCGCGCACCGCGGTCGCCGACTACCGGCTGGCCGCCTCGCGCAAGAGCGAGGTCGAGCGGCAGGCCGACGAGAAGACCAAGACCGGAGTGTTCACCGGCACGTTCGCGACCAACCCGGTGACCGGGCGGCCGGTGCCGGTGTTCATCGCCGACTACGTGCTGATGGGTTATGGCACCGGCGCGATCATGGCCGTGCCCGGTCAGGACGAGCGCGACTGGGCTTACGCGTCCGCGTTCGACCTGCCGATCGTGCGTACCGTGCAGCCGTCCGACGGTCATCCCGACGACCAGCCTTTCACCGGGGACGGCGCGGCGATCAACTCTGCCAACGAGCGAATCTCCTTGGACGGCTTGGGAGTAGCCGACGCCAAAGCGAAGATCATCCAGTTCGTCGAAGCCGAGGGCATCGGCAACGGCACGATCAACTACAAGCTGCGCGACTGGCTGTTCAGCCGGCAGCGCTACTGGGGCGAGCCCTTCCCGATCGTGTACGACGAGTCCGGTGCGGCGCACTCGGTGCCGGAGTCGATGCTGCCGGTGCAGTTGCCCGAGGTCGCCGACTACTCGCCCAAGACCTACGAACCGGACGACAAGGACTCCATGCCCGAGTCGCCGCTGTCGCGCGCGGCTGAGTGGGTCAACGTCGAGCTGGACCTGGGTGACGGACCGAAGACCTACCGCCGCGAAACCGACACGATGCCCAACTGGGCCGGATCCTGTTGGTACGAAATGCGATACACCGACCCGGAGAACACCGAGCGCTTCGTCGACCGCGAGTGCGAGGAGTACTGGATGGGTCCCGGGCGCGGCGCGGGCGAGGGCAGGCCGAACGACACCGGTGGCGTCGACCTGTACGTCGGTGGCGTCGAACACGCGGTGCTGCACCTGCTGTACGCCCGCTTCTGGCACAAGGTTTTGTTCGACCTGGGCGAGATCACGTCCGAGGAACCGTTCCGCCGTCTGTTCAACCAGGGCTACGTGCAGGCGTACGCGTTCCGCGACCACCGCGGCCAGCCGGTCCCAGCAGCCGAGGTGCAGGAGACGACCGACGCCGACGGCACGACCTACACCTGGAACGGACAGGTCGTCACCCGCGAGTACGGGAAGATGGGCAAGTCGCTGAAGAACGTCGTCACGCCCGACGAGATGTGCGACCAGTACGGCGCCGACACCTTCCGCATCTATGAGATGTCGATGGGTCCGCTGGACCAGTCGCGTCCGTGGGAGACGCGTGCGGTCGTCGGGGCGCAGCGCTTCCTGCAGCGGCTGTGGCGCAATGTCGTCGACGAGGAGACCGGGCAGGTGCGGGTCGTCGACGGTGAACCGGACGAGGCGACGAAACGCTTGCTGCACAAGACGATCGACGGCGTCGGCCGCGACTACTCGCAGCTGAGCTACAACACTGCGGTCGCCAAGCTGATCGAACTGAACAACGCACTGACCAAGCTGGACGACGTGCCGCGTGCGGTGGTCGAGTCGCTGGTGCAGATGGTTTCACCGATGGCCCCGCACATCGCCGAGGAACTGTGGCAGCGCCTGGGCCATACCTCGACGATCACGTTCGAGCCGTTCCCGCAGGCCGACCCGGCGTTGCTGGTCGACGACACCGTCACCTGTGTCGTGCAGGTGCTGGGCAAGGTCCGCGACCGGCTGGAGGTCGCGGCCGATGTCAGTGACGCCGACCTCGAAGCGGCCGCGCTGGCGAGCGACCGTGTACGAGCGGCCATGGGGGACAAGCAGGTTCGCAAGGTCATCGTGCGGGCCCCGAAGCTGGTCAACGTCGTCGTCGGATGATGAACGAGCGTCGGCGGGTAGGGGAGGAGATGCGATGACGATCGCGGTCGTGACCGACTCCTCCGCCTACCTGCCCACGCATGTCGCGGTGCGCGGACGCGTGTTCGTGGTGCCGCTGCACGTCGCGGTCGACGGTGTCTCACACGACGAAGGCGTCGACGTGAGCGCATCCGACGTCGCAGCAGCGCTGCGCGAGCACCGTCCGGTCTCTACCTCAAGGCCGTCGCCGGGTGCGTTCCTGGAGGTCTACGAGGACCTCATCGCGCGCGGTGTCGACCAGATCGTCTCGATCCACCTGTCACGACAGATGTCGGCCACCCTCGCGTCGGCCGAGATCGCCGCGGCGTCCTGCGATGCCGACGTCCGTGTGATCGACAGCGAATCCATCGGAATGGCAATGGGATTCGCAGTCCTTGCCGCAGCGGGTGCAGTCGACGACGGCGCGACGGTGGACGAGGTAGAACGCATCGCCCGCGACGTCGCGGCGACGTCGCACACCTACTTCTACGTCGACACGCTGGAATACCTGCGGCGCGGCGGACGCATCGGGCGGGCCCCCTCGCTGGTGGGGTCGGCCCTGTCCATCAAACCGCTGCTGACCCTCACCGACGGCTACATCGAGCCCCTCGAGCGGGTACGCACCACTTCCAAGGCGTTGGCACGGTTGAAGAGCCTCGCCCGGCAGGCTGCGGTCGAACTCGATTCCGGAGACGGAGTCGACGTCGCTGTGCACCACCTGGATGCGCTCGAACGAGCCGAGCAGCTTGCCGAAGATCTTGCGGAAGCGGTGCCGGACGCCCGTCGAGTGTTGCTGGTCGAACTCGGTGCCGCCGTCGGTGCGCACGTGGGCCCGGGCACGATCGCGGTGGCGGTGGCTCCGCGCTGTCGCGCTCCGGGCGCCTGATCCTCCACAGCCCTTCTGCTGCGGCGCAGTTCTCCACAGGCTGAGCATCGGCCGGCGACGTGTTCTGCGAACCCGACCTAACGTGCCTCGCATGTCACGCAACCAGCCACCCGATCGACTCGCCGCGATCCTCGCCGAACTCGACGAAGGTCGGCGGACGCCGTGGCTGCCGGACGAGGACGATCTGATCGACCGTCGTCCGCTGTGGCCGGCGCTGCCCGGCCGTCGTCGACGTGCTGCGGCGACACACATTCCGGACCGCCGGGGCCCGGGAACCGATGGCGATCTCGACGACTTCGACACTTCGGGGATGGAGGGCGAGACGGTCGAGGACGAGCCGCGTAGCCGGGCCGATCGGCGTCATCAAGGTGTCGGAGGCGGGAACCGGCGCGACAGCGAACGGGTCAGTCCCCACACCCCCTTGTTCCGAACACCGTTGCCCGACACCGAGGTCGACACACATCCCGGTCGCGCCGCTCTGATCGGAGCCCTCGTGGTCCTGTTGGTGGCGGGGGTCGTGTTCGGCGTACGGGTGTTCTCGGCCCGGAGCGCGGCCGAGCCCGTGCCACTCGCGCCCGCCGCCTCAACAGCTGTGACCTCGACCGGCTCGGCCACTGCTACCGCACCGGGTGGGAGGGGAGGTCAAGCACCGTACGCCACCTCGGCCGCCGCAGCTTCGCCGACGAGCCTCCTGGTTCACGTGGTCGGTCAGGTGCAGCGTCCAGGCGTGGTACGGCTCACATCAGGGTCCCGGGTCGAGGACGCCATCCGTGCGGCCGGTGGTGCGGGGCGAAGCGCAGACCTGTCTGCGGTCAACCTTGCCCGCCTGGTCACCGACGGAGAACAGGTGCAGGTGCCCAGGCCGGGGGAGAGCCCGATGCCTGCGCCGGCGCCGGCCGCGCAGTCAGGCGAGGGCACAGTGTCGACGAAAGCCGGCGTACCCGCCGGACCGATCCCCCTGAACACCGCCACCGTGGCGGACCTGGACGCACTTCCGGGGGTCGGCCCGGTGCTGGCAGCGCGGATCATCGAGTGGCGTACCACGAACGGCAGGTTCAGCAGCGTCGACGAACTCGGTGAGGTGAGCGGTATCGGCGACAAGCTGCTGGAGCGGCTGCGCCCGCTGGTCACCGTGTGACCCGATGGAGCAGACGCACCGTGCCCTCGACCTCCGTCTGCTCCTGCCGGCACTGATCGCCTGGGGCGTCGCTGCCGCACTCCTCGGTGTCGCCACTTCGCTGGTGATCGCCGTTCTCGTCGGGTGTCTCGTCACCGGAATCGGCTGCTGCGTATGGGGCAGACCAACCCTACGAATGATCGGGTTCTGCGCTCTGGCAACGACCTTCATCCTCACCGCCGTCCTCGGGCATCGCGCTGTCGCACAAGCCGGCTTGGTACCGACGCTTGCTGAGCGTGGCGCCTCCGTCCGTCTCGAGGCGAGGGTGGTCTCCGATCCGGCACCGGTCCGGTCCCGCTTCGGCGCAGAGCAGGTCTGGCGCGTTCGCCTGCAGGCCACGCGGATCTCCGGACGCGGCGAGGTGGCCGTTGCACGAACGCCGATTCTCGCGTTCGGCGGGCAGGACGTGGGCCGGCTGCGCTGGCACGACACCGTCGTCGCCGCGGGACGCCTCCAACCCGCCGAGACGGGTGCCGACGTACGAGCGATCCTTCGCATTCGTCAGGTGCAGCGCACCCACCCGGCAGGACGGATCGAAGAGACCGTCGAACACCTACGAACCGGTCTGCGCGACAGCACCGAGGGCTTGCCGACCGACCCCGCCGGGCTGGTGCCGGCACTGGTCATCGGTGACACCAGCCGCATGCCGCAGGAACTGAAGGACGACATGCAGGCCACCGGAATGACCCACCTCAACGCGGTCTCCGGCAGCAACGTCACCGTCGTCCTGCTGTGCGTGCAAGGACTGGCCGGCTACCTGCGGATTCCGCGGCGATGGCGCCTGCCGTTCGCGCTCCTCGGCCTCGCCCTGTTCGTGATGCTCTGTCGACCCGAACCGTCGGTCGTGCGGGCCTCGGCGATGGGAGTGGTCGGGCTGCTGGCGCTGCGCGGCGGGTCGCGGCGCGCAGGAGCCCCGGCACTGGCCGCAGCGATACTGGTGCTGCTCGCGATCGACCCGCACCTGGCTCGCTCCTTCGGGTTCATCCTGTCCAGTTTCGCCACCCTCGGGCTGTTGCTGTTCGCCCGGCGGTGGGCGGATGCCATCGCCCGATATCTCCCGAGACGGTGTGCACCACTCGCGGAAGCCATCTGCGTTCCTCTGGCAGCTCAAGTCTTCTGCGCACCGCTCACCCTGCTGCTCCAGCCCGGCGTCAGCCTGGTCGGAGTGCCCGCGAACGTCCTGGCCGCACCGTTGGTACCGATCGCGACGGTCGCCGGAGTGCTGGTCGTCTGCAGCGCACCGGTGTTGCCGCCGCTCGCCCAGTTGCTCGCCTGGGTGGCCGGTCTCCCGGCCTGGGGAATCGCCACGATCGCGCACCTCGGGGCCGACCTGCCCTATGGAACGCTGCCCTGGCCCGGAGGCTGGGTCGGGCTCGCCCTGCTGGTCCTCGTCATCGCGCTGGTGCTGACCACCGGGCACTGGTGGGCGCACCAGGCCGCGGCCCGACCGTGGCACGGCGCCGCTGCCGCGGTCATCGCGCTGGCCCTCGTCGTTCCGGTGCCCGCCGCACCTCCGTCGCGAGGGTGGACCGTCGCCATGTGTGACGTGGGGCAAGGAGACGCGACGATCGTCCGATCACCCCAGGGCGGAGTGTTGCTGATCGATACCGGTCCCGAACCCGACACCGTCGACAGTTGCCTGAGCCGCCTCGGCGTCGAACGGATCGACGCCGTCGTGCTCACCCATTTCCACGCCGACCACGTCGATGGGCTTGCCGGGGTACTGCGCAGCGGCCGCACGGTGCGAGAGCTTGTCGCGACCTTCGTCGAGGGTGAGGACGACGCCGGCCCGCACGAGGAGGCATCACGCCGTGAACCGACGCTGGCTCTCGCCGCACGCGCACGCGTACCGGTGCGGTTGGTGCGGCGCGGCGACAGCGTGGACGCACCTGGCATCACGGGGAAGGTGCTGTGGCCGGCCCGCACACTCGAGACCGGATCGGTGCAGAACAACGCGAGCGTGGTGCTCGCGGTCGTCGCCGGGGGCGTCCGGGCGTTGTTCACCGGCGACATCGAACGGGATGCCGGACGCGCCGTCCGACAGGAACTCCAGGCCGCGGGGGAGGGATCCTTCGACGTGCTCAAGGTGGCCCACCACGGTTCGGCCAACCAGGACGCAGATCTGATGGCGGTGGTGCGCCCGCGGGTCTGCCTGATCGGGGTCGGCGCAGACAACGACTACGGGCACCCGGCGCCGGCGACGTTACGACTGCTCGCCGGATGCACCGTGTTGCGCACCGATCAGGACGGCATGCTGTTCGTCCACCCGCATACGGACGGTGGCGTCTCGGTCAGCAGCTCCGGCTGACGGGCTACCGATTGCGTTGTCAGACAGGCTGTTTCGCCAGGTCGCCGACGCAGGAGGAGTCGCCGGCTGCTTCCACGAGGGCGTCGATCATCGCGGCGACCGCCGGTACGCGGGTCAGGTCGGGGGTCGTCACCGCGTACACGGTGCGGTGGGAGGGCGGGTCGATGGGCAGCACCTTGACCCGTGCGTTCGGTGCCGACCGCAGGATCAGATCGGGCACCAGGGCGACGCCCAGACCTTCGGCGACCAGACCGAGAACGGCCACGTAGTCCTCGGTCTCGAACGCGACGTCCGGGCGATACCCGGCGGCTGCTGCGAGCGAGAGCAGGTGTCCACGGCAACGCGGACAACCGGCGATCCACGGCGCTTCGGCGAGAGCCGCGAGGTCGACACTGTCCTGAGAAGCAAGTGGGTGGTCCAGCGGCAGGGCGATCCGAACGTGGTCGAGCAGAAGTTCCTTGACCTCGAAGTCGTCGAGGTGGTCGCTGCTGATCTCCAGCCCGTCATAGGTGAAGGCCACAGCGACGTCACACTCGCCGGCTCGCAGGGCCGCCAGCGACTCCGGTGGCTCACCCTCTGCGAAGCTCACCTGCACCTGCGGGAAACGCTTCTTCACCAGCGACAGTGCCTTCGGCACCAGCGTCGAGGACGAGGAGGGGAAGGCCATGAGTCGCACGCGTCCTGACTGGAGACCGGCGATCGCCGCGACCTCGGATTCGGCCGCGCTGATCGCGCCGAGGACCGCGCCGGCGTGGCGGGCCAGGACTTCACCGGCTTCGGTGAGTCGCACGTTGCGGCCCAGTCGTTCGACCAGGGGAGTGCCCAAGCGCTCTTCGAGGCGACGGACCATCTGGGAGATGGCGGGCTGGGAGTAACCGAGCGACGACGCCGCGGCGGTGAAACTGCCCTCGTCAGCGATGGCACGAATCACCCGGAGGCCGGCAGCGTCGATCATGCGCACCAGCCTACAAACCGTTCGACCGACCCGCCTGCTCAGCATGAAATCGCAGCGCGAGCCGCAGATCCTCACCGGTCCAGTGCCGAGTGCATCATCCAGGCCACCGCCGCACCGCCTCCGGCGCGGCTGATCGGGGCGGTGGCCCCTGTGCGCCACCACCAGCAACAACGGCAGGATCAGGGGCGAAGGGGCCTCGGTCGTGTTCGCGCGTCCGGCCGTGGAGACAGCTGTCGCCCATCACCGCGAGCCAACCCAGCGTGACCCACCCCGATAGCGTACGAACCGATGTGCCCGCCGGCTCTCGATGAGCCGCGGCCTCGAACTCGGAACAGACCCGACCCATGGAGAACGAAGGTCCGATGGACGACCGCAGCCACCTGGCACACCTGCTCCGCGAGGGCGACGTGTTGGTCATGACCGGGGCCGGGCTGTCCACCGAATCCGGGCTGCCCGATTACCGCGGACCGGACGGGGTACGCCGTGTGGAGCCCATGACGGTGAGCGAGTTCCGGGCCGGAGTCGCTGCGCGGCAACGCTATTGGAGCCGGTCCTATGTCGGATGGGAGAGGTTCCGGACGGCGCGGCCCAACGAAGCGCACCGTCACCTCGCCGCGCTGGAGAAGGCGGGCCTGTTCGAGACGACGATCACCCAGAACGTCGACGGCCTGGCCCAGCAGGCAGGGTCCCGCGATGTCATCGAGTTGCACGGCAACCTCGGGCGAGCCGTCTGCCTGAACTGCCGGGCGCTTGCCGACCGAGAGTGGATCCAGCAGCAGTTCGCCACGCGCAATCCGGTGTTCGCGCAGGACGCCGAGAGGGCGCGCGACCTGCCGCTGCGCCCGGATGGCGACGTCGACATCGACCCCTCGCTGATCCATGACATCGAACTGGTGGTGTGCCCGACCTGTGGCAGCGACCTGCTGAAGCCGGACGTCGTGATGTTCGGCGAATCGGTACCCAAGGATCTGGTCGCCCATTGCTTCAACCGTCTCGAGCGGGCAAAGTCGCTGCTGGTGGTCGGATCCTCGCTCGGTGTGATGTCCGGCTTCCGTTTCGCGCGGCGTGCTGCCGAGCGCGACATCCCGATCGTTCTGGTCAACACCGGTTGGTCGCGAGCGGAACATCTGGCCACCAGACACGTACACCGCCCCCTGAGCGAGGTGCTGCAGGAGGCGGTGTGGGACGTACTGGGTGACGTCGACCGGGACGCGAGCGGCGATCGACGCCGGTGATCAGACCCGCCGCAGGACGGCCGTGACCTTGCCGAGGATCACCGCGTGGTCACCGTCGATCGGGTCGTACGCCGGGTTGTGCGGCATCAGCCAGACCTTGCCGTCGCGACGCTTGAACGTCTTGACGGTGGCTTCGTTGTCGAGCATCGCGGCGACGATGTCGCCGTTGGTCGCGGTCGGCTGCTGGCGCACGACGACCCAGTCGCCGTCGCAGATTGCGGCGTCGACCATCGAGTCACCGACCACTTTGAGCAGGAACAGGTCGCCCTCACCGACGATCTGCTTGGGCAACGGGAAGACGTCCTCGACGACCTCTTCGGCCAGGATCGGCCCGCCGGCCGCGATGCGTCCGACGACGGGCACGTAGGAGGCTGCCGGACGCTGGTCGCCGGCGCCGGTCTCGTCGATGGTGGACTCGTCGCTCGAGGTGACGCTGGAACCGCCACGCACGCCCCGCTTGTCCTGCTGGTGATCGGGGGAGATGACCTCGATCGCGCGGGGACGGTTGGGGTCACGGCGCAGATAACCCTTGCGCTCGAGCATCGACAGTTGGTGGGCCACCGAACTCGGGCTGGTCAGGCCGACGGCCTCACCGATCTCCCGCATGCTCGGCGGGTAGCCGCGCCGGTCGACGGAGTTGCGGATCACTTCGAGGACCTTGCGCTGGCGGGTGGTCAGCGCTACGCCGCCCTCGTCGTCGGGCAGCTGGTGGATCTTGGCCATTTCGTCTGCGTCCTTCGTCATGCCGTCGGTGAGGTGGTGCGGGCGGGTCGATCGGTACGGCCCTTCATGCCCCGGGTGATGCGTCCTGGACGACCGATGAAGCTGCTGTCGGCGAGCCGTGCAGCGCTCTTTCGAAGGAGGTTGTCGGTGGTCGGTGCCAGGCTGCGGAGCATGGAAAGAGGCTATGCGGCTCGGACACAGTTTTCAAACATTTGTACGAGGCGTGTCTCGCATCATTCGAACAGCCGTGCTATACATCGTACAGACGTTCTATCGCACACGTGTGCGAAGGAGAACTTGATCCGGCGCCTCGCGCCAGGGACGGAGAACATCATGAGTGCAGTTGCTCGCTGGGATCAGCCGCGTGTGGTCCGCACACCGCAGCGCCGGCGTCACCTGACCCTCGTGCCGTCGAACCAGCCGGTCGCGCGACTCGGCCGGGACGAGGTTCGGCTCACCATGCGCGGCCGTCGCGTGCTCGCCGCGCTCGTGCTCACCACCCTGATCGCGGCGGGCTGGGGTGCCGGGCGGGCCTTCGCCTCCTCGCCGTCGGCGACGCAGTTGGTGGTGCAGCCGGGGCAGACGCTGTCCGAGGTTGCGCACCAGGCCTACCCGCAGTTGCCGGTCGCCGAAGCGGTCGTGCGCCTTCAGCTCGCGAACGACCTCAATACTCTGCATGTCCACCCGGGCCAGTCGTTGACGGCTCCTCGCTGACGACGACTTCGCTCCCATGGCGCGCCCCGTCTCCCGATCGTCGGGAACGGGGCGCGGGTGTGTCACGGGGCCTCGCGACCAGTTCGCGAACGCCTCGGCGCCGTGACCAGCACGTTTGGTGAACGTGCCGGATCGGCGGAGAGACTTTCCGATCCCCACCTTGCATCTTGGGGTCGAAGCGGAATAACATCCCTACATCTAGTAGTTACACCGATGTAAGTTGTCCACATGTAGGTCCCCAGGATCTCAACAGGAATGACGGGCTTCTTCACCGGTTATCCACAAGAACATCCCCAATCGGGCCGATCAAGGCCTCGTGGCCCGGGCATTCCTATGCCCTTGCGAGCCGAACCGACCCGGATCATCACCAGGAGGTGACCATGCACTGCCCGTTCTGCCGACACGACGACTCCCGGGTCGTCGACAGCCGCAGCAGTGATGACGGCACCTCCATCAAACGGCGTCGCCAGTGCCCGTCGTGCGGCAAGCGGTTCTCCACCATGGAGACCGCCGGCCTCACGGTGGTCAAGCGGTCCGGCGCCAGCGAACCGTTCTCCCGGCAGAAGGTGCTCGTGGGCGTCCGCAAGGCCTGCCAGGGCCGGCCGGTGTCCGAGGACCAGCTCGCCCTGCTGGCGCAGGAGGTGGAGGAGAGCATCCGCTCCGGCGGCGCGGCCGAGATCGACGCGCACGACGTGGGACTGGCGATTCTCGGCCCGCTGCGCACGCTCGACGAGGTGGCCTACCTGCGGTTCGCGTCCGTCTACCAGGCGTTCGACGATCTCGACGACTTCGAGGCAGCCATCGCCCTGTTGCGCGCCGAACGCGATCTCAGCTCGACCGACGGGGCCGGTCACCAGGCCGCAGCTCGAACAGGCGACGAGGCTGTCGGTGGTCGGGTTCAGACTGATCGAACCGTGACCGACCGCTGACCGCCGGCACGCGCACCACCGATTTCCAAGCAATCACACGCAGATCCACAACCGGCATCACACCCAGAAGCCCACGGAGGAGCATCATGACGGAGACGACCAACGCACGCTCGCGCACGCGCAAGAGCGGCAAGGGTGTGAAGGTGGAACGCATCTTCACCACCCCGGGCGTGCATCCCTATGACGAGGTCACCTGGGAGCGTCGCGACGTCGTTCAGCAGAACTGGAAGACCGGCGAGACGATCTTCGAGCAGCGTGGCGTGGAGTTCCCCGACTTCTGGTCGCTGAACGCGTCCACGATCGTCACCACGAAGTACTTCCGCGGCGCACTCGGCACCGAGGCCCGTGAGACGAGCCTCAAGCAGCTCATCGACCGTGTCGTGCTGACCTACGTCAAGGCCGGCAAGGAGTTCGGCTACTTCGCCACCGACGACGACGCGACGCTGTTCGAGCACGAGCTCACCTGGTCGCTGCTGCACCAGGTCTTCAGCTTCAACTCCCCGGTGTGGTTCAACGTCGGCACCAAGAGCCCCCAGCAGGTCTCGGCGTGCTTCATCCTCGCCGTCGACGATTCGATGGACTCGATCCTCAACTGGTACAAGGAGGAGGGCTTCATCTTCAAGGGCGGCTCCGGTGCCGGCCTGAACCTCTCGCGGATCCGTTCCTCCAAGGAGTTGTTGTCCAGCGGCGGCACCGCCAGCGGCCCGGTCAGCTTCATGCGTGGCGCCGACGCCTCCGCCGGCACCATCAAGTCCGGTGGCGCCACCCGCCGCGCGGCGAAGATGGTCGTGCTCGACGTCGACCACCCCGACATCGAGGAGTTCATCGAGACCAAGGCGCGCGAGGAAGACAAGATCCGTGCGCTGCGCGACGCCGGTTTCGACATGGACCTCGGCGGCAAGGACATCCACTCGGTCCAGTACCAGAACGCCAACAACTCCGTCCGGGTCAGCGACGAGTTCATGCGTGCGGTCGAGGACGGTAAGCCGTTCGGTCTGCGTGCCCGCGGCACCGGTGAGGTCATCGAGGAAGTCGACGCCCGCGAGCTGTTCGACAAGATCAACAAGGCCGCGTGGGAGTGCGCCGACCCGGGTGTGCAGTACGACGACACCATCAACGCGTGGCACACCAACCCCGAGTCGGGGCGCATCACCGCGTCCAACCCGTGCTCGGAGTACATGTCGCTCGACAACTCCTCCTGCAACCTCGCGAGCCTCAACCTGCTGAAGTTCCTGAAGGAAGACGACACCTTCGACGTGCCGACCTTCCAGAAGGTCGTCGAGATGGTCATCACCGCGATGGACATCTCCATCTGCTTCGCCGACTTCCCGACCGAGGCGATCGGCAAGACCACCGTCGACTACCGCCAGCTCGGCATCGGTTACGCCAACCTCGGTGCGCTGCTGATGGCCACCGGCCACGGCTACGAGTCCGAAGGTGGCCGCAGCCTCGCCGCTGCCATCACCTCGCTGCTCACCGGCGCGGCCTACAAGCGGTCTGCCGAGATCGCCGGTGTCGTCGGTTCCTACGCCGGCTACGCCCGCAACGCCGAGGCGCACAGGAAGGTCATGCGCAAGCACCAGGCCGCCAACGACCAGGTGCGCACGCTCGACACGATGGACGCCAACATCCACCGCGCCGCGACGAAGGCGTGGGCCGATGTCATCGAGCTCGGGGAGAAGAACGGTTACCGCAACGCGCAGGCCTCGGTGCTCGCGCCGACCGGCACCATCGGCTTCATGATGGACTGCGACACCACCGGTATCGAGCCCGACTTCTCGCTGGTGAAGTTCAAGAAGCTCGTCGGTGGCGGCTCGATGCAGATCGTCAACCAGACCATCCCGCGGGCGCTGAAGAAGCTCGGCTACCAGGGCGAGCAGATCGAGGCGATCGTCGAGCACATCGCCAACAACGGTCACGTCATCGACGCACCGGGTCTGAAGACCGAGCACTACGAGGTCTTCGACTGCGCGATGGGCGAGCGCGCGATCAGCCCGATGGGCCACGTCCGCATGATGGCGGCCTGCCAGCCGTTCCTGTCGGGTGCGATCTCCAAGACGGTCAACCTGCCGGAGACGGCGACCGTCGAGGAGATCGCCGAGGTCCACTTGGAGGGCTGGAAGCTCGGCCTGAAGGCGCTCGCGGTCTACCGCGACAACTGCAAGGTCGGCCAGCCGCTGTCCGACGGCAAGGCCAAGGCCAAGCCGGTGCAGGATGCCGCCGAGCCGGAGAAAGTCGTCGAGTACCGCCCGATCCGTCGTCGCCTGCCCAAGCGTCGCAGCAGCCAGACCACCTCGTTCGCGGTCGGTGGCGCCGAGGGTTACCTCACCGCCAGCACCTACGACAACGGTGAACTGGGTGAACTGTTCCTGAAGTTCGGCAAGCAGGGTTCGACCCTCGCCGGCGTGATGGACGCGTTCTCGATCGCCGTCTCGGTCGCGCTGCAGTACGGCGTGCCGCTGGAGACCTACGTCGAGAAGTTCACCAACATGCGCTTCGAGCCGGCCGGTATGACCGACGACCCGGACGTGCGGATGGCGCAGTCGATCATGGACTACGTGTTCCGTCGCCTGGCGCTGGACCACCTGGACTTCGAGACGCGTTCGTTCATGGGGATCCACAGCGCCGAGGAGCGCGCCCGCCAGCTCGAGACCGGCTCGTACGCCTCGAACGAGGGCGACGACGTGGAGGGCGAACTGGAGAACTTCTCCCAGTCGGCCGCCACCAAGGAGGCACCGAAGGTGTCCGCCGCGCAGGCGAGCTCCGGCGCCGGTGCTGCCGACGTGCGTGAGGTCTCCCCGGAGATTCACTCCTCGGCCGAGCTGATGGAGAAGTTCCAGGGCAAGGCCGCCGACGCTCCGATGTGCATGACCTGTGGCACGAAGATGCGTCCGGCCGGTAGCTGCTACGTCTGCGAGGGTTGCGGAAGCACCTCCGGCTGCAGCTGAGCCGAGGGCGAAGGGCCGCCGGTTTTCCGGCGGCCCTCCGTCATGTCGTGAGTCTGTCGGGAAACGGTTGCGACTCAGCGCTTTCGGGCGTATCGCTCCAGTTCGTCGGCTGCCTTGGTAGCCAGACTGCGCACCCCCGAGATGGTCGGTCCGCCCGATGCGAGCACGACGATCACTTGGTCGCCCTCTGGGGCCGGGGAGTACCAGGTGCCGTTCTCGACGCCTCCCAGCGCACCGCTCTTGAACCACACCGTCGTCCAGGCGCGCGGCGCGGTGAACCCGGGTGAGGGCACCGCCATGATCTGCGAGGCGAGGGTGGAACGGGACGCTTTCGCGCGGGTGTGGAGCGCCACCCAGGCCCGGGCAACGTCTCGGAGCTTGCGGAATAGCCCAGACCGCTGCGCCAGGAGCCACCGATCGAGAAGTCGGGGCCACTCGCGTCAGCACGGCGGGAGGGTACGATCAGTTGCCGCCGACTGGTCCCAGCGCAGCCTGCCCGCCCTGATCGCGTCCAGCAGCGCGATCATCACGTACAGCTTGGTGACCGACGCGATCGGCCGGGTGTCCACGGGTCCGCTGCGGTGCACGATCTGCAACTGACCGGACGGCGTGACGAAGCCGGCCAACAGCGCGACGTCCTGGGCGACCCTACGGGCGGCGCCGTCGACCGACCGCCAGGCATTCCGGTCGACGCCGGGCGCGGAGACAACAGCCGGCGCCGGCGAAGACGCAGGGCGAGAGGTCGATCTCAACGGGACAGTGGACGTCGTGGGTGGGGGAGTCGGGTCACCATCGCCGACGGAGCAACCGGCCACCAGGGCGACGACCACGCCCAGCGCGGGGCACGTCAGGCGACGGCTCGTCCTCATCGCGTCCTCATCGTGTCGACCCTACAAGGACACAAGCGCACGTACTGGCGAGTAGCATCGCGAACGATGACAACCAAGACGAAGTCCGGGACGACCTCGCGCGCCGAGACGGCGGGCGAGGACGCGCGTGGTTTCGTCGCGGGCCTACGCGATGCCCACGGGTCGACGACCACGAAGATCTTCGGTCGGGCGCGCTCCCTGCTCGGGCCTGTCGTCACACCGCTCGAGCTCGCCCACGATGTCGTCCTCTCCGGCACCTACAGCTCACTGGAACTGGCACTCGACGTCGCCGGAGTTGTCGCACGTCCGGCCGCGGGATTCGTTGCGGGACAAGTTCCCTCTCGGGTGGTGAAACGCCGGGCGACGTCGGTGGCGGCCTTCGTCCAAGGCCTCACCGGAGACCGGCTGGTCGACGTCGACCTGCCGATCTCGTACCCGATGACCTTGCGACGTTCCGGCTACGACGTGCCGATCACCAAGGCAGGTCTGTCGAACGCCTACCCGGACGCGTCCTCGAACCTCGTCGTGTTCGTCCACGGTTTCGTGGGTACCGAGCAGATGTGGAAGCGGCGCGCGAGCCGCGACGACGAGGGCCGCCGACTCTCCTACGGCCGCCGCCTCGAATCGCTCGGTGACTGGTCGGCGGTGTGGGTGCGCTACAACACCGGCCAGCGCGTCTCGACCAACGGCCGCGACCTCGGCCGCATGCTCGCCCGACTCGTCGCACGCTGGCCAGTCCCGGTCGATCGGGTGGTGCTGGTCGGCCACTCGATGGGCGGACTGGTCGTGCACAGCGCGCTGCTCCAGGCTGCGCCGGACGCGCCGTGGGCGGGCCTGGTCACCGACACCGTGTCGCTCGGCACCCCCTACCACGGAGCCCTGCTGGAGAAGAGCGTGAATGTCGTGGCGAAGGAGTTCGACAACCACCGGGCGACCCGTTGGGCCGGCGGGGTGCTCAGATTCCGAAGCCAGGGCATCAAGGATCTGCGCCACGGCAACCTCGTGGAGGCGGACTGGAAGGGCTTCGATCCCGACGATCCGGAGGATCACCGGGCCCGCGACCGCAGGCACCTGCACCCGATCCGACACCTCGCGGTCGTCGGGATGATCGCGCCGCAGCCGCACGCGTGGTGGGGCCGTCCGCTGGGTGACGGCATGGTGTCGCGGTCCTCGGCTGCGGGCCTTGAGGGCGAGACCTGGGACACCGCGTACG
This sequence comes from Yimella lutea, assembly GCF_006715095.1. Taxonomy (NCBI): domain Bacteria; kingdom Bacillati; phylum Actinomycetota; class Actinomycetes; order Micrococcales; family Dermacoccaceae; genus Yimella; species Yimella lutea. The sequence goes on from NZ_VFMO01000001.1 coordinate 1,629,684, forward strand.
TCGGCGGTGTCAACCACATGGATCTGCTCAACCACCCGAAGGTCTACAACGTCCTCGCCGAGCGCCTCGGGGTGAAACAGCTCCCTTTGCGTCACCCGGGCGACTAACCTCACAGCATGTCCGGCGCAGCCTTCTTCGACCTCGATCGCACCCTCGTCCGCAAGGCCTCGGGTCCGGCCCTTTCCCGCGCGATGCGCGAGAGCGGGGTGGTGGGGTCGAAGCTGCCCGGTGAGTCATTGCTGTTCTGGTGGATGAACGCCTTCGGTGAGACGCTCGGCTCCATCGCGCTCGCGCGACAAGCCGTGCTCATAGCGGCCGGCAAACCCGACGGCGCATTCGACGACGCGGCCCACAAGGCCGCCGAGGTGCTCGTCGACCAAGTAGGCCCGTTCGCCCGAATTCTGGTCGAACAGCACCACGACGCAGGCCGAAAGGTGGTCATGGCGACAACCACGCCGTACCACCTCATCAAGCCGCTGGCCGATGCGCTCGGGTTCGACGACGTGATCGCCACCCGGTACGCCGTCGGTGAGAACGGTACGTACAACGGGCGCCACGAGGGCCGGTTCGTGTGGTCCTGGGGGAAGTTGGCCGCCGTCCGCGACTGGGCGGCCGCCAACGACGTCGACCTCGAGGAATCCTTCGCCTATTCCGACTCGGTGTTCGACATTCCGCTGCTCACCGCGGTCGGCAACCCCGGTGCGGTCAACCCTGACCCGCGACTGCTGGTGGTCGCCATGGCCAAGCGCTGGCCGATCCTGTCCTTCGATGCGCCGCCCGGCACTCTCACCTTGCCGGTGGTCGACCTGGAAGCCCGCCGGCTCGCGCTGATGCTGGCCCGGCCGGAGACCTTCCCGTACGTGAGGTTCGAGATCAACGGGCTGGAGAACATCCCCGCAGACGGTCCCGCGATCTTCGCCGGCAACCACCGCAGCTACTTCGACATGGCGACCATGGCGGTCGTCGTCGGACGCACGGGGCGCGGCGCGAGCTTTCTGGCCAAGCGCGAGATGTTCGACGTGCCGCTGCTCGGACCGGTGTTGCGGATGCTCGGTGGCCTGAGCGTCGACCGTGACCATCGCGATCCGGACGCGGCCGACCCGCTGGAGGAGGCGGCGGTCGCGCTCGCCGGCGGTGACCTGGTCGGCGTGATGCCGCAGGGGACGATCCCGCGCGGACTCGACTTCTTCTGCGATGAGTTGCGCGGCTACCCCGGCACGGCGCGCCTCGCGGCCATGACGAAGGCGCCGGTCATTCCGTTTGCGCTCAGCGGGACCGAACTGGTCTGGCCGCGTGCTGCCGCTGCGCCCAATGTGCTGAGTTTTCTGAACCCGCCGAAGATCGTGGTCAACATCGGCGAACCGGTGGAGTTGAAGTACCGCTCGGAGCAGGCCGACACAAAACGCATCATGGCGGCGATCTCGGCGATCCTGCCCGATGCGGCGAAGGGCCTGAAGCCGACCAGCATCGAGCAGGTGGCCTCGACCTACCCCGGTGGTCGCATCCCGCAGAGCGATCTGCCCGACATCGAGCGGACCATCGCAGCCAACACCGCAAAGGGGCGCAAGGCAGCACTGAAGCGGCGGTGAACAGGAACTGAACGCGTTCTGAACGCTGCTGGCCCCGCCTGTTCGCCGCGGTGAACTGCGGGTTTGCGTCAGGTGGCCGCACGTCGTCAGACTGCGGGCATGACCACCGAGATTCTCGTGTTGACGCTGGTCGTCATCACGGCGCTGGGGTTCGACTTCACCAACGGCTTCCACGACACGGGAAACGCCATGGCAACATCCATCGCCACCGGTGCGCTGAAGCCGAAGACGGCGGTCACGCTGTCGGCGCTGTTGAATCTCGTGGGTGGCTTCCTGTCGGTGGAGGTCGCGGTCACCGTCACCAAGGACATCCTGCGGTTGCAGGCCTCGGACGGTTCGTTGCTCAGCGGGATCAGTCCGTCATTGGCGATGACGATCGTGTTCGCCGGGTTGATCGGTGGCATCCTGTGGAACCTGTTCACCTGGTTGCTCGGGCTGCCGTCCAGTTCCTCCCACGCCCTGTTCGGCGGGCTCGTGGGCGCGGGCATCGCGGGCATGGGACTCGAGGGCGTCAAGTGGGACGGTGTCACGGCCAAGATCCTGCTGCCGGCGGTGTTGTCGCCGTTGATCGCCGGGTGTATCGCCGCCCTCGGCACGGCACTGATCTACCTGTTGTCGCGATCGGTGCGCGGTGAGCGCAAGAAGAACAGTGCGTTCCGCTGGGGTCAGGTCGGCACGGCCAGCCTGGTGTCGCTCGCCCACGGCACCGGTGACGCGCAGAAGACGATGGGTGTCATCGCGCTCGCACTCATGGTGCAGGGCGGCCTGACGGTCGACGGCATCGAGCAGAACGGTCTGCCGGTCTGGATCATCGTCAGTTGTGCCATCGCCATCGCGCTCGGCACCTACCTCGGCGGCTGGCGCATCATCCGCACGCTCGGTAAGGGCCTGGTCGACATCGAACCGGCGCAGGGAATGGCCGCGCAGGCGTCCTCGGCGGCGATCATTCTGACCTCCAGCCATTTCGGCATGGCGCTGTCGACCACCCACGTCGCGACCGGTTCGATCATCGGTTCCGGCGTCGGCAAGCCGCAGGCGCAGGTGCGCTGGGGTGTCGCGGCCCGGATGGTCACCGCGTGGCTGATCACCCTGCCCAGTGCAGGTTTGATCGGCGCACTCTGCCTGTTCGTCTCCCGGTTGATCGGGGGACTGGCCGGTGACCTGGTGATCTTCGGTGTCCTGGTCGCGCTGTCGGTGTACATGTACCAGCGCAGTCGCCGCCAGGCGGTCACCGCCCACAACGTCAACCGGGACTGGGACGACAACGAGGCCGAGCCGCCCGTCCCGGCGTCGACGGGAGCGGCGCACTGATGAAGATTCTCGACTCGCTGCTCAACGTCGTGCTCGCCGGACTCGTGTTCGGTGTCGGCCTGCCGGTCATCTACGTGCTCGCCCTGCGCATGTGGGATCGCGCGGACCACGTCGACAGTGTGATCGCTCGTCGCGGTACGCTCGCGATGGCGTGGACGGGGTTCGCGTTGGTCGGCATCATGGTGCTGGTCGCGATCCTGTGGATCACGCGTAAGTCCTTGTCGCACTACCTCGGGATCACGGTTTTCTGACATGCACAACCCGCTCACCCAATTTGTCAACTGGTTGCGCGAGGGCTACCCCGAGGGTGTCCCGCCGTCGGACTACAGCCCACTGCTGTCGGTGCTGCAGCGTTCGCTGACCGACAACGAGATCGAGCAGGTCGTCACCGAGTTGCGGCGCAGCCGTGGCCGGGAGGTCGACGAGGACGAGATCCGTGAGTCCGTCAAGAGTGTCGCCCACGCTCTGCCCACCGACAAGGACATCGCCCGGGTCAGCAAACGCCTGTACAACGCCGGTTGGCGCGATCCGGGAGTAGCCCGCGCCGGCGTGATCTCGCCCGAGACGGACGACCGAGAGGCCGGCGATGTCTGACGCGACAGAACTCGGGTTCGCACCGTCGGACCCGTCGTTCATCGCCGATCCTTACCCGGTGCTCACCGGACTGCGTGCCGCCGGTCGAACTGTCCCGTACGCCGAACGCGACGTCTGGCTCATTCCGCACTTCGCCGATGTGCATGCCGCGCTGCGCAATCGCTCGCTCGGGCGCAGTTTCGAGCACCGTCACACACCGGCCCAATTCGGACGTCCGGGCCTTTGCGACATGGAGTCGAGCTTTCCGCGTTTCGTCGAATCCGAACGCTGGTCGCTGCTGAATCTCGAACCCCCGGATCACACCAGAATTCGCCGGCTGGTGACGAAGGTGTTCACCGCCAAGGCGGTCCGCGAGTTCGAACCGCAGATCGCGCAGTTGGCGGATGTGGCGTTCCGCGGCGCACGCGACACCGGCGACGCGCAGGGCGGAGTCGACGTCATCTCCCGGCTCGCGCAGCCCTTCTCCATCTCGGTCATCTGTGAATTGCTCGGGGTGCCGCAGGAACACGGCCCGAACTTGCTCGACTGGTCCCACGCGATCGTGAAGATGTACGAGATATCTACGACCGAACAGCAGCGCACGGACGCCGAACGGGCAGCGGGGCAGTTCGTCGACTTCGTCCAGGAACTCATCGAGGAACGACGGCGGACGCCGGGTACCGACCTCGTCTCCGAACTCGTCCTCGTCGCCGACGAGGGCGACCGGCTGACCGTCGACGAGATCGTCTGCACGGTCATCGTCCTGCTCAACGCCGGGCACGAAGCCACGGTGAACACCCTCGGCAACGGTCTCAACGCGCTGCTGCAGCGTCCCGACCAATGGGCGAGAATCACCGGCGGCGAGGTCGAGCCGATCGTGGCGGTCGAGGAGATGCTGCGCTTCGACCCGCCCCTGCAGATGTTCGAACGATGGGTGCTCGAACCCGTCGAGCTGGCCGGCCGCAGGTTCGAGACGGGGGAGCGGATCGCGATGCTGTTCGGTTCGGCCAACCGCGACCCGCAGCGCTTTCCCGACGCCGACGTCTTCGATGCGGCCCGCGGCGAGACGACCCACATCGGCTTCGGTGCCGGCGTCCACTTCTGCATCGGGGCCCCGCTGGCCCGCGCCGAACTCACCGCGATGTTGCACCGCGTCGCGACCGCTGCGCCGAACCTCGAACTCATGCGGGAGCCGGAGTACCATCCGACGTTCGTGATCCGCGGATTGCAGGAGTTGCGGGTGCGCTTTCTCACACAGCCCGTATCGCGGACCTGAGCCGGCAGCGCGCGACCGCGCTGTCAGAATGGCCCGCGTGAAGGCACTGTTGTTGGAGAGCATCCACCCCCTGGCCGAAGCGTTGCTGCGCGACAGCGGGATCGAGGTCGTCAGCCACGCGGGAGCGATGGACGAGGACGAACTGATCGCCGCACTCGTGGGGGTCGACCTGCTCGGCCTCCGGTCCAAGACCGACGTCACCGCCCGGGTGATCGAATCCGCCGATCAATTGCAGGCCATCGGCGCCTTCTGCATCGGCACCAACCAGATCGACAAGGCGAGTGCCGCCGAGCGCGGGATCGTCGTGTTCAACGCCCCGTTCAGCAACACCCGAAGCGTCGTCGAACTCGCGATCGCCGAGATCATCGTGATGGCCCGCCGCCTCACCGAGAAGGACTCGGCGCTGCACAGCGGTGTGTGGGACAAGAACGCCAAGGGCAGCCACGAGATCCGTGGCCGCCGGATCGGCATCGTCGGCTACGGCAACATCGGCAGCCAATTGTCGGTCGTCGCCGAGATGCTCGGCCTGCAGGTGTACTTCTACGACAGCGAGGACAAACTCGCGCTCGGCAACGCCCGCCGGTGCGACTCGCTGGACGAACTGCTGGAGATCGCCGAGGTCGTCACACTGCACGTCGACGGACGCGAGGGCAACGCCGGGTTCTTCGGGGCCGAGCAGTTCGCCAAGATGCGTCCGCGTTCGCTGTTCCTGAACCTGTCGCGCGGTTTCGTCGTCGACTACGACGCGCTGCGTGAGCAACTGCTCGCCGGCCACATCGCCGGTGCTTCGGTCGATGTGTTCCCGGTCGAACCCAAGGCGCGCGGCGACCGGTTCGAGTCGCCGTTGCAGGGCATCCCGAATGTCGTGCTCACGCCGCACATCGGCGGATCGACCGAGGAGGCGCAGGAGGACATCGGCCGGTTCGTCGCCGGCAAGCTGCGCGACTTCATGCAGCGGGGAACGACGACGCTCAGCGTCAACCTGCCTGCCCTCACCCTCGAAGGACACCCGGGCGACCGCCGGATCCTGCACTTCCACTCCAACACCCCGGGTGTGCTCGCGACGGTCAACAACGTGCTCGCCCATCACGGCGTGAACATCGAAGGCCAGTTGCTCGGCACCCTGGGCAGCATCGGCTACGTGGTCACCGACGTCCGGGACCTGCCGCAGGCCGCGATCACCGAACTGCAGGAGCTGTCGGAGACCATCCGCCTGCGGGTGATCTGAAGAAAGTCGGGCGTACGGGGAACCGACCGGGCCGCGGGGCAGTCGGAACCACCGGAACCGCAAGGCTTCTGCTCATCGAACAAGGGGACGGCTGGCAGCCCGCTGCGCCGTACACCTCGTTAAACTTCGCACTCAGGACCGTCGCGCGGCGCGCCACGGGGGGAACTGAACCACAGGAGGAGAACCACATGAACACCAAGCGTCAGCGTTCGCTCGCCGTTGCGGTCGTGGCCGCGTGCACACTCGGACTCACCGCGTGCCAGGACAGCGCACCGCCGGTGGCCCAGCCGACGAGCAGCACCACCCAGAGTCCGTCGTCCACCGAGAGCTCCAGCTCGTCCTCGCAGAGCCCGTCGTCGACCGAGAGCAGTTCCTCGTCGTCCTCGACCGAGTCGAGCAGCACGAGTTCCTCGAGCAGCGCCGGCGGCGGCGTCAGCCAGAGCTCGGCCGCCGGGCAGTGCAACAACACCAGCAGCTACTACATCGTCAAGGGCTCCGGCACCAAGGTGAAGAAGTACGGGGAGACCCAGTCGGTGACCGGTGACGTGGGTGACGCGACCCTCGACCTGACGATCTCCAAGGGCGAGGCGAAGGACGGCGGCACGGACTACCCGTACGACGACGACACCCAGGCGCTCATCTTCGACGTGAAGTTCAAGCGGACCAGCGCGGACGGCTTCTACGTCGCAACGCCGCTGGCCTTCTCCCTGATCGACGAGAACGGCCGCAACTGCACCCGTGCTTCCAGTTCGTCGAACAACGTCGTGCTGGGCAAGGACATGCTCGACGTCGAGTCGATCAATGACAAGACCACGGAGTACAGCGGCAAGATGGTCTTCGTCGTGCCCAAGAACAAGGACTACAGCAAGTACACGCTGCTGTGGAACAGCGACTACAAGGGTGGCACCGAGGCCGGCTACGGCTGGCAGGGCTGACCAAGCCGTCGATTCACGGAATGATCGGCCCACTCCCGTCGTTCGGGAGTGTGGCCGATCTTTCGTTGTCGATGGGCTCTCGGAGAAGGTGACCGGTTCCACCGGCCGCCGTGGCACAGGAGGCGGCGACCAGCTTGACTGACACCGTGAACAGCACCCCCGATCGGTCGACCGCTGCGTCCAGCGGCCCGATCCTGTCGGCCGGCGACGAGGAACGCCGCGCCGGCCTGCGCCGTATGCGAGCCGTCGCCCTCGGCCTGCTCGTCCTTGCCGCGATCGTCTTCGTGCTGACCCATGGACGTGGCGGCGCGTGGGGTTATGTGAATGCAGCGTCCGAGGCAGCAATGGTCGGCGCGGTCGCCGACTGGTTCGCGGTGACGGCGTTGTTCCGGCATCCGCTGCGACTGCCGATCCCGCACACTGCGATCATCCCCAAACGCAAGGACCAGATCGCGCACAGCCTCGAGGACTTCGTCACCGACAACTTCCTCACCGAGGACAACGTCAACACCCGACTGGCCAGTGCGCAGATTCCCCTGCGGCTGGGCCATTGGCTGCAGGAGCCGGGCAACGCAGGGCGCGTCGTCACCGAAGCGGCCCCCGCGCTCAGCAAGGCCGTGACGTCGATCAAGGACGACGAGGTGCGTCACCTGCTCGACCGGATCCTCCTGCCCCGCCTGGGTCGGGAGCCGGTCGGCCCGCTCACCGGACACCTGCTGCAGGGTGTGGTCGAGGACGGTTCGCACCACGGTCTCGTCGACATCGGCATTCGTGAACTGCACAACTGGGCCGAGCACAACGAGGCGACGATCACCGAGATCCTCGGCCAACGCGCCCCGTGGTGGTCGCCGAAGTGGCTGGACGACACCGTCACCGCGCGCGTGCACCTGGAGATCGTCAAATGGCTCGCCGACGTCCGGGACGACCCGAAGCACTCGGCGCGGCAGGCGCTGGACAACCTGCTCGCCACCCTGGCTGATGACCTGCAGAACGACGAAGACACGATCGCGAAGGCCGAGGCCATCAAGGAGCGCTTTCTCGAGCACCCGTCGGTCGGCAATTCACTTGTCTCGCTGTGGGGTTCGGTACGCCGAGCAGTCGTCGAAGCCCTGGGCGACCCCGACGGCGAACTGCGCGCCCGTCTCGCGGTCGCGTTGCACGACCTCGGCGCGCGAGTCGTCCGGGACGACGAACTGCGTGCTTCGCTCGATCGTCGCCTCGCCGAGACCGTCGGGTACGTCGTGCGCACCTACGGGCGTGAACTGTCGACGGTCATCTCCCAGACCATCGACAAGTGGGACGGAAACGAGGCCGCCGAGCGCATCGAGTTGCACGTCGGCCGAGACCTGCAGTTCATCCGGATCAACGGCACCATCGTCGGTGGTCTCGTGGGTCTGCTGATCCACACCCTCAGCCAGCTGCTCTGAAGCCGGTCTTCAGGTCGGCGACGATGTCGTCGATGTGCTCGATGCCCACGGCCAGGCGCACGAGACCGGGGGTCACGCCTGCGGCGAGGCGGTCCTCGTCCGAGCCCTGGCTGTGCGTGGTCGATGCCGGGTGGATCACCAGCGAACGCACGTCACCGATATTGGCCACGTGCGAATGCAGTTGCAGTGCCTCGACGAACTTCTTGCCGGCTTCGAGTCCGCCGGTGATCTCGAAGGAGATGACTGCACCCGAGCCCTGCGGCGTGTACTTCTGCGCGAGGGCGTGGAAGTCGTTGTCCGGCAACGAGGCCCAGACGACCTTCTCCACCTGGTCGTGACCCTGCAGGAACTGTGCCACCTTGTGCGCGTTCTCCAGGTGGCGCTCGATGCGCAGGCTCAGGGTCTCGATGCCCTGGGCGATGAGAAAGGCGTTGAACGGGGAAACTGCCGCGCCGAGGTCACGCAGCAACTGCACGCGCGCCTTGAGGATGAACGCGAGGTTGGCCCCGAGCGGGCTGCCCACGCCGAGATCACGGGCGTAGACCAATCCGTGGTAGCTCTCCTCGGGCGTGTTGTAGTTCGGGAACCTCTCCGGGTCCTTACCGAAGTCGAAGTTGCCCGAGTCGACGATCGCCCCCGCGATCGAGGTGCCGTGGCCGCCGAGGTACTTGGTCGCGGAGTGGACGACGATGTCGGCGCCGTACTCGATGGGACGCAGCACGTAGGGCGTCGCGACGGTGTTGTCGACGATCAACGGCACGCCGGCCTCGTGCGCGACGCCGGCAACGCCCTCGATGTCGAGGATCTCCGCCTTCGGGTTCGACACGGTCTCTGCGAAGAAGAGCTTGGTGTTCGGACGCACCGCAGTGCGCCACTGGTCGAGATCGCGGGAGTCCTCGACGAACGTGACCTCGATCCCGAACTTCGGCAGCGTGTACTTCAACAGGTTGGCCGTGCCGCCGTACAGCGCCGGGCTGGCGACGATGTGCGAACCCGCCTCGGCGATGTTGAGGATCGCCAACGTCTCGGCGGCCTGTCCGGAGGCCACGAGCAGAGCGCCGACGCCGCCTTCCAGGCTGGCGATCCGCTGCTCGACGGCGTCCGTCGTCGGGTTCATCAAACGGGTGTAGATGTTGCCGAACTCGCTGAGCGCGAACAGGTTCTTCGCGTGCTCGGTGTCCTTGAACACGTACGACGTGGTCTGGTAGATCGGCAACGCCCGCGCGCCGGTCGTCTCGTCGACGACCTGTCCGGCGTGGATCTGACGGGTCTCGAAGGACCACTCGGCAGCGCTGTCCTGGCCGGGGTTCTGGGTGTCGCTCATCGGCGTCTCCTCCTGCTCGGTGCAGGCGCTCGATCCGCCTGCGGCGGACCGACGTTCGCGTCCGCGCTTGCCGGGCGGCGATCTGCACCGTCCGGCCAGGTCTTCACCCGGGGCACCCCACCGCGGTGGAGGGTTGCCGGCCAGCGAGCCGGGGCTTGTCGCTGACGCTCATGACCTGACGCCAGATTACGTGAGCGGTGTCCGCCGGCTGAAGACAGGTCTCTGTATCCGGACGGTCGCCGATGGCCCGGAAATTCGGTTGCCGCGGACGTCCGATGTTCGACAGCCTGGGAGCAGTCGCGTACCCCGTCCGTGGGAGCGCCCGTTCGAAGGAGGAGCCGATGAGGAACCAGCAGCGGCACGACTGCCGCGTCCAGCATCAGAGCAGACCCTTCCGAGAAACGGAATACCACTCGTGCAGAACGAAACTCGCGCGCCGCAGGGCGCGTTCGCTCCCGACACCCCACTGATCGATCCCTTCGTCCCGGACGAGCTGCCCGAGGGGCAGCGATGGTCGACCTGGAGCAGCATCGAACGGCTGCAGCGCGGCCCCGAACCCCGCCCGTCCTGGGTCGTGACCCACGACGAGTCCATCGACACCGAGCTCGGTGTGCTCAAGACCGGCAAGGAAGCCGACGTCTTCGTCATCGAGCGCACCGCCGTCTGCGCGCCCCAATGCAGCACGCTGATGGCGGCCAAGCGCTATCGCGACGCCAAGCATCGATCCTTCCGCCGGCACGCCGGTTACACCGAAGGTCGACGGATCAAGGACACCCGAGAAGCTCGAGCCGTCGCCACCGGGACCGCGTTCGGCAAGCAGGTCGCTGCCGGTGTCTGGGCGCAGGCCGAATGGTCGGCGCTGGTCGACCTGTGGACCAGCGGCGTGCCGGTGCCGTACCCGGTGCAGATCGACGGTCGAGAGATCCTGATGGAGTTGGTCGTCGGCGCCGACGGCCGCCCGGCACCCCGCCTGGCTGCCACGCGGCCGACCGCAGAACAACTGGAGGTCTGGTTCGATCAACTGCGTGCTGCACTGATCGTGTTGTGCGGCAAGGGAATCGTGCACGGAGATCTGTCGGCGTACAACATCCTTGTGGCCGAGTCCGGCCTCGTGCTGATCGATCTGCCCCAGATCGTCGACGTGATCGCCAACCCCAACGGGGTCGAGTTCCTGCACCGCGATTGCGTGAACGTCTGCACCTGGTTCTCCTCGAAGGGCCACGCGTGCGACGGCGACGAACTCTTCGCCGAACTGCTCGGGTACGCATTCTGAGGACTGCGCTGCGCGCGCTGCATAGGCTTGCCGCGTGCTTCGCAGACTCGGCGCCGTGGTCGTGGCCGTGACTTTCACGGTCACGGCGTGCAGTCGTCCGCCGCAGCCGCCGACCTATCCCCAGGAGTCCTGGTCGTCGGTCAGCCCCGCCACCGTGGGAAGCGCCCTGGAGGTGCAGGAGCCGGTCGGCGGGCAGGCGTGCGTCGACCCGCGTCCGTGGACGGGGGCGCAGCACGCGAACACCTGGATGGAAGGGCTGGACAACCTGCCGCAGTGGCGCGCGGCGGACGTCGGAGTCACCGTCCGACTCGGTGACGGACGCACGCTGTGGGTCTTCGGAGACACCGCGCGCGCGGGGGAGTTCCGCCCACGGTTCGTGTCCAGCTCGGCGTTGGTGACCAAGGGGCGGTGCACCTCCCAGTGGGTCGACCCGGCGGGTCCGTTCCTTGCGAACAGCGCGGGCTCGGTGTGCTGGCCATCGTCGATGACGGCCGTTTCTCACAGCACGTACGACGACGTGCTCGTCGGATGCAGTCGGGTGCGGCGCACCTCGGCCGACATCTTCGGGTTCGACTACCTCGGCATGTCGATCGCATCGCTGCGCGTGCCGCACAGCGGCGTCGCGACCCGTCCGGTCGTCACGCCGGTGACGCCGGATCGAGTGGACCCGACCCAGATCAACTGGGGGAGTGCGCTGCTGGCGGACGACGAGTGGATCTACATCTACGGTTCCCGCCAACGCTCCGGCGGTCCCGGGCCGCGCGAACTGGTGCTGGCGCGTGCCGCCGCGGACACCGTCACGCTCAGGTCGACCTGGCAGTACTGGGACGGTGCCGGCTGGGACGCGCAGGAATCCGCCGTCCGGCCGGTCATCGACTCGGGCAGTGGTGTCTCCCAGGCGTTGAGTGTGCACAAGCGGGGCAACGATTACCTGGCTGTCTCCAAGCTCGGCGGGGACCTGACCGACACCGTCGCGGTCTGGACTGCGAACAGCCCGCAGGGTCCCTGGACGGTCCGGTCGACGACGCACTTCCCGTACGAGCGTGGGCAGGTCGTCAGTTACCAACCACTCGCTCATCCGGAGTTCGACCTGGCGAGCGGCAAGCTGCTGGTGTCGGTCTCGCGCGTCGCAAAATCGGTCGTCGACCTCCTGCAGCGACCCAAGGCCTCGCGTCCGGTGTTTATCGAGGTGCCGATGCCGTGAGTGATCTGGGACAATCGACCGATCCCTCATGACTGAACCCACACCCACCCGCGCGCCGAACAGTTCGCCTGAGCGCCCTCGCTCCGGCCGTCGTCGTCCGCAGCGCAAGGCCGGCGCGGACCGTCGTCCGCGGGGTCTGTCCCCCCAACAGATCGAGCACCGCCGCGCGTCCGTGCCGGCGATCACGTATCCGGACCTGCCGGTCGTCGCCGCCAAGGACGAGATCGCCGAGGCCATCCGTGACCACCAGGTCGTGGTCATCGCGGGTGAGACGGGTTCGGGAAAGACGACCCAGATCCCGAAGATCTGCCTCGAACTCGGCCGCGGGGTCAGCGGCACGATCGGTCACACCCAACCCCGCCGGCTCGCGGCCCGCTCGGTCGCCGAGCGGATCGCCGAGGAACTGGGCACCGAGCTGGGGCAGGCCGTCGGCTACCAGGTGCGATTCACCGACACCTCGAGCCGCGACACCCTCGTCAAGGTGATGACCGACGGCATCCTGTTGTCGCAGTTGCAGCGGGACCGGATGCTCAGTCAGTACGACACGATCATCATCGACGAGGCACACGAGCGCTCGCTCAACATCGACTTCATCCTCGGCTATCTCAAGCAACTGTTGCCCAAACGTCCCGACCTCAAGGTGATCATCACCTCGGCGACCATCGACCCACAGCGTTTCGCCGATCACTTTGCGACACAAGGTAACCCGGTGCCGATCATCGAGGTGTCCGGACGGACCTACCCGGTCGAGGTGCGCTACCGACCGCTCGTGCGTGAGATGCCCGGCAAGGGCGCGGACGCCGCCCCGAACCTCGTCGACATCGACCAGGTCACCGGCATCATCGACGCCATCGAGGAATTGTGGTCACCCCACGAGGTTCTCTCTCCTGCGTCGCTCGATACTTCGCGGGGACCCCGACCCGGCAACAGCAGTCGCGTCGACGATGGTGGCCCGCAGGACGTGCTGGTGTTCTGCTCCGGCGAACGCGAGATTCGCGACGCCACCGACGCGCTCAAGGGTCTCGGCCTGCCGAACACCGAGATCGTCCCGCTGTACGGTCGGTTGTCGGCAGCCGAACAGCACCGGGTGTTCGCCAAGCACGACGGACGCCGGATCGTGGTGTCCACCAACGTGGCCGAGACCTCGTTGACCGTGCCGGGCATCCGGTACGTGATCGACACAGGCACCGCGCGCATCTCCCGGTACAGCCAGCGCACCAAGGTGCAGCGGTTGCCGATCGAGCCCATCTCCCAGGCCAGCGCCAACCAGCGGTCCGGACGCTGCGGCCGCCTGGCCGACGGCATCGCGATCCGGTTGTACTCGCAGGAGGATTTCGAGGCGCGCCCCGAGTTCACCGACCCGGAGATCCTGCGCACGAACCTCGCGTCCGTCATCCTGCAGATGATCTCGCTGGGCCTGGGCGATGTCGCGCGTTTCCCGTTCGTGCAGCCGCCCGACAGCCGGCAGATTACCGACGGACTGCGTCTGTTGCACGAGCTGAACGCGATCGACGACGAGACCGGACGTGAGAGCGGCGACGGACGCCGGGGCCGGCGGCGGCTCACCGCCGACGGTCGCGCGATCGCGACGCTGCCGGTCGACCCGCGGCTGGCTCGAATGATCGTCGAGGCCTCCCGCAACGGATCGTTGCGTGAGGTGTTGCCGATCGTCGCCCTGATGTCGATCCAGGACCCGCGTGAACGACCCGCCGATCAGCAGACCCAGGCCGACCAGAGCCATGCCCGGTTCAAGCACGAGTCGAGCGATTTCCTCACCGTCCTGAACCTGTGGAACTACCTGCGCGAACAGCAGAAAGCGTTGTCCGGCAGTGCTTTCCGTCGCATGTGCAAGCAGGAGTACCTGCATTACCTGCGCGTGCGCGAGTGGCAGGACCTGCACGCTCAACTGCGCGATATCTGCAAACAGCTCAAGCTGCAGCCCAGTGACAACAAGGCCGCGGACGACACCGTGCACCAGGCGTTGCTCACCGGGTTGCTCTCGCACGTCGGCCTGCGCGACCGGGACGCTCGTGACTACCTCGGCGCCCGGCAGGCCCGCTTCGCCATCCAGCCCGGCTCGGTGCTGTTCCGCGCTCAACCCGACTGGTTGATGGCCGGTGAACTGGTCGAGACCACGCGCCTGTGGGCACGTACCAATGCCCGCGTCGATCCGGCGTGGGTCGAGGCGGCCGGACAGCATCTGCTCAGACGCAGTTACTCCGACCCGCGATGGGAGAAGAAGCAGGCGCAGGCGATCTGCAGCGAACGGGTGACCCTGTACGGCGTCCCGCTGGCCGCCGGGAGGCCGGTGTCGTTCGGGCGGATCGATCAGGCGTACGCGCGGGAGTTGTTCATCCGGCACGCACTGGTCGAGGGGGAGTGGCAGACCCATCACCGCTTCTTCCACGACAACCGTGCCCTGCTGCGCGAGGTCGGTGAACTGGAGGAGCGCACCCGCCGGCGCGATCTGGTGGTCGACGACGACGTGCTGTTCGAGTTCTACGACGAACGGCTGCCGGACGACATCGTCTCCGGGGCGCACTTCGACCGGTGGTGGAAGGGGCAGAGCAAGAAGCAAGGCAAGCTGCTGACGTTCACCCGCGACCTGCTGCTCACCGACGAAGCAGCCGACCTCGACACGACGGACTTCCCCAAGGCCTGGCACCAGGGCGAGCTGAACCTGCGGCTGAGTTACCAGTTCGACCCGGGTTCCGATGCCGATGGAGTCACGGCGCACATCCCCGTGGAACAGTTGAACCAGGTGCAGGACGTGGGCTTCGACTGGTCGGTGCCCGGGGTGCGCGAGGAATTGGTGACCGCCCTGTTGAAGTCGTTGCCCAAGAACACCCGCAAGCACTTCGTGCCGACTCCCGACCACGCCAGAGCCGCCGTCGCACAGCTGGATTCGGCTTCCGGCCAGGATCTGGTGGATGCACTTGCCGATGTCCTGTTCGACCGCAGCCGCGTTCGGATCCCGCGCGGGGAATGGGACTGGTCGCGCGTGCCGGACCACCTGCGGATGACCTTCCGGATCGAGGGCAAGGGCGGCAAGAAGCTCGCGGAGGGCAAGGACCTTCCGCTCCTGCAGCAACAGCTTCAGGGTTCGGTTCGGCAAGCAATGTCCAGTGTTGGAGAAGCACTGGAGCGCAAGGGAATTCGCTCCTGGGACGACCTGACGCTGCAGGACAAGGTCGAGAGCAGGAGCGGCGGACGCATCGTCGTCGGCTACCCGGCGCTCGTCGATCAAGGCGATTCCGTTGCGCTGCAGGTGCTCCCGAGCCCGTCCGAGCGCGAGTACGCGACCCACTTCGGCGTCCGTCGCCTGGTGCTGCTCAACACCGATGTGCCGTGGAACCGGATTCTCGGGCTGCTCAGCAACACCCAGAAACTCGCCCTCGGCAACCACCCGCACCCCACCCGGGACGCGTTGTACGACGACATCCTCGCGTGTGCGGTCGACGCGATCATCGCTCGCGAACTGCCCGGCGGACGCGTCCGTGACCCGCAGCAGTACGAGACGGCGCTGCTCGTCGTTCGGCAGCAGATCGTGCCGGAGGTGATCGAAATCGTCGATCGGGTCGGTCCGTGTCTCGACGTGGCTCGCCAGGTGCGTCTGGCACTCGACCGGATGACCGCGCCGTCCACCGCCGATCTGAGGAAACAGTTGGAGCGGCAGTACGCGTCGCTGATCCACCCGGGGTTCGTGGCCGAGACCGGCGCCGCCCGGCTTCCGCGGCTGCGCGTCCACCTGCGGGCGATGCTCGAACGCATCGAGAAGGCGCCCACCGACATTGCCCGGGACGCCGAACGGCAGGGCGACGTCGACCACGTCCGCGCAGAACTCGACAAGCTGCTCGCCGCGCTGCCGGCTGCCCGCCACACCGACCCGGACGTCGTCGCGCTGCGTTGGATGATCGAGGAGCTGCGGGTCAGCCTGTTCGCCCAGAAACTCGGCACGGCCGGGCCCATCTCGATCAAGCGCATCTTCAAGGCGATGGACGAGGTCGAGGACGCCACCTGATCTCTGGTGCGTCGTTAGGCTCGACCCATGGCGACTTTGTTCACGAAGATCATCGACGGCGAGATCCCCGGTCACTTCGTCTGGAAGGACGACTCCTGCGTCGCGTTCCTGGTGATCGACCCGCTGACCGACGGCCACACCGTCGTGGTGCCGCGCGAGGAGATCGACCACTGGCTCGATGCCCCACCGCAGCTGCTGAGCCACCTCACGCAGGTCGCGCAGACCATCGGCAGGGCCCAGCATGCTGCCTGGGACAGCGCCCGGGTGGGGGTTCTCGTCGAGGGTTTCGAGGTGCCGCACCTGCACGTGCATGTCTGGCCGGCCAACGGTGTCGAGGACTTCGATGTCCACAACGTGACCAAGGGCCAGGACCAGAAGGTGCTCGCCGCGAATGCGCAGCGGCTGCGCGACGCACTGCGTGAGCAAGGGAACAGCGAGCACGTGCCGGACTGATCCCACCCGGGGGAATGACCGCGCTGTGCAGCACGTTGAACCGCGGCAGAGACCTTCTTTCCTTCGACCAGGAGACTTCCCATGCGGGACCCGATGGAGCTCGTCCGTTTCGAGCAGGACGCCCAC
The DNA here is from genome assembly GCF_006715095.1 of Yimella lutea. Lineage (NCBI taxonomy): Bacteria > Bacillati > Actinomycetota > Actinomycetes > Micrococcales > Dermacoccaceae > Yimella > Yimella lutea. The sequence continues at coordinate 1,646,424 of NZ_VFMO01000001.1, forward strand.
GCCAGCGAACTCGGCGCGCGGACGCTGATCGTCGCGCTCGGCGGGTTGATCGACGCCGGCAACACCCAACGGCTACTCGTCCAGCACCTGCTGGCCAACGGTGACCCGGTCGTCGTCGCGTCCTTCGACATCGATCAACTGCTCGACTACCGCGGACGGCGTCCGTTGATGACCTTCGAGCGCGACCGGTTCACCTCGTATGAGGACCCTTCCCTCAACCTCTACCGCCTGACCGACGACGAGGGCACGCCCTACCTGTTGCTCGCGGGCCCGGAGCCGGACTACCAGTGGGAGCGTGTCAGTGAAGCCGTTCGCGTGTTGACCCGACGCCTCGGCGTCCAGCTCGTCATCAGTGCGCACGGCATCCCGATGGCGGTGCCGCACACCCGCCCGGTGGGTATGACCAAGTACGCGACCGACCGGCGTCTCATCCCCGACAACGACGCCGTCTTCGGCGAGGTGCAGGTGCCCGGCAACCTGGAGCAACTGGTCCACCTTCGCCTCGGTGAGTCGGGCGTTGACGCGATCGGCCTGGCGCTGCACGTGCCCCACTACCTCGCAGCGATGGACTTCGGCGACGCCACGGTGGCCGCGATCGACACGATCGTGGGGTTCACCGGGTTGTCGCTGCCGGTGACCGACCTGGCGATGCAGGCCGAACTGCACCGCGCCGAGATCAGCCGGCAGATCGAGGCCAACCCCGAGATCCGCGACGTGGTGCAGGGCATTGAGCAGCAGTACGACGCGTTCGCGCAGGGGCGTCAGCGGCAGAACCTGCTGGCCACCGAACTGGCCGAACTTCCGAGCGCCGAGGAGATCGGTGCCGAGTTCGAGGAGTTCCTGCGCACCGAGGTCGGCGACGACGACGAGGACTGAGCCGCCCGGAGACTGAAAGTCCGCAGAACTGCGCAGGTCACCCGCGCGTTCTGCGGACTTTCATTCTTTGGCCTCGCTCCAGCGCTGGAAGATCCCGGTGTCGGCCACGAACCGCACCGGCGCGCCCTCCGACCAGCGTCTGGCCGCGTCCTGCAGCGCGGTCTCAACCGCCTGCATCGTCGAATCCGCCTGTGCGGCAGGGGTATGCACCAGCAGTTCGTCGTGCAGGCAGAGGACGATCTCGCCGCCGAGCGGTGCAATCGCAGCCCGGACGGTGAGCGCCCACGCCTTGAAGAACTCCGCCGCCGCACCCTGGACGACGGCATTGCGGGTGAACCGTCCGCGGCCACGTGCGCGAGCAGAGGTGTCGTCCGGGCCCACGGAGACAGGGACCAGGCGTCCGCCGTACGTCATCACCGACTCACCGCGTTCACCTCGTAGGGCTGCATCCCGCAGGTACGCCATCGCCACCGGGTAGGTGTGCTCCAGCCGGCCCAGCACCTGACCGGCGGTGCCGCTCGTCTGCCCGTACATCGCGGCCAGCATCGCGATCTTCGCCGTCGGGCGGTCGACACTCAGATCCGTCGCGATCTCTGCGTACAGATCATCGGCGCGGGTGGCCTCGGCCAGGGCCGGGTCGCGCGACACGACCGCAAGGACGCGCGGCTCGATCTGACCGAGATCGGCGCGCACCAGGACGTGACCGGCTGCGGCTGCCACACCGGGACGCAGAGGAGCGGGCAGGCTGTGCAGCCCGGACCCGGCGGTCATCCGACCGGCCCCTCCGTCGGAGGCGTCCCACTCTCCGCGTAGCCGATCGTCGGGACCCACGAAACGATCGAGCCAATGCCACCCGTACGTCGTCGCGATCCGTTCGGCCTTGCGCCAGTCCAGCAAGGCGTCGACCAGGGGCGACCCGGCCCGATACGGCTCCAGATGCCAGGCGCGAGTGTCCTCGACATTGATTCCGCTGCGCCGCAACATGTCCCGCACGGCCAGCGGGTTGCGAAGGTCGATGCTCCCACCACCGGGAAGGTGCTGCCACACGACGGCATCTCGGCCGCGGCGAATCTCCGCAGCATGCCGGTCGTCGGTCGGACGCGGTCCCGCCGCCTGGGCGATCAACCCTTCGAGCGTGGGCCGGTCGATCGGCAGTCCGTGCTCCTCCAACTCGACGCAGAGCATCGCGGCCCCGGATTCGCTTGTTGCACAGGACAAACCGCCACATCGATCATCGAGCACATCGGCCTGCCACAACGCTGTGTCGAGAGCGGCACGACCCCACAGTTCGCGGTTTCCGCCGTCACGCAACCACTCCGGCGATCCTGTCCGTGCCGGCAACGGCTGCCCCGGACTCAACGTGGTGTCCTCGTCGGCGAGACCTGCGAACAGGTCGGGCCCACCCGGCCGTGCCTGACGTTCCTCGATGGGGGCGGGGATCGGCAGCCCGAACCGCGTCGACCAGACCGCGACAGGGTCGTCCCGGTGGCCCCCCGCGATCAAACGGTGAACGGCGGCGACGTCCCAGACGCGTGACAACCGGCCGTCGCCGATGAGGGCGCGGGCCGAGGAAGCGCTCCACCAGACCACGCGCCGTCCCTCGAGGACGCCGGCTTCGTGTACCGCGCGTGCATCACGGTGGTGACTCACCTGCTCGTCGACAACGCACACCTGCCCGCCGGGAGAGACCACGACCGCGGCCGCAACAGACAGCGAACCCCGCAGCGATCGCTGCGGGGTTGCCGTGTGTTCTGGTGCGCTCAGCGCTGACCGTCCTGCGGGGGCTCCCACCCGGACTGACCGTGCTGGCCCTGCTGGCCGTAGCCCTGCTGGCCCGGCTGCGCCTGGGTCGGGGCGTCTGCGCCACCGGCCGCGCGCACGTCGTCACGGTTCACCGCCTGGGTCGCGGCGTCCGAGACATCGCCACCCTGCTGCTGTCCGTAACCACCCTGCTGGCCGTGCTGCTGGCCGTAGCCGCCCTGTTGCGGCTGCTGGCCATACGCCTGCTGTCCGTATCCCTGCTGACCGGGCTGCTGGCCGTAGCCACCCTGCTGGGGCTGCTGGCCGTAGCCCTGCTGACCGGGCTGCTGGCCGTAGCCACCCTGCTGGGGCTGCTGGCCATACGCCTGCTGTCCGTAACCACCCTGCTGGTTGTGCTGCTGGCCGTAGCCCTGGGTGCCCTGAGCCGGGGTCTGGGAGCCCGCGGAGACACCGTAGGAGCCCGGCGTGCCGTAACCGTCGCTGTAGCCCTGGCCGTACTGGTAGCCACCCTGGTTGTAGGTGTTGTCGTAACCCGAACCGGTCGACCGCGACTTCTTGCGACGCATCATCATCAGGACGGTGCCCAGGATGCCGCCGAGCAGCAACAGCAGACCAAGGATCAGCACCGGAGTGCGCCACCCGCCGCCGATGTTGTCGGCGCGGTTACCGGCAAACAACTGACCTTTGGCGTTCTCGCACTTGGTCTCGTAGGAGGCCTTGGCCATGCCGTCGGGGCTGCGACCGATCTCCCAGTACTTCTTTCCGTCGGCCTCCACCGAGAAGTCCTCGGACGGCTGACCGAACGAGGTGGTGTTGCCGTTCGCGACCACGCTGCACTGTGCGTTGCCACGGTCGCTCTGCTCGGTGCTGTAGACGGAGAAGGCGGACGATTCCACGCTCTGACCGTTGGAGAACCCGTTCAGGCTCACCTTCGGGCTGGCCAGCGCGCTGACCAGCCCGAGGATCAGACCGAGGAGGGCAGCCGCGGCCGGAATCGCCAACATCGCGTTCTTGTTGCCGGAAGAATTGGACATGCCGACAAAAGTAGCCCATCGTGGCCCAGCGATCGGCTACCGCCTCGCTGCTGTCTGCGGGGAATCCCGCGCCGGTGGCGCTCGATTCAGGACGATCAGGCGAGCCCGGCAGGGTCCTCGACCGGTTCGGCAGCAGCCCGGACGTGATTCCACAGTGCGTGCAACCCGCGCAGGCGCAACGGCGAGACCGCATCGCCGAGACCGAGTTGCCCGACCAGATCCGCCGGAGCGGTACGCACCTGCTGCGCCGCTCGCCCGTCCAGCGTCGGCACGATCAGTCCGGCGAATCCGCGTACGACGACCGCGCTCGACGGCACCGTGATGGCCAGATGGAAGACATCGGACGCGTCCGGTCGGGCCGCCCAACTCACCGGCGACTGGCACTCGGGCAGCCGGCGCAACTCACCTGCGGCAGCCGACGGCGCGGGCAGGTCCTCACCCAGTTCGACCAGCCACTCCAGTCGTTCGGCCAACGGCACCATGGCCGCTTCGTCCAGAAGCTCCGACAGCGTTTCCATCACGCCATCATCGCCGACGGATTCACCCTCGCGGCAGCCGCTGTCGGACGCGTCCGGCTGCCATGATGAGCCACATGTTCGGTTTCGGAGACAAGAAGGACGACCAGAAGAACGTCCCGGTGAAGCTCGATAGTGGACCGATGGGTAGTTCCGCCCTCGGGTTCGCCGAGAAGCTTCTTCAGGTCGGTATCGACGGCAAGGGCAGTTTCGACTCCGCCCAGAAGATTGCTGCGAAGGCACTGCAGGACAGCGGTGGCGACCAGGAGAAGGCGATCAAGGAGATCGTCTCCGACACTCGCCGCCTTGCTGCCGCCAACGGGTTCGTCACCGGCCTGGGTGGCTTCGTCACGATGGCCGTCGCGCTGCCGGCGAACGTCGCGGGCTTCTACCTGCTGTCCACCCGTATGGTGGCGGCTGTGGCCCACATTCGTGGCTACGACCTGCGTGACCCCAGCCTGCGGTCGGCGATCCTGCTGACCCTGGTCGGCGCGGACGCCAACGACATCATCAACAAGGCCGGCGTCGTCGCCACCGGTCGCCTGGCCGGCATGGCCGCCCAGCAGTTGCCGCCCCCGGTGCTGATGGTCGTCAACAAGGCCGTCGGGTTCCGGCTGATCGGCCAGGTGGGGGAGAAGGTCGCCACCCGTCTGGGTAAGGCCATCCCCTTCGCCGGCGGTTTCATCGGCGCCGGCATGGACTCCTGGATGCTGCACAAGGTCGCCAAGAACGCCGCGGAGCAGTTCCCTCGACGCTGATCGCATGATCGACGAAGCGGGACCGGTTGTGCACAGCCCGATCCCGCTCGGCGTGTCCTCCACAACCGGTGCAAGGGAGCACGACAGAAGTCTCCCGCCGGCACTGAAGTCAGCGGATGGAACCGATCCCTTCCCTGACCGGAGCCGGCGAACTGCTGGCCTACGTGCCCTACCAACTCGGGTTCAACCCGTCCGACAGCGTCGTCCTCGTCGGCTTCGACGAGGACGACCACCTGGTCGTCACCGCCCGCTTCGATCCGGTGGTGCCGGAGGCGGTGAACGACATCGCCCATCTGATCGGCCAGGGACGTCTGCGCACCTTGGCAAGCGCCGCACTGGTGAACTACGGCGACGGCGACGCTGTCCTCCTCACCTCGTCGGTACTACGAACCGCCCTGCGCTGCAACGGAATCGAGCTGGTTCACGTTTGGGAGGTCGATAACGGCACGTCCACCTGGGCGGCTCTGTGGTGCTGCTGTGGACAGTGCCCGGAGCAGCGGACCCCGCTGACCGAGGCACACCTGATCCCGGCGGCCGTCGAAGCCGTCTACCGCGGCTGCAGTCCCGCACCCAGTCGTGACGACCTGGAGAACCGGTGCACCCCGACTCAGGACGAAGCGCAGATCGCTGCCGAGGTCGAGGAATTGTGGAGCGTCATGGAGGCGGACCTCGAAACCGGCCGCGACCTCGAACTGGTTGCCGTCCATCGGATCCTTCGCGGTGACCCTGCTGCGCTCGACGATCCGGTGACGGTGAGTCGGGCCCTCGCGGCCGTCCAGGTGGTCGGCGTGCGCGACGGACTGCTGTGCTGGCTGCGTCCGGATGTGTTCCCACCGACCCGGCTGAGCAGAAGTGACCGGGACCGGTGGCAGCAGTCCGGCGAGCTCCCGTCGCCGAATCGCGCCGAGCGCGCCGGGACGGTGCACATCCTCATTCGCTGGGCATGCCGCGTCCCGGCACAGCTGTCGGCTCCGCTCTGGGCCTGCGTCGCGGCGTCCGAGTGGGCCGACGGCGGAAGCGCGGTGGCCACCATCGCGCTGGACCGTGCCTTCGAGGCCGATCCCGGATGTCGGCTCGCGAGTCTCGTCCGCAACTGCCTCCTGACAGGCACGCTGCCCGGCGGACGCATCGACCCGGCAGCCTGACCCTGCAGCGTGTCCGGTGCAAGAACAGGGGGCTGTCCGAACGCGCGCTCTGAGGTATCGTCGCTCCCGTCAAGAGTCCCAGCGTCAAGCCCCGGCTTGCTGGGCGGCAACCCTCCACCGCGTGGGGTGCCCCGGGTGAGGACAAGGTCCCGACCGTTCGGTCGGCGACAAGCGCGGGGCTGCATGAGCCCCCGGTTCCGCTGGGAGAGGCGATGAGCAGCAGTCACCACACGGGCACGCCGTCGACGTCGGTTTCGGCCCGGCACAACCACGCCCGTTCGACGCTCATGACCCCGGCTGCCCCAGGGTTGCGACCGAAGACTCCTGCGCAGAGTGCAGCGATCGAGAACGACCCGTACGACAATCCTGCGCTGCGTCGCTTCGATGCCGGGGCCTTCACGCTCGAATCCGGACGCACGATCGACGATGTCTTGGTCGGCTACCAGACCTGGGGCACCCTCTCGGAGATGGCCGACAACGCGATCCTGGTCGAGCATGCCCTCACCGGTGACGCGCACGTCGTCGGTGCGACGGGTCCGGGTCAACCCAGCGGCGGATGGTGGCCCGGCCTCATCGGGCCGGGTGCTCCGCTGGACACCGACCGCTTCTTCATCGTGGCCTCGAACGTGCTCGGGGGATGCCGTGGCACCACCGGCCCGAGCAGCCCGGCCCCGGACGGGCGCCCATGGGGATCACGCTTCCCGCAGATCACCATCCGCGACCAAGTGCTGGTCGAGGCCGCCCTCGCCGATCACCTCGGCATCGAACGCTGGCAACTGGTGCTCGGCGGCTCAATGGGCGGCATGCGTGCGCTGGAATGGCTGGGCAGCTTCCCGCAGCGTTGCGACAGCGTGCTCGCGATCGCGACGACCGGTTGTGCGACGGCCGACCAGATCGCCTGGGGACAAGCACAGGAACTCGCGATCAGCTCCGACCCCGACTACTGCGCCGGTGACTACTACCCCGGCCCCGGGCCACGTGCGGGCCTCGGTCTGGCTCGTCGCATCGCGCACACGACCTATCGCAGCGCCGACGAACTCGAGCAGCGGTTCGGTGTAAAGCCGCAGAGCACTGAGGACCCGCTCGGTGACGGACGCTTCGCCGTCGAGAGCTACCTGGACCACCAGGCCGGCAAACTCGTCCGTCGGTTCGACGCCGGAAGCTACCTACATCTGACCCGTGCGATGGCGACTCACGACATCGGACGCGGTCGTGGGGGTGTCGCAGCCGTCGTCGCGGCCTACCCCGGACGCCTTCACGTGGCCGCCGTCGACTCCGACCGTCTCTTCCCTCCACATCTGTCGCACGAATTGGCAGCGGCCGCCGGCGTACGCACCTCGCTGATCCGGTCCGTGTGCGGTCATGACGGCTTCCTGGTCGAGACCGACCAGATCGAAGCGATCGTCACCGACGCTCTGCCTGCGGGGTCGGCCGGCTCCACCCCCCGGGTGGGGTAGCGTCGCCGACGACGAAGGAGAAGGGGAGAGTTGATGAGGATCGTGGTGGCATTCCTGGCCACGCCCGAGGGAGAGGCGGCGTTCGCCGCAGCCGCCGCTCAGGGGCGAGCCCAAGGGCTCGAGGTGAGCGTCGTGCCGCTCGACCGAACCGCCGAGCCGCGGGCGCAGGCGCTCGCGGACGCGTCCGGCGCGGCGTCGGTCACCGTCACGCCCGCGCTCGGGGGCCAAGACCTCGTCGAGTCCTTCCTGGCGACTGCACGCGATCTGGACGCGAGTCTGATCGTGATCGGGCTGCGGCGCCGCACGACCGTCGGCAAGCTGATCCTCGGCACGAACGCGCAACGCATCATGCTGGACGCACCGGTTCCGGTGCTCACGGTCAAGCCCGACACCGCCTGAAGACTCGGTCCTACTGCGTTCGGGAACGCCCCGGGATTGGGCCGCGGGCAGCGCGTCGTTTTATAATGTCTACAAGTACGCGCCCCGCTTCGGGCCCGACCCGAAGAGTGAACCGCGAATGCTTGAAATCCCCATCGGTGAACCGCCACTCGGCGGTGTGTCGTTATGCCCTCGTGCCATCGGCACAGCCCCGCAACGGAATGGAAGGTAGTCAGTGACTTCCGCGTCGAAAACCGCTGAGACCAAACAGCTTCCGGCTGAATTCTCCCACCCGGCCCTGCAGCAACTGCTCGAGAAGGGTGCCGCGACCGGATCGGTCGACGGCGACGACGTGAAGGCGGCGCTGGAAGAAGCATCGCTGGAGCCGAAGCGGATGAAGGCGGTGCTGAAGGAGCTCGACCGTCAGGGCATCACCGTCGAGGTCCCCGAGATCGTCCCCGTCAAGAAGACAGCCGCGCGCAAGACTGCTGCGAAGAAGGCTCCGGCGAAGAAGACCGCGGCCAAGACCACCACCGCCAAGACCGCTGCGGCGCAGGACGATTCGGCCGACGACACAGCGGTTGCGAAGGCTCCGGCGAAGAAGACCGCTGCCAAGAGCGCGGTGAAGAAGACCACCGCGAAGGCGCCGGCCAAGAAGACCGCCGCCAAGAGCGCGGCGCCGGACGAGGTCGCAGAGGCTGTCCCGGCGAAGAAGGCTGCCGCCAAGGGCGCTGCGAAGAAGTCCACGGCCAAGAAGACCGCGGTGAAGAAGGGCGACGTCGACGAGGTCGAGCTCGAAGAGGTCGAGATCGAGGATGTCGACCTGGAGCTCGGCGACGAAGCGAAGATCGACCCGAAGACCGTCGTCAACTCCGAAAAGGACGAGGCCAAGGACGACGACGCCGAGGAGTCCACCGCGGAGTCCACCGAGGAGACGAAGGCCGAGGAGACAGAGACCGGCGGATTCGTCATCCGCCAGGACGACGAGGACGACGCCCCCGCGCAGCAGGTCGTCACCGCCGGTGCCACCGCCGACCCGGTGAAGGACTACCTGAAGCAGATCGGAAAGGTCGCCCTGCTCAACGCCGAGCAGGAGGTCGAGCTCGCCAAGCGCATCGAGGCCGGTCTGTTCGCGGAGGAGAAGCTCAACTCCGGCGAGAAGATGGACATGACCATCAAGCGTGAGCTGTGGTGGATCGCCCAGGACGGTAAGAAGGCCAAGAACCACCTGCTCGAGGCCAACCTGCGACTGGTCGTCTCGCTCGCCAAGAGGTACACCGGCCGCGGCATGCTCTTCCTCGACCTGATCCAGGAGGGCAACCTCGGTCTGATCCGTGCGGTCGAGAAGTTCGACTACACCAAGGGTTACAAGTTCTCGACCTACGCCACGTGGTGGATCCGTCAGGCGATCACCCGAGCGATGGCCGACCAGGCGCGCACCATCCGTATCCCCGTGCACATGGTCGAGGTCATCAACAAGCTGGCTCGCGTGCAGCGTCAGATGCTGCAGGACCTCGGACGCGAACCCACTCCGGAGGAGCTTGCCAAGGAGCTCGACATGACCCCGGAGAAGGTCGTGGAGGTGCAGAAGTACGGTCGCGAGCCGATCTCGCTGCACACTCCGCTCGGCGAGGACGGCGACAGCGAGTTCGGTGACCTCATCGAGGACTCCGAGGCGGTCGTCCCGGCTGATGCAGTGAGCTTCACGCTGCTGCAGGAACAACTGCACTCGGTGCTGGACACCTTGTCCGAGCGTGAGGCCGGCGTGGTGGCGATGCGCTTCGGTCTGACCGACGGTCAGCCGAAAACCCTGGACGAGATCGGCAAGGTCTACGGCGTGACGCGTGAGCGGATCCGCCAGATCGAGTCCAAGACGATGAGCAAGCTGCGCCACCCCTCGCGTTCCCAGGTGCTGCGCGACTACCTGGACTGATCCGGTTCGAACAACAGGAAAGGGCCCCCGGCGACGGGGGCCCTTTCTGCGTGCGTGGGTGGGGCGCCGCTGACGTCAGTCCTTGCGCCAGGGCATCACCTTGCGCAGGAACCACCGGCGTCCGGTGCGCGGAGCGAAGCGGTGGACCAACTTGTGGCGGAAGCCTGCGTTGCGGCGGACGGCCTCGATGACGGCGGCGGTGTCGGTGCGGACGTCCAGATCGTCGTCCGCACGTCCGTATCGGGCCTTCTCCAAGGTGCGCGTCGCACGGTCGAGGGCCTGCGAGGACTCGCTGCCCAGGGCACCTGCTCGCCGGTAGTGCTGAAGTTGGGCACGGGGTGAGACATCGGGTGGGTGGGGGACGCCGAGGTCGTCCAGGTCGTCGCGGAAGGTGAGCCAGTCGGCCTCCACCTGTTCACGCAGGTCGTTGGTGCGTCGCCGCCTTTCGGCTTCGCGTCGAGCGGCCATCGGCAGGAACGAACCCAGCAGACCGAGGAACAGTGCTACGAGCACCAGCCAACCGAGGTACTTGAAAGCGGTGCCGAACCAGGACGGAGTGTCCGAGTCGGTGCCGCCGCCGCTGTCGGTGGCGGACGACGTCTGGGCGGGAGCGGTGGACACGTCGGCCGAGGTGGTCGGTGTCGTCTGCTCCGGCCGCTCGGTACGGCTCGGCCCGCTGGTCTGCGGCACGGCGTAGTCGGGAACGCTTGCGGCGCGGCTGCCCGGAGTCGGCTCGAACCGCGTCCAGCCCAGACCGGGGAAGTACAACTCGGGCCAGGCGTGGGCGTCGGACTGGATGACGGTGTACTGGTCGGCGCTCAGCGAGGGGCTGCCGCCGAGGAATCCGATGGCCATCCGTGCAGGAATCTGCTCCAGTCGAGCGAGCATGATCATCGCGGTGGCGAACTGGACGCAGTAGCCCTGCTTGGTGAGCAGGAAGTTGGTGATCGGGTCGGCGGTCTGGTCGTTCACCGTGCGCCGAGTCGGGGCCAGCGTGAGGGAGTAGGTGAAACCGCCGCCGGAGCGCAGGTAGTCCTGGATAGCGACCGCTCGCTCGAACGGGTTGTCACCGCCCCCGATGCGTGACAGCGTGCGCCGCAGCTCCGGCAGCGCTCGGGGATCGATGGCCAGGTCGCGCTCGAACCCCTCCGGGGTGGACCTGGAGGTCGGACGAGCCGACGGTCCGAGCAGTGCATATTTCACCGAGTACTGCGACACGCTGCGTTGCGGGCTGATGACCGATGTCGTGGGGTCGTACTGCCAGGAGGCACCCCCGAGGTCGACGCTGAGCGTCGGGGTCGGGGTCGCGAGAAGGCCTGCGGTGAGAGTGCTGGACTCGACCCGGATCGACTGCTCGACGTAGCCCGCATCGGGTCGCAGTCCGGCCGGTTGGATCCGCGCGTTGTCCGAGCCGCCTTGCTGATCTGCCGGGTCCGTCTGGCTCCACTGCCCGTCGTTGTAGGCCGATGAGGTGAACACCCGCAGGGGTCCGGGCGTCGGGTCCTGAGTGCTGTAGGTGATCACCGGTGTGCGGTCGTTGCTCACCAGACTCCGACTGACGTCGAGGGTGTTCGACAGTCCGACCGAGCCGGTGCCGCCGGTGCGCCGGCCGAGTCCTTCGCCGAGGTAACGCTGGTCGGTCGACGGCAGCACGTGCGGCACCACCAGTGCGCCGATCAACGCCAGCAAACCCACCGTCCGCGCGACCGACGCGAAACCGCCCAGTCCCAGCCGATCGCCGAGCAGAGTGGGAGCAGTGGCGCGGGCCGTCGTGTTGGACCAGCGCTGGACGTTTCCTCGGGCAGTAAGGCCGACCATCAACAGCCAGCCCGTCGCCGCAGCGAGGAAGTATTGCGGCGCGAGGCCGTCCGTCGTGTTCGCCGCACTGATCAGGTAGATGCTCATGATCGGCAGGCCTGCAACAGCCGGGGCAGCCAGACCGACGGCAAGGACATCGGTGAGCACGGCCAGCATCGCGATCAGACCGACGATCGCGAACCGCAGCCCCTCGGTTTCCGGCGCGGGAGCCGCATACTTGCGGATGGTGCCGTCTGCCTCGGTGATCAGGGCCTGGACCGTCTCGACGGTGGGCTCGCCGGAACCGCGGACATACAGGAACCACAACGCTGCCGCGACCACCACGAACTGCACCCAGACCACCGCGAACTCCGGGATGGACACTGCGCGAGCAAGGACCGCGCACCCGAGCGCCAGTGCGACGACGAGCACGGCATCCCATACCCAGTCGCTGCCGCGGACGAGGGTCGTGATCGGCCACGCCGCGATCAGTGCGGTTACGCCGGCCAGCAGCGTCAGTGGGGCTTGACGGAACCTCACAACGCACCCACCCGAACCAGCGAACGCCTGGTGATGGTGGTCCACGCCTGCTCGATCGTCATGTCGGCGGGTACATCGACGACGCGCCAGCCGTAGTCGGCGAGGCCGACCGTCCGCTGCGGCGAAGGACCGCCGAAGGACGCGGTGTCGAGGCGAAGGGCGAGGGCGGACGCGCCCGGCTGACGCAGCGATCCCAGATCGTTCAGCAGTCCGGCGAGGTCGTCGGCGACGGCAGCGACCACGACAGCTCCGGTGCCTGCCACATCGTGAGCGCCCTTGAGGACGAAGGCGAAGTTCGTGTCGTCGCCGCCGAGGGCGGCACGCGCCAGCCAGAGTTGGACCACTGTCGGTGGCAGATCGCTCAGGTGTACTCCCGCAGCAACTGTCTCCTTGCTCACCAGGTGCACCAGATAACCGAGTTCGTGCATTCGGGCCGCGATGGAGGCCAGCGCGCTGACCGCCCACTCGAAGGATGAATGCTCGCCGTGTCCGGCGTGCGCGCTGGAACGCGAGTCGAGCAACAGGACGCAGGACCGCCTCGCCGGGCGGTCGAGCTGCCGGACCATCAGCTCTCCGCGGTGCGCCGTGGCGGGCCAGTGCACCTTACGCAGATCGTCGCCGTCCTGGTAGTTGCGCAGACTGACGTCCTCCTCGCCGTGCAGCGCGATCATCGCGGGGGTGGTTCCTTCCTGCCCCGAACCGGCGCCGGGCGGATGGCTGGCACCCAGCGCCACGATGCGGGGGAGCACCAGCAACCGGTCGACCGCCTGGACGGTGACGTGTCGTTCGGTCATCCCGAACGGGTCGCGGATGCTGACGTGCACCGGACCCACGTCGTGCTCACCGCGGACCCGGGGTTGAACGGTGTACTCCACCACCCGGGATTCGCCGGCTGCCATGCCGGGCAGGACGAATCGGGGTGAATCACCGAGGGTGTAGTCGAGGGTCTCCTGAGCCAGGCCGTAGCGGGACCGGCGTCGGTCGGTGTTGGTGAAGGTGAGGGTGATCGCACACCGGGATCCGGCGGTGACGACATCAGGCTGCAGTCGCCGGGCCACCTCGACGCGGCGGTCCCGCCGCCGCGACAGCCACCAGGTCGCAACGACCAGGGCGAGCAGAAGGCCACCCAGACGCACGACGTCCAGGAAACCGAGCACGACGCCTCCGACCAGGAGGGTGAGCCCCGCGGACAGGAACGACCGCCCGCGGGTGGTCAGTCGTGCCTTCTTCATCTGGTGCTCACCTTGTACTCAGGATGCCGAACGTGCGATTCAGCGGGCGGAAGCCGCGGGCACCGGCACCCGCTGCAGGAGTTGCTCCAGCACCTCGCCTGCACCATGCCGCAGGTGCTGCTGGTCGGCGCTCAGGATCACCCGGTGTGCCAGAACCGGGAGGGCGACCCGTTGGACATCCTCGGGGATGACGTGGTCGCGGCGATCGAGTGCAGCGTTGGCCCGCGCCGCACGCAGCAGACCGAGAGCGGCACGCGGCGAGGCGCCGAGGCGAAGCGCGGAGGTCGAGCGGGTGGCTGTCACGATGTCGACGACGTACTGGCGCAGGGCGGGGCTCGCGTAGACCTGGGCGACGCGGGCGATCGCTGCCGCGACGGACGTCGCATCGGTGACCGGGCGCAGCCGCGCCAGCGGACTGCCCGCACCGTGCGAGTCGAGCATGGCCAGTTCGGCGGCGGCGGTCGGGTAACCCATCGAGATACGGGCCATGAACCGGTCGCGCTGCGCTTCGGGCAACGGGTAGGTCCCCTCCATCTCGATCGGGTTCTGGGTGGCCATCACCATGAACGGGCGCGACAACTCGTAGGTCGTGCCGTCGACGGTGACCTGTGCCTCTTCCATGCACTCCAGGAGCGCGGACTGGGTCTTGGGCGAGGCCCGGTTGATCTCGTCGCCGACCACGAGGTTGGCGAACACCGCTCCCGGACGAAATTCGAACGTGCGGGCATCCTGGTTGAAGACACTGACACCGGTGATGTCACTGGGCAACAGGTCCGGCGTGAACTGGATCCGTCGCATCGTGCCGTCGATCGACCGGGCGAGCGTCTTGGCGAGCATCGTCTTGCCGACGCCCGGGACATCCTCGATCAACAGGTGACCTTCGGCGAGCAGCACGATGATCGCGGTGCGCACGGCGTCCGACTTGCCCTCGATGACCGAGGACACCGCCTCGTGAATGCGTGCGGCGAGGTCGTGCACCTCGTCCAGTGACAGCTGCGGATCAGGGTCGCTCTCGCCTCGCATCCGGTGACTGTCCTCGGTCTTGGCCAGTTGCGACGCATCCTGCATGGGTAGATCCTGCCCGACCACGGCCCCGGATCCCATCACCGGTTGGCCACGACTTGCTCGGCTCACTCATCCTCCACTTTGCTCCACAGTCCGTCGGGTCCGGCGCTGAAGGACGAAATCAGGCGTCACCCGACCCGACGATCGCCCGGGTTTGCGGTGGTTCAACGTGCAGCTGTCCCATTTTTCGCCCGTTGTCGCGTGGATGGATCGACGAGGTGGCCGAAAATCCCTCCACCACGGACCAGTGGCTCTGACCTGGGAAAACACTCGAAAAGAGTCCGAATTCGATCCCTTTGAGGGCGACAGGTGGGGTCTGGTGGAGTAAAGTGGAGCAAACAGGAGCACTGCGGAGTCGATCGGGCGGGAAGGGGCGGTGACGATGACTTTGTTTCTCGGTACCCATCAGCCCCGACTGGATGACAAGGGCCGCATGTTCCTGCCCGCCAAGTTCCGCGAGAAGCTCGCTTCCGGGCTGGTCATCACCCGTGGTCAGGAGCGCTGCCTGTACGTCTTCGCGATGGCCGATTTCGAAAAGCTCGCCGCAGAAATGAGCCGCACCCCGGTCACCAACAAGGCGGCCCGCAATTTCCAGCGTGTGCTGCTGTCGGCCGCCTCGGACGAGATCCCCGACAAGCAGGGGCGCATCACGATCCCCGCGATCCTTCGGGAATACGCCGGTCTCACCAAGGAGTGCACGGTGATCGGCGCCGGCAACCGGGTCGAGTTGTGGGCCACCGAGGCGTGGAACGAACTGCTGGCCAGCACCGAGGACGAGTTCGCCGACCAGGCACAGGAGGTGATTCCTGGCGGTCTGTTCTGACCTCTTCTGACCTGTGGCCTCCATCCGCTGACGCGTGCGCGTCGACATCACTTCCCCGGTGCCGACGACATGCAGCGGCTGGGGACCGGAGATCAGAAAGCGGCAACCCGCAGGAATCACCACCACAACATTTATCGCCCACCACCGACAACACACCGCAGACGAGCGAAAGGCGAAGCGATGATCGACAACCGGACAGTGGCCGACCGCCACGTTCCGGTCATGCGCGACCGCATCATCGAGCTGCTGCGTCCGGCACTGGTCACGGGGGAGTCAGGTCGCCGTCCGGTGTACCTCGACGGAACGCTCGGCATGGGTGGTCACACCGAGGCGATCCTCAAGGCCTGTCCGGACGCAGTCGCGTACGGCGTCGACCGCGACACGGACGCGCTGCGTCTGGCGGGGGAGCGGTTGGCACAGTTCGGGGACCGGTTCATTCCGGTGCATGCTCGCTACGACGACGCGATCGAGGAACTGGCCGAACTCGACGTCCATCGCGTTGACGCGGCCTTGTTCGACCTGGGTGTCAGTTCCCTGCAGCTCGATGAGACCGAGCGCGGTTTCTCCTACAGCCGGGACGCCGCCTTGGACATGCGGATGGATCAGACCCAGGGGATGACCGCCGCCGATGTCATCGCCGAGTACGACGAGGGCGACCTTCGGCGCATCCTGCGGGAGTACGGCGAGGAACGGTTCGCCGGCAAGGTCGCCAAGGCGATCGTGCGCCGCCGTGAGCAGTCGCCGATCCGCACCTCCGACGAACTCATGCAGGTGCTGCGGGACGCCATCCCGGCGGCCTCGCAACGCACCGGCGGGCACCCCGGGAAGCGGACCTTCCAGGCCCTGCGCATCGAGGTGAACGCCGAACTGCTCAGCTGGCAGGCCGCCTTGCCCGCGGCGATCGATGCGCTCGCGATCGGGGGACGCATCGCGGTGCTGTCCTACCACTCGCTCGAGGACCGCATCACCAAGCACGAACTGCAGGCCGGCGCGCGTTCGACCGCCCCCGCCGGTCTGCCGGTCGAACTGCCCGAACACAAGCCCTACCTGAAACTCCTCACCCGTGGCGCCGAGCAACCCGGCGACGCCGAGGTGAACACGAACCCGCGCGCGGCGTCCGCCCGTCTGCGCGTAGCTGAACGAATCCGTGCCACGAAGGGAACCAAGCGATGAGCCAGGCCACCGCCCGCCCGTTGACGGTCCGCCGCGCCCCGCGGGGAGCCAACCCGACCGCCACCCGTGCGCGGCTCAAGCTCGTCCAGCCGGCGACGCACACGAGCGAGGGGGGCGTCGGTTTCGTCATCCTCTGCGCGACGCTGCTGGTCGGCGGCCTGCTCACCGTGCTCCTGCTCAACACTGCACGAGCCCAGCAGCAGTACACGATCGGTGACCTGCAGAATGCCTCGTCCCGGTTGTTGGCCAAGGACCAGGAACTGGGCACACAACTCACCTACGCCCGCGCTCCGCAGCAGGTCGCGCTCAAGGCGCAGGAGTTCGGGATGGTGCCGGCCGGGAAGATTCGGTACGTGCGCGCCTCCGATCACCGACTCGTCGGCGTGGCGGAAGGCAGCGCTGCGACCGCCCCGTTTACCGTGAGCACGTTGCCCAGGACACCGGCCACCCCGATCGCCGAACTCGCCGTGAACTCGGCGGGCAAGGCAGGACTGGTGGAGAAGCCGAAGCCCAAGGCAGCGCCGGAGGCAAAGAAGCCGGCGCCGCCCGCAGCTTCGACCAAACCGTCGGACAAGGCGAACGCGACACCTAGCACCAAGCCCAGCACCAAGCCCAGCACCAAGCCGCAGAACAGCCCGAAGTCCACGGGTGGCACGGCCACCAAGCCCGCCCCCCAGAAGAACGAGAAGACGACGTCGCCCACGCCGACGTCCGCGAGGTGAGCCAGTGACGCAGTCCCGTCGACCGGGTTCGCGATCCAGCACGTCATCCAGCACGTCATCCAGCACGTCATCGTCCACGCGCAGGTCCTCGAACCCGCGCACGGCAGGTCGCCCGACCCGGCCGCCGCGACCGGCGGGCAGGACTTCCGGGAACTCCTCACGTCCCTCGCCCACGATCGACCTGGCGGCCGCACGCGCCGGTCGTCGCAGCAGTGGTTCCACCGCTCGTCCGCGCACCGGATCGAGCGCCGCTCCCCGTCCGCAGACCGGTGGCTCCGGCCGCTCCAGGCCGCGTCTTCCGGTCCAGCTCGGTCTGGGACACCCGCGTCGTCGCGCTCGCGCGTTGCTGGTCGCGTTCGCGATGATCTTCACCGTGTTCGCCGCTCAGTTGCTGCGGGTTCAGGGTCTCGACGCAGCCTCGGTGTCGCAGCAGGCTTTCTCCGAACGCGCCAATCGGGTGACGATTCCCGCCATGCGCGGCGAGGTGGTGGATGCCGACGGCATCACGCTGGCCAGGTCTGTCGAACGACGCAACATCACCGCCGACCCGTTGGCCGCTTCGACCTGGGTCAAGCGTGACCGGCAGCCTGACGGCAGCGTGAAGAAGACGAAGATGGGACTCAAGGGCGCCGCGGAGGCGATCGCGGCGATCGTCGGTGCCGATCCCGCAGCCCTCAGCTCCTCCTTGCAGCGTGCCGAGACGCAGAATCGGCGTTTCCTGTACCTGGTCAAGGACGTCTCGCCGCAGCAGTGGACGCAGGTCAGCGATCTGCGCATCCCCGGCATCTTCAGCGAACGAACGGTCAAGCGCGAGTACCCGCAGGGCACATCGGTCGCGCCGCTCATCGGGTGGGTGGGAGCCGACGGCAGCCCCGGCGGTGGCATCGAGGCGATGCAGAACCGCCGACTCAACGGCAAGCCGGGCACGCATGTGTACGAACGCGCGGCCGACGGCACCGTGATCGCGACCGCCGACAATTCCGACACGCCTGCCGTCGACGGCAAGCCGGTGCAACTCACGATCAACAACGACCTGCAGTGGACGGCGCAGAACCTCATCGCCGCACAGGTGAAGAGCACCAAGTCGCTGTCGGGTGAGGCTGTCGTGACCGACGTCAAGGGCAACATCGTCGCGGCCGCCAGTTATCCCAGCTTCGACAACAACCAGATCGCCTCGGCCAAGGGTTCACTGCTGTCGCGCCCCTTCGCCGACGCCTACGAGCCGGGTTCGACCAGCAAGGTGATCACGATGGCTGCTGCGCTCGAAGAAGGCAAGGTGACCCCGCAGTCGGTGTTCACCGTGCCCTACCAGTTGGAGCGTGCCGACCAGAAGTTCAAGGACTCCCATCCGCACCCCACCGAGAAGTACACGACGGCGGGGATCCTTGCCGACTCCTCCAACACCGGCACGATCCAGGTCGGGGAGAAGTTGTCGCCGCAGGTGCTGCGGGGCTACATGAACAAGTTCGGTCTCGGCGTTCCGACCGGAGTCCGATTCCCCGGAGAGAGTTCCGGGTATGTTCCGCCGGTCGACAAGTGGAAGGGTCCCACGCGGTACACCGTGATGTTCGGTCAGGGCGTCAGCGGTAACTCCATGCAGCAGGTCTCGGTGTTCCAGACGATCGCGAACGGCGGCGTCCGCGAGCCGCTCAAGCTGGTGAAGGGTGTCGGCGATGGATCCGGTGGCTACACCGCTGCGCAGGACGACCGGGTCGCTGTTCAGGTCGTGTCGCCGAAGGTCGCCGGTGAAGTCAGCCGGATGCTGCAGTCCGTCGTCGGCGAGGGGGGCACCGCGCCGAAGGCGGCAGTTCCGGGGTACAACGTCGCGGGCAAGACCGGTACCGCGGAGCGGTACGACGAGAAGACCCGCCGCTACGCCGGTTACACGGCCTCGTTCATCGGGTTCGCGCCGGCGGAGAAGCCGCAGTACATCGTGTCGGTGACCCTGCAGCGTCCGCAGGCGGTGAGCATCTACGGCGGTGAGATCGCCGCCCCGGTGTTCTCCCAGTTGATGCAGGCCGCGCTGCGTCACGGTCACGTTCCACCCAGCAGTAGCAAGCCGACCCTGTACGACCTGAAGTACGTCCCACCGAAGAGCGAGAAGCAATGATCACAATGACCCTGCGCCAGATCGCCGACGCGGTCGGCGGACGGTTGGAGCCGGCAGACGCAGGCGATGTCCGGGTTGATGGCGCGGTGATCTCCGACTCACGTCTGGCCGAACCGGGAAGCCTGTACGTCGCACGCGTCGGTGAGTTCGCCGATGGCCACGACTTCGCTTCTGCGGCAGCCGAATCGGGCGCGGTCGCGACACTGGGCAGTCGGGCGATCGAGGGCATGCCGACGGTCGTCGTCGACGACGTGCAGACCGCGTTCGGCGTCCTCGCACGAGCTGTCGTCGACCGTGCCGATGACCTGCGGATCGTCGGCATCACCGGCAGCTCGGGCAAGACGTCCACCAAGGACCTTCTCGGTCAGGTGCTGTCACCGCTGGCGGATTCGGTCGTCCCCGAGGGTTCGTTCAACTCCGAGATGGGGGTGCCGCTCACCGTGTGCCGCGTCAGCACCGGTACCCGCTACCTCGTCGCGGAGATGGGCGCCGACGGTGTGGGGCACATCGCCTACCTCACCCGGATCGCGCCGCCGCACGTCGGCATCGTGCTCAATGTCGGACGCGCCCACGTGGGGGAGTTCGGATCGGTGGAGGCGATCGCGCAGACCAAGGGTGAGCTCGTCGAGGCGCTCCCTGCAGACGGTCTGGCCGTCCTGAACGCCGACGACCCGCGCGTCGCCGCGATGAAGAGCCGCAGCATGGCCCCGGTCCTGCTGGTCGGTACCGGTGAGCACGCCGACCTGCGTGCCGTCGACATCGAACTCGACGACAAGTCGCGTGCCTCGTACACACTCGTCGGCGACGGTGAGCCGCGTCGAATCTGGTTGGGACTGTTCGGGGTTCACCACGTCGGCAACTCACTCGCGGTCTACGCGGCCGCCCGCCATCTGGGTGTGGACGCCGACCACATCGTGTCCGTGTTCGAGAACGCCGCCGCGGTCAGCCGCTGGCGGATGGAAGTGCACGAGCTCGGCAACGGCGTCACGATCGTCAACGACGCCTACAACGCCAATCCCGACTCGATGGCTGCGGCCCTGCGCGCGCTGTCCACGATGACGGCCTGCGGTCGCAAGGTCGCGGTGCTGGGTCAGATGCTCGAACTCGGCGAATCATCGGCCGAAGAACACGCCGGCGTGGGACGCAAGGCGGCCGAGTTCGGCGTCGACCTGCTGATCACCGTCGGTGCCGGCGCGGACGCGATCGGCAGCGCCGCGCAGGCCGCAGGGGTGGAGTGCAAACACGTCGACGACGTCGACGCCGCGTTCCGGTTGCTCACCGGTACGTTGAAGCCGGGCGACATCGCCCTGCTGAAATCAAGCCGTGACTGCGGACTGCGCTACCTTGGCGACCGGCTCGTGGACACGGACGGAAAGGGTGCCAGGGCGTGAAGGCCATCTTGATCGGTGCGTTGATCGCACTCGCCACCGGCCTGGTCGGCACCCCGGCGTTCATCAAGTTCCTCGTCCGTAAGGGCTACGGACAGTTCATCCGTGACGACGGTCCCACGACGCACCACACCAAGCGCGGCACGCCCACGATGGGTGGCGCCGTCATCATCGTCGGTTGTGTGCTCGGGTACTTCCTGGCGCACCTGGTGTTGTGGACGGCGCCGACCGTCTCCGGACTGCTGGTGATGTACCTGATCGTCGGCCTCGGCGCGGTCGGGTTCGCCGATGACTGGATCAAGATCAGCAACCAGCGTTCACTCGGGTTGCGGGCCTGGCAGAAGCTGGTCGCGCAGACCTTCGTCGGCGTCTCTTTCGCGCTGTTGGCCCTCAACTTCCCCGACACCGGCGGACGTACTCCGGCCAGTTACAAGGTGTCCTTCGTGCGCGACACCTGGTTCGACCTGGCGTTCGCCGGCACCGGCGTCGGCATGGTGCTGTTCGTGCTCTGGGCGAACCTCATCATCGCGGGCACCTCCAACGGCACCAACCTGACCGACGGTCTCGACGGACTGCTCACCGGCGCGAGCGTGATGGTGTTCGCCGCCTACGTGCTCATCTCGATCTGGCAGTTCAACCAGAACTGCGAAACGATCGGCAGCAACAAGTGTTACGACGTCCGCGACCCGCACGACCTCGCCCTGGTGGCGGCCTGCGTGATGGGTGCCTGCTTCGGATTCCTGTGGTGGAACGCCACCCCCGCGAAGATCTTCATGGGCGACACCGGCTCGCTCGCGCTCGGCGGGGCGCTGGCCGGTCTGGCGATCATGACCCGCACCGAACTGCTCGTCGTGATTCTCGCCGGGCTGTTCGTGCTGGAGACCCTTTCGGTGATCATCCAGGTCGGGTCGTTCAAGTCCCGCGGCAAACGCGTGTTCCGGATGGCGCCGTTGCATCACCACTTCGAAATGGTCGGGTGGAACGAGGTCACGGTCGTGATCCGGTTCTGGATCATCGCCGGGCTCTGCGTGGCACTCGGACTCGGACTGTTCTATGCCGAATGGGTTGCCGGATGACCGGCGACCAGCTCTGGCCGGTCGACCCTTCGTACGAACCCCGCGGGGGCGAGCGTGACCTCACGCATCGCGACGCCGATTGGTCCGGCCTTGACATCGTCGTGATGGGCCTCGGCCTGTCGGGTTACGCCGCTGCCGATGCGCTGCTGGAACGCGGTGCGAAGGTCACGGTCCTGTCGACCGACGAGTCCGGGACCGTGCAGGAGCGGGCCAAGATCCTGGAGATCCTCGGTGCCGAGATCCGCTGGGGAAACGAGCACCAACAACAGGTACCGGCAGGCACTGACCTGGTCGTCACCTCGCCCGGCGTCCGACCGGATCACCCGTTCATGCGGTCCGCCGCAGCGGGCGGCGTCCCCGTCTGGGGCGAGATCGAACTCGCCTGGCGGATGCGACCGCGACAGGGTGCGGCGCCATGGCTGACGATCACCGGTACCAACGGCAAGACCACCGCGGTGACCATGCTCGAACAGATCCTGCGCTCCGCCGGTCTACGGGCCACCGCGGCCGGCAATGTCGGGCTGCCGATCCTCGAAGCAGTTCTGCACCCGCAGCCCTACGAGGTGCTCGCCGTCGAACTGTCGACCTTCCAGTTGCATTGGTCGCGCAGCATCTCCCCGTATGCATCCTGTCTGCTCAACGTCGCTCCCGACCACATCGACTGGCACGGGTCCTTCGAGGAGTACCGCAGGCAGAAAGGCCGCATCTTCGACCGCACCCAGGTCGCGTGCGTCTACAACGTCGACGACCCCACCACCGAGAAGCTCGTGGAGGACGCCGATGTCGTGGAGGGTTGCCGCGCCGTCGGATTCACCCTCAAGACGCCGCACCCCTCGATGCTGGGGGTCGTGGACGATGTGCTCGCTGACCGCGCCTTCGTAGAGGACCGAGCCCACCAGGCCGCCGAACTGTGTCAGCGCAAGGACCTCGGACGCGACGGCAACCCGCCGGCGCCGCACTACGTCTCGGACGCTCTCGCCGCGGCCGCCCTGGCGCGTGCGTATGGCGTTCGACCGCTGGCGGTGCGTGACGGACTACGCGCCTATCAGCCGCAGCCGCACCGGATGGCGAACGTCCTGACCCGTGGTGGCGTGCGCTTCGTCGACGACTCCAAGGCCACCAACCCGCCTGCCGCCGAGGCCGCGATGCGTGCCTTCGATTCGATCGTGTGGGTCGCCGGTGGTCAGCTCAAGGGAGCCGATGTCGATGCCCTTGTGGCCGACAACGCCTCTCGGCTGCGCGCTGCCGTGCTCATCGGCGCCGACCGGGAACAGATCGCGCAGGCAATCAGGCGACACGCACCGGATGTTCCGGTGGTCGTGCTCGATCGCACCGACACTGAGGTCATGGACGAAGCTGTGCGCCGTGCTGCCGACCTGGCACACCCGGGCGACGTCGTCCTGCTCTCGCCGGCTGCGGCGTCGCTCGACATGTTCGCTTCGTACGGTGCCCGCGGCGAAGCCTTCGCCGCCGCTGCACGCACGCTGGCGAACACCGACTGAGCGATGACCGCCCACTCACCGGCTGGCACCGGGCGCGGCGACCTGCGTGCCACGCTGCAGCGGATGGAGTCGCCGACGGCCCCGTACTACCTGCTGCTCGGCGCGACCAGCGGACTGACCGTGCTCGGTCTGATCATGGTGCTGTCCGCCTCGAGCGTCACCTCCTACCAACAGTCCGGCTCCTCGTTCACCGTCTTCAAGAGCCAGGCGATGTTCGCGGTGATCGGTGTGATCGGCGCCGTGGTGGCCGCGCGGATGCCGATGAAGGTCTGGCGGCACCTGGGCTGGCCGACCTTCCTGCTCGCCATGGCGCTGCAACTCCTGGTGTTCAGCCCGTTGGGTGTCAGCGTCATGGGCAATACCAACTGGATCGAGGTCGCCGGTTTCCGGATGCAGCCGTCGGAGTTCGGCAAGATCGCTCTGGTGCTGTTGGCCGCAGGCGTGCTGACGATGAAGCGCAAGCGGCTGGCGGAGTTCAAGCACGTGGTGATCCCGTTGATCTTCCCGTGCGGCCTGGGCTTCATGGCACTGGTGATGGGTGGTCACGACCTCGGCACGACCTTGGTGCTGGCGGCGATCCTCGGTTCGGTGCTCTTCGTCGCCGGAATCAAACTGCGGATCTTCGGCGTCAGCCTCGCCGTCGCCGCTGCGACGGCCACCGTGTTGGTGTGGACCTCCGGCAACCGTATGGGCCGGATCAGCACCTGGCTCGGCGGCTGCTCCGAGGGTGCCCTCCAGGACGGCTGCTGGCAGCCGGTGCACGGCAAGTACGCCCTGGCCGACGGTGGCTGGTGGGGCGTCGGCCTGGGCGCCAGCCGAGAGAAGTGGGGTTGGATGGCCGAGGCCCACAACGACTTCATCTTCGCCATCCTCGGCGAGGAACTCGGCCTGCCCGGCACGTTGACCGTGCTGTGCCTCTACCTGGCCATCGGTTACGCCTGCTACCGCCTGATCTCAACCAGCAAAGACTTCTTCGTCCGCTTGGCGACCACCGGCGTGATGGCGTGGATCCTGGTGCAGGCAACGATCAACATGGCCTCCGTGCTGGGACTGCTGCCGGTCATCGGTGTGCCGTTGCCGCTGGTTTCATCCGGGGGCTCCCAGTTGGTCACCAGCCTGTTCGCGCTCGGCATGGTCATGTCGTTCGCCCGCAACGAACCCGAATGCAAGGCGGCACTCGCCCAACGTCCGAAGCTGGTAGGCCGCACCCGGGCGATCCTGCCCACCGGCCGACGCGGAAGATGATCCCATGACGATCGAACGAGTAGTCCTGGCCGGCGGTGGAACCGCCGGCCATGTGTCGCCCCTGCTGGCCACCGCGGACGCGCTGCGGGCCCGCCACCCACAGGTCGAGATTTCAGTGCTCGGCAGCGAAGGGGGGCTGGAAGAAGACCTCGTGCCCGCGCGCGGCTACGACCTGACCCTCATCCCGAAGGTAGCCTTCCCTCGTCGTCCGAACGGTGCTGCTGTCCGTTTCCCGGGTAGCTTCCGCAAGGCCGTCAAGCGCACCCGCAGTCTGCTCGACGAACGCGACGCCCAGGTGGTCCTCGGTTTCGGCGGACACGTCAGCACGCCGGCCTATCTTGCTGCCCGCGGACGCAGGACGCCCTTCGTCATCCATGAGCAGAACGCCCGTCCGGGCTTGGCCAACAAGCTCGGTGCCCGGATGACGCCGTACGTCGCCACGACCTTCTCCAGCACTCCGTTACCCGGCGCCGAGGTCATCGGACTGCCGCTGCGCCGGGAGATCACCGAACTCGATCGCTCGGCACTGCGAGGTCGGGCTCGTGAGACGTTCGGGCTGGACGCCGAACGGCCGACGCTGTTGGTCACCGGCGGATCGCTGGGTGCCCTCTCGTTGAACGAAGCCGTGTGGGGTGCGCGCGACGCGCTCGCCGAAGCCGGCGTCCAGGTTCTTCACCTCACAGGGCGTGGCAAGGGCTTCGACGCCGCGGAGGCGAAGGCGCCGTACACCGTGCTCGAATATGCCGACCGGATGGACCTGTGTTACGCAGCCGCCGACCTGGTCGTCACCAGGTCCGGTGCGGGAATGGTCTGCGAGACGAGCGCGGTGGGACTGCCGTCGGTGTACGTGCCGTTGCCGATCGGCAACGGTGAGCAGAAGCTGAATGCCGCCGACACCGTCGCCGCCGGGGGAGCGCTGCTCATCGACAACGACGATTTCACCCGCTCGTGGGTCGAAAGCGAACTGGTCGGACTCGTCACGGACGCCGATCGGCTCTCGATCATGAGTGCGGCCATGCGGGCACAGCAGCACGCCGGCGCCGCGGACGCGTTGGTCGACCTCGCCGAGCGTGCGATCGCCGAGTCGGTGGAGGAGAACAGGTGAGCAACGGCGTCAACGAGCGATTCGACTTCAACGCGCCGCTCCCGGCACTCGACGAGGTTCACCGCGTGCATTTCATCGCCGTCGGCGGCTCGGGCATGTCCGGAGTCGCGCGGCTGATGCGTGCTCGCGGGTTGGAGGTCAGCGGCTCGGACAATGCCGAGGTGCCGGTGCTGGACAATCTCGCGGCCGAAGGAATCGGGATCACGATCGGCTACGAGGCCGCCACGGCTGCTGCGTTGCCCGACGGAACGCTGGTCGTGGTGTCGTCCGCGATCAAGGAGGACAACCCCGAACTGTCCGAGGTCCGTCGACGCGGCCTGCCGGTGTTGCACCGTTCGCAGGGTCTGGCATTGGTGCTCGAGACTCGATCCGCGTTGGCCGTCGCAGGGGCGAACGGCAAGACCAGCACGTCCGGTATCGCCACGGCAGCGCTGCGCGACCTCGGGCGTGACCCGTCGTTCGCGATCGGTGCCGAGGTTCTCGGTGTCGGAGCGAATTCAGGAGTCGGAGCAGGGCAAGAGTTCGTCGTCGAGGCCGATGAGAGCGACGGATCGTTCGTCGTCTACCACCCGCGCGTCGCGATCATCACCAGCGTCAAGGACGACCACCTCGACTTCTACGGCACTACCGAGCGGCTGGTCGAGGCGTACCGCGCCTTCGCCCTTACCACGGATCCGGACGGCCTCATCGTGTGCTGTGCAGACGATCCGGGCAGCGCGGATCTTGCTCGCTGGGCCCGGGACCACGGACGCACGGTGCTCACCTACGGCACGCAGGAGGGCGCGGACGTCCGGATCGAGAAGCTCGCGGAGCAGGGCTGGTCGGCCGGCTGCCTTCTGTGGGATATCGCGGGAAACGCGCATAACCTTCAACTCAACGTTCCGGGTTTTCACAACCTTGAGAACGCCGCCGGCGTGGTCGCTGCGTTGGTGTACGGGTTCGGTGTCGACTCGGTTGATGCGGTCGCTTCGGTGGCGGCCTTCCGGGGCACGTCGCGCCGGTGCGAACTCAAGGGTGAGATCGGCGGCATCCGGGTCGTCGACGACTACGCCCACAACCAGGGAAAGCTCGCGGCGGCCGTGCGCACCGGTCGGCATCTGCGTGGCGACGGCCGACTGATCGTCGTCTTCCAGCCGCACCTGTACAGCCGTACTCGCGACCAGGCGATCGGTATGGCCGAGGCGCTCGACGGTGCTGACGTCGTGCTGCTGATGAACATCTACGGGGCTCGCGAGCAGCCGGTCGAGGGTGTGACGAGTGATCTCATCGCCCAGGCCATGCGTCGTCCCTGCACCCGGACGCACTCGGCTCAGGAGACGGTCGACCTCGTCGTCACCACGGCGCGTCCGGGCGACCTCGTCCTCACGGTGGGTGCCGGGGACGTCACCGCACTCGGACCGCAGATCCTGGAGCGTTTGGCCGAGTCAACGTCAAGTCGAACTTGACAGTCGCGGCGGGCCAGGAGAACGCGTAACATGCGGCGCAAGTACCTTGGGTTGCCCGTGGCATGACGTCGCCCAACGACTGAAGACCATAGATCTCGACAGGAAGGCCAACGTTCGTGGCATCTCCGCAGAATTACCTCGCAGTCATCAAGGTCGTCGGCATCGGCGGCGGCGGGGTGAACGCCGTGAACCGGATGATCGAACAGGGGCTCAAGGGCGTCGAGTTCATCGCGATCAACACCGACGCGCAGGCATTGCTCATGTGCGACGCCGACGTGAAACTCGAGGTCGGTCGTGAGCTGACCCGCGGGCTCGGCGCGGGCGCCGACCCCGAGGTCGGTCGCAAGGCCGCCGAGGACCACCAGGAAGAGATCGAAGAGGTCCTCAAGGGTGCCGACATGGTCTTCGTGACCGCAGGCGAAGGTGGTGGCACCGGTACCGGTGGTGCACCGGTCGTCGCGAAGATCGCCAAGAACCTCGGCGCGCTCACCATCGGTGTGGTCACCCGCCCGTTCACCTTCGAAGGACGCCGCCGAGCGGGTCAGGCCGATCTCGGCATCAACGCGCTGCGTGACGAGGTCGACACCCTCATCGTCATCCCGAACGACCGACTGCTGTCGATCAGCGACCGCAACGTATCGATGCTCGACGCCTTCCGCAGCGCCGACCAGGTGTTGCTGTCCGGTGTCCAGGGCATCACCGACCTGATCACGACCCCGGGTCTGATCAACCTCGACTTCGCCGACGTGAAGTCGGTCATGCAGGGCGCGGGCTCCGCGCTGATGGGAATCGGTTCGGCCCGCGGCGAGGACCGTGCGGTCCAGGCCGCCGAGTTCGCGATCTCCAGCCCGCTGCTCGAAGCCAGCATCGACGGCGCGCAGGGCGTGCTGCTGTCGGTCCAGGGTGGTAGCGACCTGGGTCTGTTCGAGATCAACGAGGCGGCACGCCTGGTGCAGGAAGCCGCTCACCCGGAGGCCAACATCATCTTCGGTGCGGTCATCGACGACGCCCTCGGCGACGAGGTGCGCGTCACCGTCATCGCGGCCGGCTTCGACGGGGGTGCTCCTCAGAAGCGCACCGACGACCGTGCGCTCGGTCAGATCCAGGGTTCGCCGCAGCGGCAGGCTCCGGGACAGGTGAGCCAGCAGGGCGGGCAGCAGAACGCGCAGCAGTCGGGCCAGCAGTCGGGCCAGCAGTCGGGCCAGCAGGGCGGTCAGCGGGTGCAGTCGCCGGCCGAGGCGGCCGGCGCGATCCCGGCGGGCCAGCAGTCCGGCGGCGCGCAGCAGGGCGGGCAGCGTCCCCAGTTCGGCCAGGGTGGCCAGCAGGGTCAGCAGGGCGGAGCCAACTCGGGCCAGCAGCGTGACGGTCAGCAGTCGGGTCAGCAGGGTGGAGGGCAGGGCCCGGATGGTCAGGGTCGCCAGCAGCCCGGTCACGTCCAGCAGTCCTCGACCTCGCGTCCGCCGCGTGAGGTGACGTTCGACGACGGTGACGACGACCTGGACGTTCCCGACTTCCTGAAGTGATCACCGCCATTGTTCTGGTGGCGTGAACGACGCGAGGTCGGCGACTGGTTCGTCGACCTCGCGTTCACTGATGTCGCCGGCGGCGTGAGCACCGGCGGACGGAGTTCGCTGAACCTCGCAGGACACGTCGGTGACGACGCGGACGCCGTGGCGACCAATCGCGCTCGAGTGGCCGACGCCCTCGAGCTACCGGCATCCGCCCTGAACTTCATGGCGCAGGTTCACGGCGCGGATGTTGCGGTGCTGCCGTGCGACCCCGCGCCGAGCGCAGACGCCCAGATCGGCGCCGACTTCGACCAAGCGCTCGTCGTGCTCGTGGCCGACTGCACCCCGGTATTGCTGTACGCCACCGATCGCCCCCTTGTCGCGGCGGTGCACGCCGGGCGTCCAGGCATGGTTGCGGGAGTCGTTCCGAACACCGTGCAAAAGATGCGTTCGCTCGGGGCCGCCGACCTGCGCGCCGTCGTCGGACCGTCGGTGTGCGGGCGTTGCTACGAAGTGCCGGACGAGATGAGAAGCGTTGCAGCGCAGCAATTCCCGGCGAGCCATGCGGTGAGTTGGTCGGGCACCGCCGCGATCGATGTCGCCGGTGGCGTGGTTTCGCAGTTGCACGATCTGGGGGTGCCCCTCGACTGGGTGCCAGGGTGTACCCGTGAGGAGCAGAAACTGTTCTCCCACCGCCGTGACCACGGAGCCGGCCGCTTTGCCGGCGTGGTCGCGCTGCGCAGGAACGCCGCATGAGCCGCTCGGCGGAACTCCGCGACAACCTGACGACGGTGCAGCGGCGCATCGCCGGTGCCGCACGGTCGGTCGGTCGCGACCCGGGCGAGGTGGACCTCGTCGTCATCACCAAGTACTTCCCGGTCGACGACGTCCGACGATTGATCGATCTGGGCGTTCAGCACGTCGGTGAGAACAAGGATCAGGAGGCCTCGCAGAAGCTGGCCGACCTGTCGGCTGCGGAACGTGAAGGCGTGCGCGTCCATTTCGTCGGGCAGTTGCAGTCGAACAAGGCCGGCCACGTGTCGGCGTATGCCGACGTCGTCCAGTCGGTCGACCGCGCGAAGATCGTGAACGCGCTGGCCAAGGGCGCAGCCCGCCACGAACGCGATGTGGACGTCATGTTGCAGGTCGACCTCGATGGCAGCGACCCCGGACGCGGGGGAGTCCTGGTCGACGATCTGCTCGATCTGGCGCAGTCGGTCGCCGATGCCGACCGCCTGACCCTGCGTGGGGTTATGGCCGTCGCGCCCCGCGGCGGCGACGCCGGAGATGCATTTGCCCGGCTCGCTGAACTCGCCGGCACGGTGCAGGCGGTGCACCCGGGGGCAGACTGCATCTCCGCGGGTATGAGCGCTGACCTCGAAGCCGCGATCGAGCACGGCGCGACACACGTCCGGGTCGGCAGCGCGATTCTCGGGCCACGCCCGAGCCTCTGACCTGCCCGGCCGGGGCCTGCGCCGGGCGCATGCGAAGTCGTGTCCGCGTGTCGCAGTAGGTAATCCACGGCATCGGTGCGCCGCGCCGGTAGCGTCAGCCGCGACCACACCGGACGACCCAGCGGCTCACCGCTTCAAGGAGCATCTGATGGCAGGCGCACTGCGCAAGACCATGGCGTACCTCGGACTCGCCGAGGAAGACCGTCGCTACAAGGACGAGTACGACGAGTACGGCCACGAATACCACGACGGCTACGACGACTACTCCGACTCGGGTTTCGACGTCGAGCACGAGCCCGAGGTCGAGACGCAGCCTGCTGCGGTCACTCCTTTGCGTAAGAACATCGCTGCGGTCGCGGCGCACCCCAAGGCAGGCGACATGAGCCGTATCAACGCGATCCACCCGCGCACCTACAACGAGGCGAAGGAGATCGGTGAAAGCTTCCGCAACGGAATCCCGGTCATCATGAACCTCTCCGACATGGACGACACCGACGCCAAGCGCTTGGTCGACTTCGCCGCCGGTCTGGTCTTCGGTCTGCACGGCACCATCGAGCGCGTGACGGCGAAGGTCTTCCTGCTGTCGCCGTCGGGCGTCGAGGTGGCCACCACGGGCAGCGACGCCAAGGCCTCGCGCGGTCTCTTCAACCAGAGCTGAGATGATGATGCGGCGGGCCTTGTCCGGGGCTCGCCGCAATCGTCTGGAGTGGTAAGTGGAACAGCTGAGATCCGTACTCGCGTCGATTCTGTACCTGTACTTCATCGTCCTGCTGGCTCGGCTGGTGTTCGACTGGATCCAGGTCTTCGCCCGTGAGTGGCGTCCCAAGGGTCCGGTGCTGGTGGTCGCCGAGGGCGTCTACACCCTGACCGACCCGCCGCTCAAGGCGTTGCGCAAGGTCATTCCGCCGCTGCGTCTGGGGCAGGTGCGGCTCGACCTCGCATTCCTGGTCCTCATGCTGAGTGTGAGTTTGCTGCTCAGTGTCATAAGCTGACCGGCGACGTAATTTCGATCGTCGGTTCGTCGTGCCGTCCCGCGTGCGCACGTATCGACCTGATGGGCCCCAAGAGGTGACCACATGGCGTTGACGCCTGAGGACGTAGTCAAGAAGGAATTCACCAAGCCGAAGGGCTTCGGTAAGAGCGGCTATGACGAGATTCAGGTGGACGACTTCCTCGACGAGATCGTCGTCGAGTTGCGCCGGCTGAACGCCGAGAACGAAGACCTCGCAGCCCAATTGGCCGACTGCCGTCGTTCCTCCGGTCGCCCGGCGAATCTCGGTAAGAGCGATTCCGCGACGTCGGTTCCGGCCGCGTCCACCGATGCGCCGACGCAGGCGACTCCGGTCGTCACCCCGGCCTCATCCGCTCCTTCGCAGGACTCGCAGGCAGCGACGGCGAAGGTCACCGACGCCGAGCGTGAGTTCAAGGATGTCGAGGGCCGTCTGAAGACCGCCCGGGAACAGCTCGCCCAGGCGCAGCGCGACACCCAGGCCGAGCAGAAGAAGCTGCAGGAGTTGCGGGCACAGGTCACGCAGGCCGAGCAGGAGCTGAAGGACGCCAAGGACCGCGCCGCTCAGGCGCCTGCCGCCGCTGCCGCACCGCAGCAGCCCGACGGTGGCGCTCACGGTTTCGCCGGTGGCGCGGCGGGTGGAGCCGCCGGTGTCATCGCGCTGGCCCAGAAGCTGCACGACGAGCACGTGCGCGAGGGCGAGACCACGCGCGACAAGCTCATCAGCGACGCCAAGAACCACCACGACAAGGTGGTCGGCGAGGCCAACGCCAAGCGCGATGACCTGATCAAGACCGGTCAGCGCAAGTACGACGAGTTCATCTCCGCGGGTCAGGCCAAGCACGACGACCTGATCAAGACCGGCCAGGCACGCCATGACGAACTGATCAACACCGGTCAGACCCGTCACGACGACCTGATCAAGACCGCGACCGACGAGCGCACTTCAGTGCTGACCGATCTCGGTTCACAGCGCGACGGTCTGAACGCGAAGATTGAATCGCTGCGCGGGTTCGAGAGCGACTACCGCAGCAAGCTGCGCGGCTACATCGAGGGTCAGCTCGACCAGCTCAAGACCGTCGGCCTCGACGACGTCAAGGGCGACAAACAGGGCTGATTGGTCCTCCGTCCGTCGACGGGCAGCCACTCCACGTCGGAGTGGCTGCCTGTTTGCGTTCAGTACCAGCCGGATTCGCGCAATGTTCTGGCGTTTCGGCCCCAAACCTGCGAGTGATTCGCATATTCTCGGGCAATCCGTCGGTGTGGCGGATGTCTCGGTCGCCGGTGGGTGACCCACTCACGAAAGGCCGGCATGGCGGCGTCAGACAAGCAGCAGGGTTCCCGCGTCGGGTCGCTCCTTCGCAGTGCGGGCGGAGTCGTCGGGCGCGCGGCCGGGGTCGGTCGCGGTCGTGCGGCCTCGAACGGCACCGAGGAAGCACCGACCAAGAAGGCTGTCCCCGCGGCGAAGAAGACCACTGCCAAGAAGTCGGCCGCGAAGACGGCTCCGGCAAAGAGTGCTGCCAAGAATTCGGCTCCTGCCAAGAAGGCGACCACGGCACAGACCACCGCGAAGAAGACGACGGCGGCCGGGTCCGCCGCGTCGGCTGCGAAGAGCACGACCAAGGCTGCACCGGCGAAAGCAGCTGCGAAGAGCACCGCCAAGAAGACCGCTGCGAAGACGACCACCGCCAAGAAGACCGCTGCGAAGAAGGCACCCGCGAAGACCTCGGCGAGCACGGCCAAGAAGGCGACGAAGAGCGCCCCGGCGAAGGCGGCAGCACAGAAGGCGTCGTCCACGACGGCCGCAACTACCGAGACAGCTGCCAAGACGACGCCCGCCAAGAAGGCGACGGCGAAGGCCGCGACCACCGAGAAGGCTGCGCCGACGAAGGCCACCGCGGCCACGAGCGCGCCGACGAAGAAGGCCGCGTCCAAGGCTCCGGTCAAGACCGCCATCGAGGCACAGGCCGCGCCGGTGCCGGTGCCCACGGCGAAGAAGAGCTCCGCGAAGGCGGCTGCCGATCTCGTCGTCCGCGAGGACGAATCGCCGTGGACCGCAGAAGAGATCGCCGACGTGCGTAAGGAACTCACCGACGAGATCAACCACTTCGAGCACGAGCTGAAGTCGATCGAAGCCGACATCGCCGGTCTCCTCGACGACGGCAATGTCGGGGCGGGTGACGACCAGGCCGACGTCGGCAGCAAAGCCCTCGAGCGGGAGTACGAGTACTCGCTCGCCCAGACCAACCGTGCGTCGATGGAGCAGGCGGCGCGTGCGCTGGCCCGCACCGATGACGGCACCTACGGTCAGTGCGAAAGCTGCGGCAAGCCGATCGGCAAGCTTCGGCTGCAGGCCTTCCCGCGTGCGACACTGTGCCTGCAATGCAAACAGAAGCAGGAACGCCGCTGAGTCCATCCGTCCGTAGATCCCGCGTGACCCGTCGAGGGTCCGTCGGCCTGCTCGCAGTGGTCGCTGCGACCGGGTTCGCCCTCGACCAGGGCACCAAGGAGTGGGCCCTGGCGGCCCTCGAACCCGGGCAGCCACGAGAGTTGATCGGGACGCTGCTGCAGCTGCGGCTGACGTTCAACCCGGGCGCGGCGTTCTCCATCGGCACGAACGCGACCTGGGTGTTGACGATCATCGCGTGCGTCGTCATCGCGTTCACCATCTACTCGGCACGCAAGCTGCGCAGTCGGGTCTGGGCGCTCGGTCTGGGTCTGCTGATCGGCGGGGCGCTGGGCAACCTGACCGACCGTTTCTTCCGTGAGCCCGGCTTCGGCAAAGGGCATGTCGTCGACTTCCTCGAACTGCCGAACTGGCCGATCTTCAATGTCGCCGACATCTGCGTCGTCACCGCCGCCTGTCTGATCGCGTTGCTGTCGATCCGCGGCATCGGTCTCGACGGCACCAAAGTGACAGAGGATGCGCCGGCCCACAGCAGGCAGGTGTCCGACGATGAGTGAACTCAAAGCGCTGTCGATTCCCGAAGGTCTCGAAGGCGAACGCGTCGACGCCGCAATGGCTCGGATGCTCGGTCTTTCCCGGACCCGTGCGGTCGAACTGGTCACCTCAGGTGCGGTGACCCTCGACCATCGTCCGGTCACCAAGTCCGACCGTGTGAGTGCCGGTCAGTGGCTCGAAGTCGACATCCCCGCGCAGGTCGACCGCACCCCGCAGGTCAAGCCCCAGAGGATCGACAACCTGCGCATCATCCACGACGACAGCGAGATCGTCGTCGTCGACAAGCCGGCGGGTGTCGCCGCACACCCGAGTGTCGGTTGGGACGGTCCGGACGTCGTGAGCGGACTGGCCGGGGCCGGTTACCGCATCTCCACCTCGGGTGCTCCGGAGCGGCAGGGCATCGTCCAGCGCCTCGACGTCGGCACGTCCGGTCTGATGGTCGTCGCCAAGTCGGAGCGGGCCTACACGGTGCTCAAGCAGGCGTTCCGTGACCGGACCGTCGACAAGACGTATCACGCTCTCGTGCAAGGACTTCCGGACCCTGTCGTCGGCACGATCGAGGCTCCGATCGGTCGCCACCCCAATCACGACTACAAGTTCGCGGTGATGCAGTCGGGTCGCGAGAGCGTGACCCACTATGAACTGCTCGAGGCCTTCCGATCGATGTCGCTGCTCGAGATCCACTTGGAGACCGGCCGCACCCATCAGATCCGGGTGCACTTCTCCGCGCTGCACCACCCCTGCGTCGGCGATCCGCTCTACGGGTCCGACCCCACCGTGGCCAAGAAGCTCGGCCTCGACCGCCAGTGGTTGCACGCGGTGAAGCTCGGCTTCGAGCACCCCGGTTCAGGGGAGTGGGTGACTTTCGAGAGTCCGTACCCTGCGGACCTGCAGCACGCGCTCGAGGTTGCTCGTGGCTGACCTCGGACACCGAGCGTCACGTGCGACCGCATCCAACGAACGCCTGTCGTACAAGATTTCACGACTGCTCTGCGTCGTGGCATTCATCTCTGCCGTCCTCGTCGGTGGCTTCGGGGTCATGCAGTTCGCCCTCGGACAACCGGTTTCGGACCTGCTGACCCTCGCCGGCTCGCTACTGGTCGGGTGCTTGTTCCTGTCATTCGTCGCCGTCGTTCACCGCGCCATTGCTGAGCACATCGAAGAAGACCGCTCCTGACCGGGGGACATAACACAGGCCTCATTCGTCCCACCGTGCGCGCTGAGGAGGCGGCTGTCGCAGGTCGGACTTAGACTCGTCGCGATGTCCAGCCAGAGCCACACCCGCAGCGATTTCGTCCACCTCCACGTGCACACCGAGTACTCGATGCTCGACGGTGCTGCGCAGGTGAAACCGCTGCTGGCGGAGGTCGATCGCCTCGGCATGCCGGCCGTCGCCATGAGCGATCACGGCAACATGTTCGGCGCCTACGACTTCCAGGGCGCGGCCAAGGATTTCCCCGACGTGAAGCCGATCATCGGCATCGAGGCGTATGTCGCGCCGTCCGACCGGCGCAACCGCAAGCAGGAGTTCTGGGCCACCAGCGGTCAGCGCGACAACAACGTCGACGGCGAGGGTGGCAAGGACATCTCCGGTGGCGGTCGTTACCTGCACATGACGATGTGGGCCAAGAACGCGACGGGTCTGCGCAACCTGTTCGCGCTGAGCTCGCTGGCCAGCTTCGAGGGTTTCTACGGCAAGCCGCGCATGGACAACGAGATCATGGCGGCGCGCTCCGAGGGCATCATCGCCACCACCGGCTGCCCCTCCGGCGCGGTTCAGACCCGGCTTCGCTTGGGGCAGTTCGAGGAGGCCTGTGCGGCGGCGGCCGAACTGCAGGACATCTTCGGCAAGGAGAACTTCTACCTCGAGCTGATGGACCACGGCGTCGACATCGAGCGCCAGGTCCGCGAGAACCTGTTGCGGGTCGCCAAGCGTCTCGACCTGCCGCTGCTGGCCACCAACGACTCCCACTACGTCACCGAAGACCAGGCCGACAGCCACGACGACCTGCTGTGTGTCGGCGTCGGCCGCAACAAGGATGACCCCAGCCGGTTCAAGTTCAACGGGTCGGGTTACTACATCAAGTCGGCCGACGAAATGCGTGAACTGTTCCGGGAGCTGCCGCAGGCGTGCGACAACACGTTGCGCATCGCCGAACAGATCGAGAGCTACGAAGACGTCTTCAAGCACATCGACCGGATGCCGCAGTTCCCCGACGTCCCCGCCGAGCAGACCCAGTCGCAGTACCTGCGCGAACAGATCAAGATCGGCGTCACCGAGCGGTACGGCGACCAGGTGCCCGACGGCGTCTGGGAGCGCATCGAGACCGAGATGTCGGTCATCGAGCCGATGGGCTTCAGCTCCTACTTCCTCGTGGTCGCCGACATCTGCAAGTACGCACGGGACAACGGCATCCCGCTCGGCCCGGGTCGTGGTTCTGCCGCCGGTTCGCTGGTCGCCTACCTGACCCGCATCATCGAGCTCGACCCGCTCGAACACGGCCTGCTGTTCGAGCGATTCCTCAACCCCGAGCGCATCAGCCCACCCGACGTCGACCTCGACTTCGACGACCGCCAGCGCGACAAGATGGTTCGCTACGTCACCGAGAAGTACGGCGCCGCCTACACAGCGCAGGTCAACACCTTCTCCACCATCAAGGCCAAGGCCGCCATCAAGGACGCGAACCGAATCCTCGGTTTCCCGTTCAGCCTCGGCGACCAGATCTCCAAGGCGATGCCGCCCGACGTCCAGGGCAAGGGCGTTCCGCTGGCCTCGACCTACGACAAGGACCACCCGCGCTACAACGAGGGCGTCGACTTCCGATCGATGATCGAGGCCCAGCCGGAGGTGAAGAAGATCTTCGAGACCGCGCGCGGCCTCGAGGGCAAGATCCGTGGCACCGGTGTGCACGCGGCCGCCGTCATCCTGTCGTCCGAGCCGTTGCTCGACCTGATCCCGATGCATCGCCGCGACAAGGACGGCACGATCATCACCGGGTTCTCCTACCCTCAGTGCGAGGACATGGGCCTGGTCAAGATGGACTTCCTGGGGCTGCGCAACCTCGGCATCATCGACCAGGCGCTGAAGAACATCGAGGCCAACCGTGGCGAGCAGATCACCACCGAGACGATCCCGCTGGACGACCCGAAGACCTACGAGCTGCTCGGTCGTGGTGACACGCTCGGTGTGTTCCAGCTCGACGGCGGCGGGATGCGGACGCTGCTGCGTCAGATGGCGCCGACCGGGTTCGAGGACATCACCGCTGTGCTCGCGCTGTACCGGCCGGGACCGATGGCAGCGAACGCGCACACCGATTACGCCGACCGCAAGAACGGTCGCAAGCCGATCGCCGCGATCCACCCCGAGCTGAAGGACGCGCTCGACCCGATCCTGGGTGAGACCTACCACCTGCTCATCTACCAGGAGCAGATCATGGCGATCGCCCGGGAGCTGGCCGGGTACACCCTCGGTGGTGCAGACCTGTTGCGTCGTGCCATGGGTAAGAAGAAGCCCGAGGTGCTGGCGAAGGAGTGGGACAACTTCTCCGCCGGAATGACCGCCAACGGCTACTCCAAGGAAGCCACCCAGGCGTTGTGGGACGTCATGCTCCCGTTCGCGGGCTACGCCTTCAACAAGTCGCACGCCGCCGGGTACGCACTCGTGTCCTGCTGGACCGCCTACCTGAAGGCGAACTACCCGGCCGAGTACGCCGCGGCGCTGCTGACGTCCGTGGAGGACTCCAAGGACAAGATGGCGATCTACCTCGCCGACACGCGCAAGCTCGGCATCAAGGTGTTGCCGCCCGATGTCAACGAGTCGGTCGACGACTTCACCGCTGTCGGCGAGGACATCCGTTTCGGTCTGGCCGCTGTACGCAATGTCGGCGGCAACGTCGTCGACGGCATCGTGCAGGCGCGGCAGGAGAAGGGACGCTTCACCTCCTTCGAGGACTTCCTGCGCAAGGTGCCGGCGGTGGTGTGCAACAAACGCACGATCGAATCCCTCATCAAGGCAGGGGCTTTCGACGACCTGCAGCACAAGCGCCAAGGTCTGGTGCACGTGCACGAGACGTATGTCGACTCGCTGGTGGAGGAGAAGCGCAACGAGGCCCACGGCCAGGACAGCCTGTTCGGCGGCTTCGGGGACGACGACGCGGTCACCTTCGCGGCGCTGCCGCCGATCCCCGACATCGAGTGGGACAAGCAGACACTGCTGGCGTTCGAGCGCGACATGCTCGGCCTCTACGTGTCCGACCACCCGCTCTTCGGAATCGAACACGTGCTCGCCCAGCACGCCGACACCCCGATCTCGCGGCTGCTCGGCGAAGACCCGCCCAAGGATCGTTCCCAGGTGACGATCGCCGGACTCGTCACCAGCCTCACCCTGAAGCGCAACAAGAAGGGTGAGTTGTGGGCCATCGCCGAGGTCGAGGACCTCGAGGGTTCGGTCGAGGTGTTGTTCTTCGCCAAGACGTACATGACGGTCTCGACCATGCTCAACACCGACACCGTGTGTGTGATCCGGGCGCAGGTGATGTCGCGCGACGACTCGATCAGTCTCAACGCCCAGGAGATGACCATCCCCGAACTCAAGGGCGACCTGCGCGGGCCCATCGTGCTGACCATGCCGCTCGCCCGGGCCAACAACGGTCTGGCGCTGAAGCTCAAGGGCGTGCTGGCCGAACACCCGGGCGGCACCGAGGTGCACATCCGCCTCGTCCAGCCCGGACGTCAGGTCACGGTGAAACTCGATGAGAAGCTGAAGGTCGCGGCGTCGCCCGCACTCTTCGGCGATCTGAAGGCGCTGCTCGGCCCGACCTGCCTGACAGCCTGAGACAGCAACCGAAAGTCCGCAGAACCCGCGAGGTGACCCGCGAGTTCTGCGGACTTTCGCTGCGGGTTAGCGTGTCCCGGTGACCGATTCTGAGACCCCTCTGCAACCGCCACTGGCCGAACGCATCCCGAGTGAGCGCGTCTTCCACGGCGACGTGTTCGTCGACGACTTCGCCTGGATGCGTGACCACGACGACCCGCGCCTGCTCCCGCACGTCAAGGCGGAGAACGCGTACACCGAGGCGGTCACCGGTCACCTCGCTGCGGGCACGGAGGCCATCTTCGCCGAGATGAAGTCCAGGATCGTCCAGGACGACGTCTCGGTGCCGGTTCTGCTCGGTGACTGGTGGTATTACGCGCGCACGGTCGAGGGGCAGCAGTACGAGATTCATTGCCGCACATCACGATCCGCACACGCCGATCGACCCACACCCGTCCCCGGCACGCCGCTGGCGGGGGAGCAGGTGCTGGTCGACGGCAACGCCGAAGCCGCGGGCGAGGAGTTCTTCGAACTGGCCGCACTGGAGATCGACCGCACCGGGGAAAGGATGGCGATCCTGGTCGACCGCACCGGCGGCGAGCTCTATGACCTCGACGTTCGCGAGATCGCGTCCGGACAGGTGCTCGACCACACGGTGAAGCAGGCGAGTCACGATCTGGCGTGGTCCTACGACGGCACGCACCTGTTCTACGTCCGCCGCGACGACGCGTGGCGTGCTCACCAGGTTTGGCGCCACGAACTCGGCTCGAACACCGAGTCCGACGTGCTGGTGCTGGAGGAGGCGGACGAGATGTTCGCTCTCGGCATCGAATCCTCACGCGACGACAAGTGGCTGGTCATCCAGTCCGGGTCGCAGCTGACCAGCGAGGTCCGACTGCTCGACCTGCGTGACCCGCTTTCCGAACCGCTGCTCGTCGAACCCCGCAAACACGGACTCGACTACTCGGTCGAGGTCGACGGCGACCGAATCATCGTGACGCACAACGGAACTCATGCCGACTTCGCGCTCGCCTGGGCACCGCTGGACGCTCCGGGCCGAGCGAACTGGAAGCCGGTGTACGAGCCGGCTGCGGGGGAGCGGGTGCTCGGGGCGCTGGCATTCGAGGGCTTCGTGACGATGTTCCTGCGCCGCGGCGGTCTGCCGACCGCCGACCTGCTGTCGAAGGCGATCGCGGGTGAGGAGCCGTACGGCGACCCGCGTCCGATCGACGTGAACGGCATTCCCCGCATCGGCCCCGGTTCGAATCCGAGCTATGACCAGACGACGGTGCAACTCGTCGCCACGTCGCTTCTCACGCCACGCACGGTCGTGGACGTCGATTCCGACGGAGCGAGCTCCGTGCTGAAGGTGCAGGACGTGCGCGGGTTCGACCCGGAGAAGTACGTGGAGGAGCGGGTCTGGGTCACCGCGCGGGACGGCGTCCAGGTGCCGGTCGACATCGCCCGCCGGGCCGACGTCCGCGCCGACGGCACTAACCCCGGATTCATCTACGGCTATGGGTCCTACGAGGTGAGCATCGATCCGGCGTTCTCCGCGCTGCGACTGTCGATGCTCGACCGGGGGGTCGTGTACGCCTTGGCGCACCCGCGTGGCGGCGGTGAGATGGGCCGAGCCTGGTACGACGACGGCAAGATGCTCGCCAAGAACAACACCTTCGACGACTTCGTCGACTGCTCGCGCTGGTTGATCGATCAGCAGTGGGTTGCACCGGATCGGCTTGCGGCAGAAGGAGGTTCGGCCGGAGGACTGCTCATCGGTGCTGTCGTCAACCGGGCGCCGGAGGTCTTCCGTGTGGTGCACGCCGCGGTGCCGTTCGTCGACGCCCTCACCACGATCCTCGACCCGACCCTGCCGCTCACGGTCGGGGAGTGGGAGGAATGGGGCAACCCGATCGAGGATCCCCGCGTGTACGCGTACATGAAGGGTTACAGCCCGTACGAGAACATCCGTCCCGTGCAGTACCCGGCGATCCTCGCGACCACGAGCATCAACGACACCCGCGTCTCGTTCGTGGAACCGGTCAAGTGGGTGCAGCAGCTGCGCGAGATCACGAGCAACGGGGCCGACCGCCCGATCGTGCTGAAGACCGAGATCGTCGCCGGGCACGCCGGCAGCAGCGGACGCTACGACGCCTGGAAGCAGGACGCGTTCGAGATCGCGTTCATGCTCGACCAGATCAAGGCCCTCTGACACTTTCCTGACGCCGAGTGGCCGGGGCTATGAACCAGCGTCCGGGTTATATCCCGGCCACCGGTTCACAGCCCGGCCACTCGGTGCGTTCGGATCAGGCCGTCTCCGCCTCGGACTTGATCTTCGCCAGGGTCTGCTTCATGCCGGTCATCAGGTGGGCCTCGAAGGTCGGCTCGCCGCCGAGCACCTTGTCGATCAGCACCTTAGACAGTTTCGTGGTGTCGTTCGAGACGTCGCGGGTCTCGGTCAGGCGGGTGCCGCCGTCCGCGGTGGGTTCGAGTTCGTAGATCCAGGTGCTGTGGTTCTCACGGATCTTGAACGCGATCCTGCGCTCGGGCTCGTAAGCGGTGACCTTGCTCTGGGTGGGCCAGACCTTCAGACCCATCCGGTTGATGTTCATCATCGTGGCGCCGTGCTTGATCTCGCCACCGCGCACGATGACCTTCGCCGTGCTCGGGCTCCATTCGGCCATGCGCTTGAGGTCGGACACGATCGCCCAGACCCTCGCCGGCGGTGCGTCGATGTCGATCGAGGTGGACAGGTTCGCGGGCATGAACAACTCCTGGACGTCTTCGGGTGATCTGCTCGCGATGTTATGCGGACCGACCCGCTCGCAGGGTCGAACGCCGCCGTCCCGGACGAGTGGCGTCGCTTGAAGTAGGTCGATCGGACGCGTTGCCGGGCACCTCGCCGACGGACGACAGATCTTCTGGTACGACCCCGACGGCGTTCGTTGCGAGCGCCGGCGACGGTGCCCGCCGCCTGGACTGACGCTCGCCGTCAGCGCTTCTTGGCCGGGATTCGAAGTCCGCCGGCGATCAGCCGGCGGATCAGCTGACCGCCGCTCACCTCGACCGCGCCGGCGGCGACGACCTGCGCGTAACGGTCCTGCGGAATGTCATAGTGGTCACCGTCGAACAGGTGATCCGGAAGACCGACGGACCGCGCGAAGCTGTGCAACTCCGCGTACGACTCGTCACTGACCAGATGCGACCACAGGCGGTCGTATGCAGGCCAGAACGGCGGGTCGATCAGGACGGTCATGGGCAGTGACTTCACCACGTCGGACGCCGCGGCGCAACTACCGGGCCATATGCGGCGCCCTGACTCATCGCTCCTGGAGTGCGGCGCCCAGCTGCTGCGCGTATTCGGCGGCCTCCCCGTCGGTGTACTTCGTTCGTGGCCAGAAGAATCCGCGTAACCCGTCGCCCTTGGTCCTCGGGACGACGTGGCAGTGCAGGTGTGGAACTGATTGCGACACAGCATTGTTCATCGCGACGAACGTGCCCTGTGAGTCCAGGGCCTGCGGCATCCGTGCGGCGATGTGCTGCACGACGTCGAAGAACGGCGGCACCTGGCCGGACGGCAGGTCGGCGAGTGTCTCGTGGTGCTCGTGAGGCACGACGAGCACATGTCCCTTGAAGACCGGGCGGGTGTCGAGGAAGGCGATGGTGCCGGGGGACTCGTGCACGACGAAGGCCGCAGTCTCGCCCGAGATGATCTGGCAGAACACGCAGTCGCTCATCGGGCGAGTATCCCGCATCGGATGGGCAGGTCCACCCGTTCCGCAACTGCGACAGGGCAGTATCTGTGGAATGAACCAACGCGATGTCGAAGGTGCCGCACGTCAGGTCGGTGACTCCAAAGTCGTCGAGTGCGGCGCACGGGTCGGGTTCGCCGCGAGCGGTCTGTTGCATCTGCTGATGGCGTGGATCGCGGTCCGTATCGCGTGGTCGAAGGGCGGCGGCAGTGCCGACCAGACCGGCGCCCTCGGCAACCTGTCCGGTCAGCCCGGCGGGAAAGTGATCCTGTGGGTCCTGGTGGTCGGATTCGTCTTGCTCGCGCTGTGGCATCTGACCGAGGCGGCCACCGGCTCGCCCGGGACGGAGGCCAAGGACCGGGCGAAGGACGCCGTCCAGGACGTCGCGAAAACGGTGTTGTTCATGGGTCTTGCCTGGACCACCTACAAGTTCGCCTCGGGCGGTTCGTCCTCCAGCAGTGGCAACACCCGTGACTTCACCGCGAAGCTGATGCATCAGCCCTTCGGACGCGTCCTCGTGGCCATCATCGGTTTGGTGATCCTGGGTGTCGGCGCGTACCACTTGTACAAGGGCTGGACCGAGAAGTTCCGGGAGGACCTGCAGGGCAACCCCGGTGATGCGGTGATCCATGCCGGTCGAATCGGCTACGTCGCCAAGGGAATTGCACTGACTATCGTCGGAGGGTTGTTCGTCGTCGGGGGAGCGAAGGGCTCCACGAAGGAGACGACGGGCCTCGACGGTGCGCTGCGCACCTTGCTCGAGCAGCCGTTCGGCAAGATCCTGCTCACCGTCGTCGCTCTCGGCATCGCCTGTTACGGCATCTACTCCTTCGCGTGCGCGAAATTCGCGAAGGTCTGACGAGGTCCGAGCAATCCGGGCAGTCATCGGCACAGGCGGCTATGTATCGCCCTGCGGCGGTTGACTCTCGTTGGGCGTGGTTTCCGGCAAGGCATGGGAGGACGTGCTGCGCCCTGGGGATTGCAACCTCACCGACCTGACTGGGGGCGACCCGAGAGTTTGCGCAGTGAACGTACCCACGCCCACGCTGCGTCCGGACGCGCAGGTCATGGCGTGCGCACCCGGATGTGACGCGGGCATCTGTACGCAAGGTCCGCGTCACTGAGAGCTCAAAGCGAGCGCCGCCCCCGATGACGGGGACGGCGCTCGCTCGATGTGCAGGTGACCTGACGGATCACAGGTCGTAGTACATCTCGAATTCGTGCGGGTGCGGACGGAAGCGGATCGGGTCGACCTCGTTGAGGCGCTTGTAGTCGATCCAGGTCTCGATGAGGTCCTCGGTGAACACGTCGCCCTCGGTGAGGTAGTCGTGGTCGGCCGCGAGCGCGTCCAGCACCTCGGGCAGCGAACCGGGCACCTGCTCGATGTTCGCGTGCTCCTCCGGCGGCAGCTCGTAGAGGTCCTTGTCGACCGGCTCCGGCGGCTCGATGCGGTTCTTGATTCCGTCCAGACCGGCCATCAGCTGAGCCGCGAACGACAGGTAAGGGTTCGCCGACGGGTCGGGGATTCGGAACTCGATGCGCTTGGCCTTCGGCGAGGTGCCGGCGATCGGGATGCGGACGCAGGCCGAACGGTTGCGCGCCGAGTACACCAGGTTGACCGGAGCCTCGTAACCCGGCACCAGACGGTGGTAGGAGTTCACCGTCGGGTTGGTGAAGGCCAGCAGCGACGGAGCGTGCTTGAGCAGGCCACCGACGTACCAGCGGGCGATGTCGGACAGGCCGCCGTACCCCTTCTCGTCGTAGAAGAGGGGCTCGCCGTCCTTCCAGAGTGACTGGTGGGTGTGCATACCCGAACCGTTGTCGCCGAACAGCGGCTTCGGCATGAAGGTGGCGGTCTTGCCGGCCTGGAAGGCGGTGTTCTTGATGATGTACTTGAACTTCATGACGTCGTCGCCGGAGCCGAGCAGCGTCGAGAAGGTGTAGTTGATCTCCTGCTGACCGGCGGTGCCCACCTCGTGGTGCGCGCGCTCGACGTTCAGGCCGACCTTGTCCATGTTGACGCACATCTGGTCGCGCAGGTCGGCCATGTGGTCGACCGGCGGGACGGGGAAGTAGCCACCCTTGACGCGCGGCTTGTAGCCCAGGTTGCCGCCCTCTTCGACGCGGCCGGTGTTCCAGGCACCCTCGACGGAGTCGACGTAGTAGTAACCCGAGTGCGAGTTCGTCTCGAAGCGCACGTCGTCGAAGATGTAGAACTCGGCCTCGGCACCGAAGAACGCGGTGTCGGCAATGCCGGTCGACTTCAGGTAGGCCTCCGCCTTCGCGGCG
Organism: Yimella lutea; assembly: GCF_006715095.1. NCBI lineage: Bacteria > Bacillati > Actinomycetota > Actinomycetes > Micrococcales > Dermacoccaceae > Yimella > Yimella lutea. The sequence continues at coordinate 1,691,291 of NZ_VFMO01000001.1, forward strand.
ATGTTGCGCGGGTCGCGGCTGTAGGCCTCACCGGTGAACGGGTCGACGATGGAGAAGTTCATGATGAGCGTCTTGCGCTCACGGAACGGGTCGAGGTAGGCCGACTTCGGGTCCGGGATCAGCTTCATGTCGGACTCGTGGATGGCCTGGAAACCTCGGATCGACGAGCCGTCGAACATCTGGCCGGTCTCGAACGCGTCGTGGTCGAACGTCTTGGCAGGCACGTTGAAGTGCTGCATCACGCCCGGCAGGTCACAGAAACGAACATCGACGAACTCGACGCCTTCGTCCTTGATGTACTTCAGGACCTCGTCGGCGTTGTTGAACATGGAACCTCCATCTGGAATGTCACAGCCGGGGTATTCCTCGGCCGTTCGACTGAGTCGACCTTATCGGGGCGCGGTTTCCCGGCAGTGACCCGATTGTTTCGCCCGTGTTACGTCTTGGGCCCCGATGAGCCCGAACATTTCGCGGCATCACGGCTGGCTTAGGCTCGGGACGTGGTTGATCGTCGTGATGTAGGCAGCTGGCTGGAGGGTCCCGGAGCGGTCCGCGAGCGGGCCGAGGGTGACTATCCGGGACGCGACCTGGGCTTGCCGGAGTCGGGACCGGGTTCGATCGCCCGCACCGGCCCCCGCGCGATCGCACTGGTCATCGACTGGGCGCTGTGTTCGCTGATCGCTGCCGGTCTCCTCGGATTCAGCTGGGGTGAACCGGGAGCTGGCAGCTTCAAGCCGTTGCTGGTCTTCGTGATCGAGAACATCCTGCTCGTCGGCACGCTCGGCATGACGGTCGGCCACCGGATCATGGGGTTGATGGTGCTGCGGGTGGACGGCGAACGTGCCGGCCTGGTGCCTGCGACGATCCGGACCCTGCTGCTGGCCCTGGTTCTGCCGGCAGTGATCTGGGACAAGGACGAGCGCGGCTTCCATGACCGGATCGCTCGCACGATGATCGTCCGCACCCGCTGAGGCGCTCACCCGCGCTGCAGCTCACCGGAGCATCCGGTCAGAAACGTCGTCACCCCACGACCATCGAGGTCGTGGGGTGACGAACTGCAGCCGGTGTACGTCAGCGGCCGCGCATCCCGCGGCGGTCCGGACGCGCGTTGCGCGGGTCCATGCCCGGGGGAATCGGCGGACGCTTCGTGCCGAGCGCGCGCAGGCGCTTGTTGACGGCGGTTACCTCGGCGGTGGTGAGCTTCTTGTCCAGCTTGCCCATGCGCTTGGTGATCTCGCTGACCGCGACGGTGTCCTCGCCCTGGCCCACGCGGTAGATCGTGATCGGAACCTCGGGACCGACGACCCGTTCGACCCGCTTCTTCTCCGAGTTGAGCAGCTTGCTCGCATTGGCCTTCGGACCTTCACCGATGAGCACGACGCCGGGGCGTCCGACTGCGCGGAAAACCATTGCGGCAGAACCCATGTCGCGAGGGTTGCGGGCACGGCCCGCGTCGGCCGCGACCGGCTCCTGCTCCACGAACCACCCTCGACGCAGCGCACCCAACGCAGCACCGGACGCCCCCGGCTGCCCGTCGAGCTGGCTGTACGCGGCCCGCTCGGCCAACCGGCCGAACACGATCATCATCAGCAGCAGTCCGACCATCAGGCCGATGAAGCCCAGGTAGAACGGGTGTCCCCACGCCAGGCCGATCAGCAGCAGGGGAAGGAAGCCGACGAGGAACGCGAGGGCCATCCACAACGGGATCCGCGGGTTCTGCTTGACGGCGCCCTTGTAGAGCGTAGAGATCTGGCTGAACCGACCCGGCTTGTTAGGGTCCTTGGGCCTGCGTTTGCGGCGCGACTTCTTCGGCGCCGTCGCGGTGGAGGAGGTGGACATGCGGTTCAGGATACTTGCGGGGCGAGCTTGGCCATGAGCGACGCCGCTTCCTGACGGGCGGGCTCGGATGCTGCCTGCGCCAGGTGGCTGAGGTGTTCCGGCACCTCGCGTCCGAGTGCGGCCATGGCTGTGGAGTACAGGCGTCCGGCGCGGTAGGACGAGCGGACCAGGGGTCCGGCCATCACCCCGACGAAGCCGAGGTCACGGGCCACGTTGCTCCAGTGCACGAACTCCTGCGGCTTCACCCATCGGTCGATCGGGTGATGCAGGGGCGAGGGACGCAGGTACTGGGTGATCGTGATGATGTCGCAGCCGGCCTGATGCAGGTCGGTGAGCGCCTGCTCGATCTCGTGCTCCTGCTCGCCCATGCCGAGGATGAGGTTGGACTTGGTGACCAGCTCCTGCTCCTTGGCCATGGTGAGCACCTTGAGCGACTTGTCGTAGGTGAACGCCGGACGGATCCGCTTGAAGATGCGCGGCACCGTCTCCAAGTTGTGCGCGAACACCTCCGGACGTGCGTCGAAGACCTGACCGACCAGGTCCGGCTTGGCGCCGAAGTCGGGCGGGAGGATCTCGACGCCGGTGTTCGGATTGAGTTCGTGGATCTTGCGGATGGTCTCCGCATACAGGCGTGCTGCGCCGTCCGGCTGGTCGTCGCGGGCGACGCCGGTGACTGTGGCGTACCGCAGGTTCATCTGCTGGATGGATTCCGCTACGCGGCGCGGCTCGTCCATGTCGAGTTCGGTCGGGCGACCGGTCGCGATGTCACAGAAGTCGCAGCGCCGGGTACAGACGTCACCACCGATGAGGAAGGTGGCCTCGCGGTCCTCCCAGCACTCGAAGATGTTGGGGCAACCGGCTTCCTGGCAGACGGTGTGCAGCCCTTCGCTCTTCACCATCGTGTGCAGCTTGGTGTAGGCCGGACCCATCTTCGCGGTGGTGCGGATCCATTCGGGCTTGCGCTCGATCGGCGTCTCGGCGTTGCGGGCCTCGACGCGCAGCAGGCGGCGTCCCTCCGGTGCGATGGTCATCCTCGAACGGCTCCCTCGATCAACAGACAGTCACGCGCGTGGCGGCGGTGACACGGTTCGTACCAGCGTACGCGGCCGGGTTCAGTCGTCTCGCCCGGAATGGGCTTACTGCCGCGTAGGGGGCTCGGGTCAAAGCACTGAGCGTTTAGCCCAGGATCGAGTCCAGCCGCTTCTCGACGTAGGGCAGCACCTCGGCGACCGTGACGTCGCGACCGAGTTCCCGGGTGAGGTTCGTGACACCCGCGTCCGGAATCCCGCACGGGACGATGGTGGTCGACCACGAGAGATCGCAGTCGCAGTTGAGTGCGAAACCGTGCATGGTCACGTCCCGGCTGACCCGGATGCCTATTGCTCCGACCTTGCGCTCCGGCCTGCCGTCGGACGCCGGGAACCACACGCCGCTGCGTCCCTCGACACGTCCGGCATCCAGCCCGAGATCGCCGCAGACATCGATCATCATCTGCTCGAGCCGTCGCACGTACGCGACCACGTCGATCGGGTCGTCGAGTCGGACGATCGGGTAACCGACCAACTGGCCCGGGCCGTGCCAGGTGATCTTGCCCCCACGGTCCACGTCGATCACCGGGGTGCCGTCGAACGGGCGCTCGTGTGGTTCGGTGCGCTTTCCGGCGGTGTAGACCCGAGCGTGCTCGAGCAGCAGGACGGTGTCCTCGCGGGTGCCGTCGACGACCTGCGCATGCACCTGCTTCTGCAGGTCCCAGGCGTGCTGGTAGTCGACGAGATCGGGGTCGAAACCGACGTGTTCGATGCGCATTGACTCAGGGTAGAACCGAGCTGGACCCTCGACGTGCGCGGTTCGGTACGCGCGGGTAGGTGGACGGCATCCATATAGAAGGCGCGGACCGAGAGGTTCACGCTGCAGACAATGAACACCTTCATCGCTGCGACGAAAGAGCGAACCCCTCGTGCCGGCTGGTGGCGGTGGCTCGGGTCAGTACGCCGCGGGCGACGTAGGAGTAGATCGTCGCGGGCTGCACGCCGAGCATTTCGGCTGCCTGCGCTGTCGTGATCAACTCGCCGCTCATGGTTCGACCGTAGGGCAGCACTACCGTGTTCGCATGCGCGTTGGAATCGCCGGGTACGGCATGGCGGGACGTGGAATCCATCGAGCGCAGCTGCGAGCCGCCGGGTTCGAGATCGGGGCTGTGGCGACGTCTTCGGCGGAGCGTTCGGATGCGGTGCGTGCCGACGAGCCGGACGCCGTGGTCGTGCCGGATCTGGACGCCCTTCTCGAGGTGTCGGGCTTGGACCTCGTCGTGCTCGCGACACCGAGCGGGAAGCACTTCGAACACCTGATGGCCTGCATCGCGGCCGGCCTCCCGACTGTCGTCGACAAGCCGATCGCGGTCGACTCCTCGGCTGCCCGAGAGGTGGTCGAGGCTGCTGAGGATGCCGGTTGCCCGTTGACGGTTTTCCATAACCGTCGCTGGGACCCGCCGCACCTGACCGCGAAGAAGCTGATCTCGGACGGCACCATCGGCGACGTCATTCGCTACGAATTCCGTTGGGAGCGTTGGCGTCCCGAACCCAAGGATCGTTGGCGCGAGCAGGCGTCGGCCGCCGACGGAGGGGGACTGCTGCTCGATCTCGGGACGCACCTGGTCGACTCGGCGGTCGATCTCTTCGGACCGGTGGAGTCGGTCTTCGCGACGGTCTCGGCTCACACGACCATCGCCGAGGATGCTGCGGTGCTCCTGTGTCGACACGCCTCGGGTGTCGTGTCCGAGCTGTCAACCACCTCGCTCGCGGGCGCTCCCGGACCACGGTTGCGGGTGAGCGGGACGAAGGCGGCGTACGTCGTCACCGAGTTCGAGACCGAACCCAACGCCTTTCTCGGGTTCGAGAACTCCGAGGGCCACATCGGTTGGATCGCTCGTGGCGAGACCAGGGAACCGGTCCGCGAAGTGCAGTCCTCCACGACCTTCTACCAGCAGGTCACGGCCGCGCTGCACAGCGGCGACGTCCAGGCGGCGATGCCGGTGGACCCGTGGGACGCGGTCCACACGGCGCGGGTGATCGATGCGGCCCGGCGCTCGGCCGAGAATTGGCAAGCGGTCGATGTGGCGCGCGGTTGAGGTCGCTCAGAGATCGATCGAGACCACCGCCCGTCGCTTCGAGGGTTCGTGAATGACCGCGAACCCGGGCGAGTCGGTAACGCTGGCAACGACATTCGGCCGCTGATGCCTTCGTGCCGAAGACCTGGTCGAGTTCGGCACAGCTGACCTGGTTCGCCGGGCGAACCTCGACCCGGTCGGTCCTCGCCACGGTCGTCACTCCACGACGAGGTGCTGGTGACCGTCGATGTGCTCGCGGGCGAGGTCGAGGTGGCCGGCGTGCGTAGCCGTTTCGGTGAGCAATCTCAGGACGACTTCTCGCGACGTCTCGAACGCAGGGAAGGGGAAGACATCCGAGCCGGGCCACCACTTCGGGGCACTGTCGAGATCGAGGTCTGCGAGGAGATCGTCGACGCGCATGGTCCAGCGTCGGTAGGTGGCGATCGCATCAGCGCCGCGCGTCACCGGCACCTGCCACCCGTCCTGGACGAGCCCGATCGCTTCCTCGTCGCCGCCGAGAACCGCTGCACCCCAGAAGATCTCGTCGTCGTAGGTGAGGTGGTTGATCATTCGGGCGATCGACCATCCGGACGGTGCCACCGGCTGGAGCAAGTGGTCATCGCCGAGGTCGTCCGTCGTCGCCAGCACGTGTGCTCGCTGGGCATCCAGGTGAGCGAAAAGCAGCGTGCGTTCATCGATCATGCCGCCCAACTTATGGGGCATCGGAATGACTGTCACCGGCGCGACGATTGGTGCCCGAGGGCGTGCTCGACCTTCGAGGTGACCCCGGTGTCGGAATCGACCAACTCCTCGTCTATCGCGGCTTACCGCGCCATGGCTATGGCTTGGACCGCTTGTAAACCTCCGTGGACGGGAAATGTGGTCGGCTTTGCGTCGATCTTGCCGTTGTTTCGGCGCGGGTGAATTCGTACCTAGTCCCGGGCTCAACCAGCGATTGTGGCGCGCCGGTTACCTTCCAGCGGTGGCGAGGGTTGCGAGTGTCAGTCGCCCGGTTCAATCAGCGATCGTGGGGACCCGATTACCTACCGGGGCGATATCGCGCCTGTCAGTCCCACGGGCTCAATCAGCGCAGGGGGCGTCCGAGCGGGCACGGGTGCGATTGCGCCACACCGCCCCGGCGAACACCGCGCTCATGGCTGTGAAGTACGCCGTGTGATACCAATCGTGATCGAGCGCTGATGACACGGCGCCCACCGCCGTGAACAGCATGGCGAGCCCACCCAGCACCAGCAGGAAGCGCCACGTGCGGGGGCCGACGCCGAGGAACTCACTCACCGTTACATCATCACTGCTCGGGCCAGGGTGGTGTGGATAACTTCCGACGGCGTTGTCGATCGGTGGCACGGTGTCGGCATGGACGAGCTCATGGACGGCAGCGGGAAGCCGGTGATTCCCGGTTACGAGGTGATCGACCGGCTGGGCGCCGGGGGATCGGGCGAGGTCTGGGTGGTGCGACGTCCGGACGGAATTCGTTTGGCAGCCAAACTGATTCCCTCGTCTCACGAGCGCACCGTCGGGGAGGAGGACTTCCTGCGCAGACTGGATCACGATCATGTGGTCCGGTTGCGCGACACCGTGCGGGAGGAAGGCGGGGACGAACGCACCGTGCTCATCCTCGATCTGGCCGAAGGTGGATCGTTGGCAGATGCGATCGAAGCCCGGCGCACCCTCACCCCAGGTGAACTGGTGACCGTGCTGACCCCGATCGCGCGAACCCTGCACGACCTCCACGGCTCCGGACTCGTCCATGCCGACATCTCGACCGGCAACATCCTGTTCACCGACGCCGGCAAACCGCTGCTGGCAGACCTCGGCGTCGCCAGGCTGGCCGGCAGCTATGACGACACCACCTGGGCCACGGATGCGTGGGCCGCGCCCGAGGTACTCGCGGGACAGCCCGCGGGACCGGCGTCCGACGTCTACGCACTCGGCGCGGTGGCCTGGGCCTGCGTGACCGGCACTCCGCCACCGCCGTTGCTCCAGCGCCCCGAGCTTCAGGGTGTGGCATCGCACCTGGATGGGTCGGTCATCGAGTTGATCGACGAGGCGATGTCGTTCGATCCGGAAGAACGTCCCAGCGCAGGCGAATTCGCGCTGCGCCTGTGGCGATGCGCCGAAGCGCGACCGGCGCCGGTGGCCGGCAGTCGGGGATCGCGCCGAGTAGCAGACGCCCAAGAACCGGTGCTGCTCACGCGCCGGATGATCCGTGCGGCCAAGGCCGTGGAGGATGCCGAGACCGACCCTGAACCGTCTCTGCGGTCACGGTTCGCCTCGAAGCTTCCCGCGCGGCACGCGCTGTTCACCGGAGCGGGTGCAGCACTGGTTACCTCGGTCGTCGCGACGGGAGTCTGGGCGCTCGTGCCCGACGAACCGACGTACGCCACCGGCCACGTCGATCCGTCCACGCCGACTTCTGCGCCGCCGGCGGTCCAGCAGCCGTCGTCTGCCGCTCCACCCGCCGCGAAGCTTGTCCCGAAGCCGGTCCCGAAGCCGGCTGTGGCGCTCAAGACCCCGTCCCAGATCGTCAGCGACCTGGTGGCGGCTCGAGCGAGGGCATGGAATCAGGAAGACCCCCAACTTCTGGTCCATGCCCTCGCCCCGAATTCACCCGCGGACAAAGCAGATCGGACCGCACTCGCGACGGCGCAGAGGCAGGGTGCCGATTACGGGCAGGTGAGGTTCGACGTGGGGCAGGTCTCGGTCACCAAGAGGTCGGCCAGCCGGATGACGGTGATCACCACGGTGCAACGACCCGACTACGTGGTCACCACAGCCTCCGTCACACATGACCGACCGGCCAATTCCCAGCGCGTGACTCTCGAACTGGTGCGGTCGGGTCAGTCGTGGTTGATCCACTCGTGGCGATGAACAAGCCGTCCGGCAAACGCGAAGGCCGGCCCCGTCGCCGGGACCGGCCTCAAGCGGGTGTGCTCAGACCTCGAAGGCGCCCTCTTCCAAGCGCTCCTTCATGTGCGTGAGGAACCGCGCAGCATCGGCGCCGTCGACGATGCGGTGGTCGTACGACAGGGCCAGGTAGACCATCGAGCGAATCGCGATCGTCTCGCCACCGTCACCGTCCGGCACCACGACCGCACGCTTGACCACCGAGCCGGTGCCCAGGATGCCGACCTGCGGCTGGTTGATGATCGGGGTGTCGAACAGCGCCCCACGGCTGCCGGTGTTGGTGAGGGTGAACGTGCCACCGCCCAGTTCGTCCGGCGTGATCTTGTTGCCGCGGGTACGGTCGGCGAGGTCGGCGATCTTGCGCGACAGACCGGCGATGTTCAGGTCGCCGGCGTTCTGGATGACCGGGACGAACAAACCCTTCTCGGTGTCGACCGCGATGCCGAGGTTCTCCGCGGGGTGGTACACGATCGAGTCGTCCTGCACGCTCGCGTTGAGCTGCGGGTACGCCTTGAGTGCCTCCACCGCGGCCAGCGCGAAGAACGGCATGAAGCTGAGCTTGACGCCTTCACGCTGCTGGAAACCGGCCTTCGCCTTGTCACGCAGACGCGCGATCCTGGTCACGTCGACCTCGACGACCGTGGTCAGCTGGGCCGAAACCTGCAGCGACTCCACCATGCGCGTCGCGATCAGCTTGCGCATACGGGTCATTTTCTCGGTCGTGCCGCGCTTCGGCGAGACCGCAGGCGGAGCCGACTGGCCACCGGACGCGGCGGGTGCCGGTGCGTCCTGCGAAGCGGCCGGAGCCTCTTCCTGCTCGGGCGCCTTCGCGGCCTCCGCGGCAGCCTGGACATCCTGCTTGCGGATGCGTCCACCGACACCGGACCCCTTGATCGACGACAGGTCGACTCCGGCCTGCTCGGCAAGCTTGCGCACCAACGGGGTGACGTACCCGGCGTCACCGGCGGTCGAAGCGGGCTTCGCGTCGGTGCTTTCCGGCTTCTTGTCCTGCTTGGGAGCCTGCTCCTGCTGCTGTGCGGCTTCCTGCTTCTGCTCCTTGGCCTCGTCCTCCTTGCCGGGGGCAGCCTCGGGCTCGGGAGTCTCTTCCTTGTTCTCGGCAGCAGCGGCGGCCTTGTCCTGCGTGTCGCCGGACTCCTCCTGTGCCTTCGGCTCTTCCTCGGCGTCCTGCTTCGGCGCCTCGGACTTCTCGGACTTCGCGGGCGCCTCGTCCTTCTTGGGCTGGGATCCGCCGGCTTCTGCGCCGACGACGGCGAGGTCGGCGCCGACCGGAACGGTCTCGTCCTCCTGCACCAGGATCTTGGTCAGCTTGCCCGCCACAGGGGAGGGCACCTCGGTGTCGACCTTGTCGGTCGAGACCTCGAGCAGCGGCTCGTCGACAGCGACGTCATCGCCCTCGGCCTTCAGCCAGCGGGTGATGGTGCCTTCGGTGACCGACTCGCCCAGAGCCGGCATCTTGATGATCTCGCCGCCCTCGACGTCGCCATCACCAGAGCCGCCGGACGACTCCGACGAGGAGTCGGACTCGGCCTGGTCGGCGCCCTCTTCCTTGGCCGTCTCCTCGGAGGCCTCCTCCTTGCCCTCGGCAGCCGCGGCTTCCTCGGAGCCGGCGGACGAGTCGTCCGACCTCTCCTCGGTCTTCTCCTGCGCCTTCGGCTCTTCCTTCTCCTCGCCGGAGTCGGAGGAGTCGGACGAGCCGGATGCCTCACCGTCACCGATCACTGCGAGGTCGGCGCCGACCGGAACGGTCTCGTCCTCCTCGACCAGGATCTCCTGCAGGGTGCCGGCAACCGGCGAGGGGATCTCGGTGTCGACCTTGTCGGTCGAGACCTCGAGCAACGGTTCATCGACGGCCACCTCGTCGCCGACACTCTTCAGCCATCGGGTGACGGTGCCTTCCGTCACGGATTCGCCGAGTGCGGGCATCGTCACGCGTTCAGACATGTGTGCAGTCTCCTTGTGTTGGGTGGCTCAAGTCCATCTTCGTCTCATGCATGCGCATGCAGGGGCTTTCCGGCCAGTGCGAGATGCGCTTCGCCGAGAGCCTCGTTCTGGGTGGGGTGGGCGTGGATCATCGACGCGACGTCGTCGGGCAGTGCCTCCCACCCGACGATCAGCTGCGCCTCGCCGACCTGTTCGCCCATACGGGCGCCGATCATGTGGACGCCGACCACGGCGCCCTCCTCGGCGCGGACGAGCTTCACGAAACCCTGCGTCTGCAGGATCTGGCTCTTGCCGTTGCCGCCGAGGTTGTACTCGTAGGTGCTGATCTCGCCGTGCTCGGCCTTCGCCTGCTCCTCGGTCAGGCCGACCGAGGCGATCTCGGGGTCGCAGTAGGTGACGCGCGGGATGGTGCCCTCCACGAGCGGGGCAGGCTCGAGACCGGCGATGTCCTCGGCCACGAAGATCCCCTGGGCGAACCCGCGGTGCGCCAACTGCAGACCGGGGACGATGTCGCCCACCGCGCGCACGGACTCCGCAGTGGTGCGGCAGCGCTCGTCGGCCAGGACGAATCCGCGGTCGACCTTCACGCCGGCCTCCTCGTAGCCGAGCCCGTCGGTGACCGGGCCGCGGCCGACGGCCACCAGCAACAGGTCGGCATCGATCGTTTCACCGGACTCCAACTGCACGCTCACGCCGTCGTCGCTCGCCGTGGCAGCGGCGAACTTCACGCCGGTCTTCGAGGTGATCTTGCGCTTCTTGAAGGAGCGTTCGAGCTGCTTGGAGATCGCTTCGTCCTCCGCCGCGACCAGGCGGGGCAACGCCTCGACGATGGTGACCTGAGCACCGAAGGAGTTGAACACCGAAGCGAACTCGACGCCGATCACGCCGCCACCGAGCACGACGACCTTCTCCGGGACGAAGTCGAGCGTCAGGGCCTGGTCGCTGGTCATGATGCGCGGCCCGAGCTCGAGACCGGGCAGGCTCTTGGCGTACGAACCGGTGGCGAGGACGACGTGCTTGCCGGTCAGTGTGCGGTCGCCGACGGTGACCGTGGTGGGGGATGACAGGCGTCCCTCCCCCTCGACGTAGTCGATGGCGGCCGACTGCACCAGGCCCTGCAGGCCCTTGTGCAGACGGGAGATGACGCCGTCCTTGTACTTGTGCACGCCCGCCATGTCGATCGATTCGAGGGCGGTATTGACCCCGAACTTCGCGCCTTCGCGTGCGGAGTCGGCGACCTCGGCGGCATGCAGCAGCGCCTTGGTCGGGATGCAGCCGCGGTGCAGGCAGGTGCCGCCGAGCTTGTCCTTCTCGACCAGCGCGACATTCAGACCCAGTTCGGCGGCCCGCAGCGCGCACGCGTAACCGCCGCTGCCTCCGCCCAGGATCACGATGTCGTAGGTCTGGTCGGTGGATCGCGCCATTGGCTCGTAGCTCCTCACGGGGTTGCGCACAGGGGACCGCGTCGAGATCGTCGACGCCGACAATCTTGGCACTGCCGCCGAATTCGCCGAACAGGTGGTTGTCAACTGGAGAGTAATCACTGGAACGGGTGCCACGTCCGTGCGAGAGTGTTCCGACACGGGAGACCTTGCGCGATGGTCTTCCAGCCGAGCAGAAGGAGTGGACATGTCAGGCGACAAGCCGTCACCCAGCGATGAGATGAAGGCGAAGTTCCGCGAGGCCCTCGACAAGAAGAAGGCGCACGGCGGACGGGACGTGTCCGATCACTCGGCGCACTCCAAGGTTGCCGGCACGCACGACGCCGAGACCTCGGGGACGCAGCAGATGTTCCGCCGCAAGTCCGGCGGCTGACAGACCGGGCAAACAGGCCGAAACAAGGAAGGACGCGCCACGGATGTCCGTGGCGCGTCCTTCGTCGTTCGGAAAACAGCGATCAGGCGCGTCCCTCGGCCAGCGCCACCAGCGTGCGGACGCTGTGTCCGGTGGCTCCGACGGGGGTGTAGCCGTAGGCGCCCGCCTCGTTGTACGCCGGACCGGCGATGTCGAGGTGAGCCCATGGCAGCTGCGCGCCGGACGTGTCGTCACCGACGAACTCGCGCAGGAACAACGCGGCGGTGATCATCCCGCCCATGCGCTCGCCGGTGTGCTTCACGTCGGCGACGTTCGACTTCATCGGCGGACGCAGTTCGTCCAGCAGCGGGATCGGCCACATCGCCTCACCGGCGGTGGCGGCAGCGTTCAACACCTCGTCCCGCACGCCGTCGACGTTGGACAGGACGGCCGTGGTGCGCGGACCGAGCGACAGGACGGCGGCGCCGGTGAGGGTCGCGACATCGACGACCAGGTCGGGGTCGGCCTTCGAGGCGAAGCACAGACCGTCGGCCATGACCAGGCGGCCTTCGGCGTCGGTGTTGATGATCTCGACGGTCTTGCCGTTCGGCATGGTCACGACGTCACCAGGGCGCTGGGCGTCCGAGCCGGTGAGGTTCTCGGCGAGGCACAGGTAGGTGGTGACCGCGATCGGCAGACCGAGCGCCGCGATCGCAGCGGTCGCCGCAGCCACCGATGCGGCTCCCGCCATGTCGCATTTCATCGTCACCATGCCGGTCGCCGGCTTGATGCACAGGCCACCGCTGTCGAACGTGATGCCCTTGCCGACGAGCGCGATGTGCGCCTTGGCCTTGGCCGGCTTGTAGGTGAGGGTGACCAGGCGCGGCGGACGCGACGAACCGCGTCCGACACCGACCAGGCCGCCGCAGTTCTGACGGGCGAGCGCCTTCTCGTCCAGCACCTGCACCTTGACCTCGGTGCCGGCGAAGTGCCGCTTGGCCTCGGCCGCGAAGGAGGCCGGGTAGAGGTCGAGCGGGGGCATGTTGACCAGGTCGCGGGCCCAGGCCTGCTCGTCGGCGAGGATCTGTGCGCGCTTCACCCCGGTCTTGGTGGTGGACGCCTTCGCGACCGACGAGGACACGGACGCCTTCGCCAGCGGCTTGGGCTTGGCGCCGGTGGCGCGGTAGGAGGTGTACTCGTAGGCGCCGAAGCGCAGACCCTCGACGGCCGCGACCGTCAGCGCCGCGGTGTCACTGGGGAAACCGAAGGACGCGTGGGCCACGTCCGGCAGGGCGCGAGCGGCCGAACCGGCGGCGCGACGGACCGCCTCGACGTCGGTGTCGACCGGCTCGTGGTCGAGACCGGACCCGGCTGCGACGACGTACCCGCTCGTGCCGGCGATGCCGGTCAGCTTCACGATCTCGTCGGCCGTACCGGAGGCGCCGAGGACGGAGAGCGCCTGGTTCACGGACTCGGCCACCGCCGGGTCGAGGTTCGCGCCGGAAACGCTCGCCTTGCCGTCGACGGCGAGGGTCATCACGACCAGGACGGGCGCCGAGACCTTGTCGGCGGGACGGTCGGTCAGGGTCACTGTGGTCACGGGTGAGTGTCCTCTCGGAGTACTTCTACGGTGGTGTTGTCGGCGTACTGCTCGGTTGCCCACCCGCGACAATACGCGGGCGAACCACCGGTAGGTTCGCCCCATGAGTGACGCATCCTTGAAAGCTTCCCCGTTGCACGACCGCCACCAGGCGCTCGGCGCGAAGATGGCCGACTTCGGTGGCTGGCAGATGCCGATCGAGTATCCCGGCGGCGGAGTGCTGCGCGAGCACACCGCGGTCCGTGAGGCCGTCGGCATCTTCGACGTCAGCCACCTCGGCAAGGCGCTGGTGAAGGGTCCCGGCGCGGCCGACTTCGTCAACAGTTGCTTCACCAACGATCTGCGCAAGATCTCCCCGCCGAAGGCCCAGTACACGATGTGCTGCGACGAGGAGACCGGCGGCGTGGTCGATGACCTCATCCAGTACCTGCGCAGCGACGACGAGGTTTTTCTGGTCCCGAACGCGGCCAACACCGCCGAGGTCGTGCGCCGCTTGAACGAGAAGCTGCCCGAAGGCGTCACGGTCACCGACCAGCACACCGAGTACGGCGTCATCGCCGTCCAGGGTCCCAAGTCGTTCGAGGTCGTCGAGGCGCTCGGCCTGCCGACCGACCTGGAGTACATGTCGTTCGCCGAGGCCGACTGGAACGGCAAGCCCGTCATCGTGCTGCGTTCCGGATACACCGGCGAGAAGGGCTTCGAACTCGTCCCGCGCTGGCAGGACACTCCCGCCGTCTGGGACGCCCTCGTCGAGGCGATGGAGCCGTTCGGTGGTCTGCCGTGCGGGCTCGGCGCCCGCGACACGCTGCGCACCGAGATGGGGTACCCGCTGCACGGCAACGATCTGTCGATGGACATCACCCCCAACATGGCGCGCTCCGGCTGGGCCGTCGGGTGGAAGAAGGACGCGTTCTGGGGCAAGGACGTGCTCGAGACGCGGAAGGCCGCGAAGGACTACCGCCTCTCCTGGGGCCTGCTGGTCACCGGCCGCGGCATCCCGCGTGCGCACTGCGAGGTGAAGGACTCCGACGGGAAGGTCATCGGTGAGGTCACCTCCGGCACGATGTCACCGACGCTGAAGCAAGGCATCGCGCTCGCGTTGCTCGACCGCGACATCACCGAGGGCACCCAGGTCACCATCGACGTCCGCGGCCGCGGCGTCGAGGCGAAGGTGGTCAAGCCACCGTTCGTCCAGGTCGAGACCGACTGAGCACGTCAGTACGAGAAATCCGCGCACCCGCAACCGGGTGCGCGGATTTTTCTTCGGGAGGTCAGTGGATGGCGGGAGCGTCCGACAGGTCCAGGACGCGTCCGGCGATCACCACATGCGTTCGCCGGCTGGCCTGGCTGATGATGGTGTTCACCCGACCGAGGCACTCCTGGTAGACGCGGGCCCGCGGGTCGGGCGACAGCGGCGAGAAACCGGCCTCGTGCGAGACGGCGACGGCGTCGTACGGGGCGTCCGACCAGAGCGCGGCCAACTCGTACGCAGCCTGCTCGATCCGTTCGAGTGATTGCTGCGGGTCGTCCCAGGTCTGCCACTCGTCGAGCAGACCGACCACCCAGGTGCCCAGGCAGTCGACCAATACCGGGTTGCGGGTGCGCAGGATCGCTCGGGTGACGTCGAGGGGGTCGGTGACGTTCCAGGAGTCGCTCACGTGCACCTGTTCGCGCGGACCGTGGATCTGCGCCGCCCGTCCCGAACGTGCTGCCTCGCCGCCGGCGTTGATGACGGTGACCGCCCCGTCCGCAGGTAGGAAACGCCGCGCGTACTGGGCCTTGCCGCTGCGCGTTCCGCCGAGTACGAGTGTGGTCGTCATTCGTCCCCCTCCTGAGTGCACCGGTGGAGCACCGGTCGCGGGCTGCGTCGTACAGGGTACTGCCGGTGGTGCAGCCTCCGGCAAAGGCCTGCGTCAACACGCGGGTGTATGTCGTGTCCCGACTGACAGCTCGGGCATCCCTGTGAAACACTGACGGGACGTACGCGGGCCAACCTCGCGTTTCGAATCTCACGGAAGTGCGCCGCCACCCCGGCGATCGACCGCTCAACAGTCCGGCTCCCAAGCCGGTGCTCATCGACGAGCCGATCTTCGAAGGTGGAGACCTTTGTCTGCTATGACTCATCCCTCACGCCCCGATACCTCCGGACCCGTGTTCGCCGCCCACGAGGGCGGCAAGCTGGAGTCCGTTCCGAGCAAGCCCTTGCGTGACCGCAAGGACCTTGCTCTGCTGTACACCCCCGGCGTCGCCGACGTGTGCCGCGCCATCGCCCAGGACCCGCAGTTGTCGTTCGAGTACACGACGCGACGCAACACCGTCGCGGTCGTCACCGACGGCACCGCGGTGCTGGGTCTCGGTGACATCGGGCCGGTCGCGGCCCTGCCGGTGATGGAGGGCAAGGCGGTGTTGTTCAAGCACTTCGCGAACGTCGACTCCGTGCCGGTATGTCTGGAGACGGGCACCGTCGAGGAGATCGTCGAGGCCGTCGTCCGCCTGGCACCGACCTACGGTGGCATCAACCTCGAGGACATCTCGGCGCCCCGCTGCTTCGAGATCGAGCGCCAGCTCAAGGAGCGCCTGGACATCCCGGTGTTCCACGACGACCAGCACGGCACCGCGATCGTCGCGTTGGCTGCGCTGATCAATGCCGCGAAGGTCGTCGGACGCGAACTGTCGAGTCTGCGCGTCGTCATCGGTGGTGCGGGCGCGGCCGGTGTCGCGATCGCGAACATCTTCCGCCGGGCCGGCATCGACGACCTCGTGGTGTGCGACTCGCGCGGGATCATCGAGCCGCAGCGCACCGACCTCACCGACATCAAGCGCAAGCTCGCCGCGACGACCAACCCCCTCGGGTTGCGCGGCAAGCTCGGCGACGCCCTGCTCGACGCGGACGTCTACGTCGGCGTCTCCGGTGGCACTGTGCCGGAGTCGGACGTGGCCAAGATGGCCGACAACTGCATCATCTTCGCGCTCGCCAACCCCGATCCCGAGGTGCACCCGACGGTCGCGCAGAAGTACGCAGCGGTCGTCGCCACCGGCCGGTCGGACTTCCCGAATCAGATCAACAACGTGCTCGCGTTCCCGGGACTGTTCCGCGGCGCGCTCGACTCCGGGGCTCCGCAGATCACCGAGGCGATGAAGATCGCTGCGGCAGAAGCGATCGCGTCCTTGGTGGACGAGCCGTCCGCGACCGAGATCGTGCCGAGTGCGTTCGATGACCGCGTCGCCCCGACAGTCGCCAAGGCCGTCGCCGACCTGGCTTGAGACACAACGAAATCCGGGTGAGCCTCAGCGGCTCACCCGGATTTTGCATGTGTGGGGTTCTAGCGGCGTCCGCCGCCGAGGAGATCGCCCAGGATGTCGCCGAGTCCGCCCGGCAGGCTCGACCCGCCGGCCTGACCGCCCTGTCCGCCGGCCATGCCGCCCAGGATGCTGCCGAGGATGTCGGCGAGTCCGCCACCACCCGGTTGGCTCTGACCCGCGTCCGGTGCGGACTGACCCGGCTGCTGCGGTGCGGGCTGACCGCCGCCGAGTCCGCCGCCGAGTCCACCTCCGAGTCCACCTCCGCCGAGCACCTTGCCGGCGATGTAGTTCAGCACGATCGGCGCGAGGATCGGCAGCAGCTTCTTGATCAGGTCGCTGCTCGCCCCACCCTCGAGCCCGCCGAGGCGGTTGGCTACCTCGTCCTGGTTCGGACCGAAGACGTGGCTGACGATCTTCTGACCCTCGCGCGGGTCCACGGCGTCCAGTGAGGGAGTAGTGCCCTGGTGCTCGCCGAGGGCATCGAGCAATGACTGTGCGCCGCGTTCGTCCTGGGCGTTGACCTGCATGCCACCGAGAAGGGTGGGGATCAGTTGCTCGGCCGCCTGACGGGTGCTCGCCTCATCGGCGCCGATCTGCTGCGCGAGGCGGTCCATCGGGAGCTGGGAGAGGATGTCCTGGCGTGCGTCCATGGAAACTCCTGGTCCGGTGTCGTCGCCGTCGACGACGTTCCGAGCAACCCTAGTGCGCTGCCACCCGTGTGGGTAGCGCGAACGTTTACGGTCGATTCATGAACGAATGGACGTGGACCTACACCGGTGGCGAGCAGGACGCATCCGCCGCCTTTCCGACGCAGGCCGAGGCCGAGGCGTGGCTGTCGGAGAGTTGGCAGGAACTCGCCGACCAAGGCGTCACCGCGGTCACCCTGCGGCAGGGTGAGTTCGACGTGTACGGCCCGATGCCGTTGTCGCAGAACTGATTACCCAGACGCCAGGGGTATCGAGATCCGCGCGCGTCAGGACGCCCGTAGATCCCGAGACCCCGCGCGCCTGATCAGTCGAGGAAGATGTCCAGCTCGAGCTGGTCGTCGGTGCCGCCGTACTGCAGCAGGTCGGTGACGCCCTCCTCGCGCAACACCTCTTCATCGATGAAGAAGTTGCCGGTGCACTCGCGCGGGTCGCGCACCAGGATCGCGTGTGCGGCGTCGGCGACGATCTGCGGGGAGCGGCTCTTGGTCATCGCCTCGTCGCCGCCGAGCAGGTTCTGGACGGCTGCAGTTGCGATGAGGGTGCGCGGCCACAGGCTGTTCGCCGCGATCCCGGCGCCGCGCAGTTCCTCGGCCAGGCCGAGGGTCACCAGGCTCATGCCGTACTTCGCCATCGTGTAGCCGAGGTGCCGCCCGGCCCACTTCGGGTCGAGGTTGATCGGCGGCGAGAGGGTCAGGATGTGGGCGTGCTCGGAGCGCTGAAGTTGGGGGAGCGCCGCGGCTGCGAGCAGGTATGAGCCGCGAGCATTGATCTGGTGCATGAGATCGAACTTCTTCATCGGCAACGAACTCACCGGTGACAGGTCGATGGCGCTCGCGTTGTTGACGACGATGTCGATGCCGCCGAACCGCGACACCGCCTGCTCGACGGCCGATCGGACGGAGTTCTCGTCGCGGACGTCGCCCACGACCGCCAACGCCTGGCCACCGGCCGCCTCGATCTCGGCGGCAGCGGTGTGAACGGTGCCCTCGAGTTTGGGGTGCGGTTGGTCGGTCTTGGCCAGCAGGACGACGTTCGCGCCGTCCTGCGCTGCCCGCAGTGCGATCGCGAGCCCGATGCCGCGGCTACCGCCGGACATCAGGATGGTGCGTCCGGCGATGGTGGTGCTTGCCATGTGAGTCTCCTTGGCGTTCAGCGGTTCTCTTCGAGAACTCGGTTCAACAAATGTCCGCCCGGCCGGAGGCTCGGACTCAGCGGGGAGCTTCGCCGCGCTTGACCTGCGGGCGCGGCATGCGCGACAGGCGCATCTGGAAAGCGCGCATGATCGCGTAGGACTTCGAACCCTTCGGCGGGTCCTCGCCGAACCGGGCACGGATCTTCTTCTTCAGGCGCAGCCACAACAGGACGCAGTCGACGATGCCGACCACGATGACCAGCCAGACCAGGATCAGCGAGGCGATCTGGAAGTTGCGGTTCGGGATGACCGTCATCACCAGCACGATCAGCATGAGCGGGAGCAGGATTTCGCCGATGTTCCAGCGGCTGTCGACCGTGTCGCGGATGAACCGTTTGATCGGACCACGGTCGCGCTTGGGCAGTGCGCTCTCTTCGCCGCGGGCGAACGCGTCCTTCTGCCTCATCCGCTCGAGGCGTGCTTCCTGTTTGGCGTTCTTCTTGGCGGCATCACGGTCGGCCGGTACCAACGGCTGACGGCGGGCGGCCTGCTGATCGCGGCGCTTCGGGGTCGGCCGGCCCTTCTTGCCGGGGACGCCGTTCTCGCTCACCGACTCCCGGATCTCGTGATCCTCGACGGTGGGCTGCTGGGATTCCTTCTTACGGCCGAACACAATCCACGATCTTACGGTGCGTTCGACGATGCGCCCGACCACACCCGCAAGTCCAGGTTCGTGGCGCTGACCTCGCCGGACCGCGGACTTCCGGGCGGATACGGTGGAAGGGTGACCACTGATCGAGTCGAATCCCTGCGTGACCGCGTCCGAGAACTCATGCCGCAGGTGCGTGCCGATCTCGAAGCCCTGACCCGCATCCCGAGCGTCTCGCTCGATTCCTTCGACCAGGCGCAGGTCGAAAAGAGCGCGGACGCCGTCGCCGATCTGCTCAGAGCCGAGGGGTTGGAGGTGCAGATCGTCCGCGAGGGTGGGCGTCCGGCGGTCATCGGACGGCTGGCCGCACCCGAAGGCGCTCCGACCATCACCCTGTACGCCCACCACGACGTCCAGCCACCCGGTGACGACAAGGACTGGGATACTGCGCCGTTCGAGCCGACCGAACGTGACGGACGTCTGTTCGGCCGTGGTGCAGCCGACGACAAGGCCGGCGTGATGGCGCACCTCGCCGCGATCCGCGCCCACGACGGCAAGCCGCCGGTGGGGGTCAACGTGTTCGTCGAGGGTGAGGAGGAGATCGGCTCCGACTCGCTCGCGACGATCCTCGACAAGCATGGCGACCTGCTGCGCGCCGACGCGATCGTGCTCGCCGACTCAACCAACTGGGAGGTCGGTGTCCCGGCCCTCACCACCACCCTGCGCGGGATGGTCCGTGTCGCGATCCAGGTCGAGACCCTCGACCACGCGATCCACTCCGGTATGTACGGCGGTGCCGTCCCGGACGCGATCACCGCGCTCGTCCGTATCCTTGCCGGGTTGCACGACGACCAAGGAAACGTTGCGGTGCAAGGACTTTCGCAGGGGCTGGCCGCCGAACTCGATTACGACGAGGCTCGTCTGCGAGCCGAGAGCGGTCTGCTCGACACGGTCTCGCCGATCGGTTCGGACTCGATCCTGTCGAGGCTGTGGACCAAACCAAGCATCACCACGATCGGCATCGACGCGCCGTCCGTCGACACCGCGTCCAACACGCTCGTGCCGTCGGCGCGCGCCAAGGTCTCGATGCGCCTGGCGGCCGACGAGGACCCGCGGCACGCCTATGACCTGCTGCGACAGCACATCGAGAAGACGACGCCCTGGGGCGCGGTCGTCGAGGTGAGCCTGGACGACGAGGGCGCCGGTTTCGCCGCGGACGCGCAGGGGCCGATCTACGACATCGCCCGCAGTTCGTTCCAGGACGCGTGGGACGGACGGGAGCCGGTCGACATCGGGGTCGGCGGATCGATCCCGTTCGTGGCCGCGTTCGCCGAGAAGTTCCCGGACGCCGCGATCCTGGTGACCGGCGTCGAGGATCCCGACTCGCGTGCCCACGGAGCGAACGAGTCGCTGCACCTGGGCGAGTTCGAACGCGTCTGCCTGGCTGAAGCTTTGTTGCTGGAACGACTTGGAGGTCAGAGATGACTGAACGCAAGGGATACATCGAGAGCACCTACGAGCGGGACACCCGCTACATCGGCGACCGCATCCTCGCCGACACCGACAGTGACCTCGCCCGTGAGATCAAGGACGCGGGCGTCGAGGTGTGGCCGGTCGAACCCGGCCGCTACCGCCTGGTCGCCGCGCGCGCCTGCCCGTGGGCGAACCGGACCATCATCGTGCGGCGGTTGCTCGGTCTGGAGGACGTGCTGTCGATGGGCCTCACCGGCCCGACCCACGACTCCGACAGCTGGACCTTCGACCTCGACGAAGGTCAGGTCGACCCGGTCCTGGGCATTCCCAAGCTCAAGGACGCGTACGACAAGCGCGAGCCCGGCTACCCGCGCGGCATCACCGTCCCCGCGATGGTCGAGATTGAGTCCGGCAAGGTCGTCACCAACGACTTCCCGCCGATGACGCTCGACTTCTCCACCGAGTGGACGCAGTACCACCGCGAGGGTGCGCCCGACCTCTACCCCGAGGCGCTGCGCGAAGAGATGGAGCCGGTGATGCGGCGCATCTACACCGAGATCAACAACGGCGTGTACCGGTGCGGATTCGCGGGGGAGCAGAGCTCGTACGAGGACGCGTACGACCGGCTGTTCACTGCCCTGGACTGGGTCAGCGAGCGCCTGGCGGACCAGCGGTACCTGATGGGCGACACGATCACCGAAGCCGACGTCCGGTTGTTCACCACGCTGGTCCGCTTCGACCCCGTCTACCACGGCCATTTCAAGTGCAACCGACAGAAACTGACCGAGATGCCGATCCTGTGGGCATACGCGCGCGACCTGTTCCAGACGCCCGGTTTCGGCGACACCGTCGATTTCCAGCAGATCAAGCAGCACTACTACGTGGTGCACAACGACGTGAACCCGACGGGCATCGTCCCCAAGGGGCCGAACCTGCTCGGCTGGGGCGAGCCGCACGGCCGCGAAGGACTCGGTGGCAGCCCGTACGGCGAAGGCACCGCTCCGGGTGAGGTGGCTGTTGCGGAGCGCGTGCCGGTGGCGCACAACCCGTTGCTGGGTGACGACGGACAGCTCCTGGTGCGAACCCCGGGGGCCTGACACCGCTGACCCACAGTCGGATCACATCGGCACTCAACGTAATTCATCGACGTTGAACGGTTCGTGAACGACCTTCTCGACCGGATCGCCGCCACGACGCCGCCCGACCGCACGATCCTTCTCGTGTGCGCCGCGGCGGCGCTGGCGGCGTTGCTGGTGCGGCAGGTCTTTGCCCTGACCCGTCACCTGGTGACCCTGATGCACGAGGGCGGTCACGCGTTCGTCGCGATCGCCGCGGGGCGATCTCTGCACGGCATCCGCCTGCACTCCGACGCCTCGGGCGTCTCGGTCTCCCGCGGCCGTCCGTCCGGCGCGGGCATGGTCGCCACCCTCTTCGCCGGATATGTGACCCCTGGCCTGGTCGGCCTTGCCGGCGCGTACGCGGTGCCGAACGGATGGTCGAACGCCTACCTGTGGGGTGCGGTCCTGCTCTGTGCGGCGATCCTGCTGCAGATACGCAACCTGCACGGGCTGTGGGTGGTGCTGGCGTTCGGCGTCGGGCTCGGGTTGATCACCTGGTTCGGCACGGACCTCGTGCGGTCGACGGTGGCGGGCACCCTGGCCTGGTTCCTGCTGCTCAGCGGACCCTGGGGGATGGTCGGGCTGTGGAAGACGCGCCGACGCGACCGTAGCCGCACCGACGTCGACCAACTCGCCGCGATCACGCCCGTTCCCGCTGTCATCTGGTGGACGCTGATGCTGCTGGTGACCGTGGCGACCGGCGTCGTCGGCGGTCTGCGGTTGACCGCCTGAGTCACCCGTTGAACGGTCGGCTCTGCCGTGCGGTGGAATAGCGGTCATGCGAGTACTCGTGGCACCCGGACCGTTCGGCCGGCTCGGAGCGGGTGAGGCTGCATCGGCGATCGCCAACGCCTGGCGAGAGGCGAGCCCACACGTCGAGGTGGTGACCGCACCGCAGGCGGACGGCGGCATCGGAACAGCCCAGGTGCTCGGCTCCGCGCAGCACGCACAACCGATCGTGGTCGACGCCCAGGCAGCCACGGTTCCGGCCTTCCTGTCTGCGGACCGCTCGCGAGCCTGGATCGACTCGGCCGAGGCGGAGGCTGCCGGGGGAGAAGACTCCGCGTCGCTCGGTGCGGCGGTGGCCTCGCTGCTCGCCGACGGCGTGCGGACGCTGGTCATCGGACTCGGCGGTGTTCGCAGTCTCGACGGCGGCCGCGGATTCGTCCGGGCTCTTGCCGGGTCGGCGGACGCGGACGGTGTGCGCCGGGCCCGTGAGTTGCTCGCCGACACGACGGTCACCGCCGTCGCGAACACAGACCGGCAACTGCTCGGCTTCCACGGGGCGTGTTACCCGGCTATAGAGGAACTGGGCCTCGACAAGACCGACGCCCAAGCCGCCGAGCAGGCGATGGGCGAGTGGCTGGACGTCGTCCGCGCGGCAATACCCGCACGGCGAGACCTGTTGCAGGGCAAGCCGATTCGCCCGGAGAAGGAGCGGGGGGCCGGTGCGGCCGGTGGTTTGGGTTTTCTGTTGTTCGCGCTGGGCGCACAGCTGGTCGCCGGTCCTACCTACGTCGCGGGGCAGACCGGCCTCGCCGAGAAGATCACGCACTGTGACCTCGTGGTCACAGCGACCCAGGTCTTCGACTGGCGGGTGCTCGAACACAGCGTGCTGGCCGAGGTGACCTCGGCCGCCGCTACGGCAGCGACCCCGGCCGTGGTGCTCGCCGACGAGGTGCATGTCGGCCGCCGGGAACAGATGTCGCTCGGTGTCCAAGGTGCGTACTCGGTCAACAAGTCCGGCTGGATGCGTCCCGTACCCGCGTCGGCGGCCGAGCTCGCCGAATCACTGCCGGGTCTGGCTCGCCGAGTGGCGGGCACGTGGACACCACCCCCGAGAACCGACGTACCCTAGGTACGTCCGAACGAACGGGAAGATTCTGGCCGACCTTCTCGTTACACACCCCGGACGCCTGGACCGGCGCCGAAACCGGCGGTTCAGCCCGAATGCACTCGCCCGCAAAGGAAATGTGAGACATGAGCATCGACAGCAATGCGACCGAGGCCCAGACCGACACGCAGACGGAAACGCACGGTGTGGAGCTGACCGATGTCGCCGCGGCCAAGGTGAAGAGCCTGCTCGAACAGGAGGGTCGCGACGACCTGCGCCTCCGTGTCGGCGTGCAGCCCGGCGGCTGCTCCGGCCTGATCTACCAGCTGTACTTCGACGAGCGCACCCTCGACGGTGACCTCGTGCGCGACTTCGGCGGTGTCGAGGTCGTCGTCGACCGGATGAGCTCGCCGTACCTGCTGGGTGCGACGATCGACTTCGCCGACACCATCGAGAAGCAGGGCTTCACGATCGACAACCCGAACGCCGGCAGCAGCTGCGCGTGCGGCGACTCCTTCAGCTGAGCCGCCTCCACAGCAAGCATCGAGCCCCGGACACCCTCGCGGTGTCCGGGGCTCGGTCGTTTTCTCACGTCCTCGGCGCGAGCAACGCGGGTTCGGTACCGGTGAGCGGTGGCAGGCGCCACCCGAGGTCGAACGTGCCTGTTTCGGCATCCGCGACGAACCGGAAGCGGTGCGGCGATTCGATCGCGATCACATCGGCGACGAATCGGGTCGGCGTCTGCCACCCACCGCGTGCCAGCACGGGCATCGACGCGCCGTGCGGGAAGGTCCACGTCGTCTGCGTCCAGGTGGCCGCAGTGACGGTGAGTTCGAAGGCGCCGACGCGTGCCTCCAGCGCGACGGTGGTCCGGCCGTCCGCCACGCTCACCGTCGCGTCGCTCCAGTGCTCAGGGAACCGTCCCGCACCCGAATACGGATCGACCTGCGCGCCGATGAGTTCGGCTCGGACCCAGCGGTGTTCGCCGGCGGGTGCGTCGAACGGACCCACTTCGTCAATGTCGAGTGTCAGGGTCGACAGTCGATCGGCAAGCGTCGCATCCGCCTCCGGATCGCCGGGGCGGTCGATCGCCGGCAGCACGTGCTCCCACAGCAGGTCGAGGATGCGCTGCATGTCAACCGTCTCGGCCGTCATGGCGACCACCGTCCGTTGCTGGGGAAGAACGATCGCGAACTGCCCGAACGCACCGTCGCCGCGATAGCCGTGCCGGGCGCACCACAGGCCGAACCCGTAGCCCTGATCCCAGTCCGGGTCGGCCTGCGGATCACGGTTGGACGGCCCGAACGGCACTCGTGCGCGGCGCACCCAGTCAGCCGACAGGATCCGATCCCCACGCCAGACGCCCTCATCGAGGTAGAGCTGAGCGAGCTTGAGCAGCGCATCGGTCGCCGCGTGAATTCCGGTGAACCCCAAGGCATTTCCGGCAGCATCCGTCTGTGTGATGACCCGGCCGATGCCGAGTGGATCGAGCAGCCGAGGACGCAGGTACGGCAGCAGGCCCTCGCCGCTGACGTGGGCCACGACGCGCGACAGCAGGTAGGTGGCGACCTGGTTGTAGGCGAAGGTAGACCCCGGTTCGTGGTCGAGTCGGGTACGCAGGATCAGGTCGATCCAGTCGACGTCCGCCGGCTTCCCGTCGGCGGCGAACGCGCCTTCGGTGCCGCGTCGCCAGGCGTCGTCGTCGTGACCCACCGTCATCGACAGACAGTGCGCGATCGTGACGTCGAACCACGCCGGGTCGATCCGTGAACGGTCGGTCTTGAGCAACCACCACGGCAACTTCTCCAGCACTCGATCACGCAGGTCGAGTTCGCCTGCGTCGACCAGCAGGCCGACCGCGGTGGCGGTGAACATCTTGCTGCAGGAGTAGAGGAGATGGACGCGGTCGGCGGTGTAGGGCGACCAGTGCCCCTGCGCGATCAACTTTCCTTCACGCGCGATCATCAGCGAGTGCAGGTCGCAACCGGCCCGTTCGGTGGCGTCCACGAACCTGTGGATCCCGGCGGCGTCGACCCCGACGGACGACGGTGGTGCGGTGGGGAAGGCAATCGCGTGAGTCACGCGCCCACGCTATCCAGACCAGCCTGTCCACGCCCGGATTCTCATCACGAATGTGCCGGCCGGTAGGTTGCAGGCCATGAAGATCGCCGTCACCGGTTCCATCGCCACCGACCACCTGATGACCTTCGACGGTCGCTTCGCCGACTCGCTGGTGGTCGAGCAGCTCGACAAGATCTCGGTGAGCTTCCTGGCGCAGGACCTGCAGATCCGCCGCGGTGGCGTGGCAGCGAACATCGCATTCGGTATGGGCAACCTCGGTGTGCGTCCGGCCCTGGTCGGTGCGGTGGGTGAGGACTTCGTCGACTACCGATCGTGGCTCGAGCGCCATGACGTCGACTGCAAGTCGGTGCACACGTCCGAGACCAAGCACACGGCGAGGTTCGTGTGCACCACCGACAACGACATGGCCCAGATGGCGACCTTCTACGCCGGCGCGATGACCGAGGCGCGCGAGATCGAACTGGCGCCCGTCGCGGCTCGCCTCGGTGGCCTCGACCTGGTGCTCATCGGCCCCAACGACCCCGAGGCGATGCGCCGCCACACCAGCGAGTGCCGCAACCGCGGCATCGACTTCGTCGCCGACCCCTCGCAGCAACTCGCGTTCGGTGACGGACCGCTGATCCGCGAACTCATCGACGGCGCCGCCTACCTGTTCACCAACGAGTACGAGGCGCAATTGGTCCAGCAGAAGACCGGCTGGAGCGTGGACGAGGTGCTCGGTCGGGTCGGCGTACAGGTGATGACCAAGGGCAAGGACGGCGCCGTCGTGCTGCGTCACGGCGAAGAGCCCATCGAGGTCGGTGTCGCGGGGGAGCGCACCAAGGCCGATCCGACCGGTGTCGGGGACGCCTTCCGCGCCGGTTTCCTGTGCGGTCTGGCCTGGGAACTCCCCCTCGAGCGGTGTGCTCAGGTGGGCTCGATGCTTGCCACCTACGTGGTGGAGACCGTCGGCACCCAGGAGTACGAGCTGAAGCACGCCGAGTTCCTCGACCGTTTTGAGCAGGCGTACGGCGCCGACGCCCGTGCCGACATCGAGGCGCACCTGAAGAAGGCTTGAGTCGGGCCCGGTCAGTCCGATGCCGGCAGAACTCCCGCCCTCGCGGTACGACTTCGAGGTCGACATCCCGCCGCACTCCGGTGACTTCGTCATCGGTGGTGCGGATCTCGCCCCTGCCACGTTGGTGGACGCCTACCGGCACGGGTTCTTCCCGATGGGCACGAGTGAGGGGGGCGCGCCGCCGATGGGTTGGTGGTCACCCAGCCCGCGCGGCGTCCTGCTGCACGGCGACCACCATGTGTCCCGGTCGCTGCGCCGAAGCCGGCCGCAGTTCGAGATCACCGTCGACGCCGCGTTCGACGAGGTCGTCGCCGGCTGCGCCGACCCCTCCCGCTCGGGCGCCTGGATCACCGACACCGTCGCGCAGGCCTACGGACGTCTGCACGCACTCGGTCGGGCGCACTCGATCGAGGTCTGGTCGAAGCACGGCGACCTGGTCGGCGGGTTTTAAGGGGTGTCCGTCGGCGGGCTGTTCGCCGGGGAGTCGATGTTCCATCGGGTCACCGACGCCAGCAAGGTCGCGCTCTGGGCGGCGGTCGATCTGGTGTTCGACGACGCGGGGGAGAACCGCCTCTTCGACGTGCAGTGGCAGACGCCGCACCTAGCCAGGCAGGGCGTCCGATCGGTGTCTCGTGAGCGGTACCGGGCGTTGCTCGAAACAGCACTCTTGCAGCCTCCGCCCGCCGGTTTCGTGTGATCCGCACCGATCCCGGCGGGAGCGTCCCAAGCAGGACGTGCCGGATACGCATCGATCCGGTGACAGGACAGGCCAAGCGGTCCACCCTGGCCGCGCAAACGAACGAGGTTGGGATATGGTTTCAGCGTGCCTGGAACCAAGACAAACCCCTCCGTGGGGTCTTCACGTCAGCGGACGCGGACGCACATGATCCGCGCGGTCGGCCTCGGCGGCGCAGCGCTGCTGCTCAGCGGCTGCACCGAATACCAAGAGCGGGGCTTCCTGCCCAAGGGCGTCACCGAGCTCTCACCGGAGATCACCGACTTCTGGGTCGCGACCTGGGCGTGGGCCATGGGCGTCGGTGTTTTCGTGTGGGCGCTGATGTTCTGGTGCATGGCGCGCTACCGCCGTAAGAAGACCGACACCGGTCTTCCGCCGCAGATCGCCTACCACGTGCCGATCGAGATCCTCTTCACGGTCGTGCCGATCCTGATGGTCGCGGTGCTGTTCGGCAAGACGGTCGAGATCGAGAACAAGATGCTCGACACCTCCAAGAAGCCCGACGTGACGGTCAACGTCGTCGGCAAGCAGTGGAGCTGGGACTTCAACTACGTCGACGAGAAGGCATACGACGTGGGCACCCAGGCCGTCATGGACGGCAAGCCGGGCGCGGAGAAGACGATCCCGACGCTCTACCTCCCCGTGAACAAGCGGGTCGAGTTCGTGCTGACTGCTCGCGACGTCATTCACACCTTCTGGGTGATCCAGTTCCTGCAGAAGATGGACATGATTCCGGGCCGGGTGAACAAATTCCAGGTCACCCCGTCCGAGATCGGCACCTACAAGGGCAAGTGCGCCGAACTCTGCGGCGCCTACCACTCGCAGATGCTCTTCAACGTGAAGGTCGTCAGCGAGGCCGACTACAACAAGCACATCCAGTCGCTCAAGGACCGTGGCTACAACGGATTCTTGTCCAACTCGATGGCGCGCAAGGGCTCGACCTTCGCACCGGGTGAGCAGCAGTACCTGCCCGCCGGGTTCGACCAGGACGACGTCGTGGAAGGAACCAAGTAATGGCAACCACCACTCCGGTCGGAGCCCAGCTCGGGGGCGACAGCCCCAAGGGTCCGCCGCAGCGTCACCCCGGCCGCACCGTGGTCAAGTGGATCACCTCCACCGACCACAAGGTCATCGGCAACCTCTACTTCATCTCCTCCTTCCTGTTCTTCCTTCTCGGTGGCGTGCTCGCCCTGATGATCCGCGCAGAGTTGTGGGCGCCGGGTCTGTCGGTCGTCGACAACCCCGAGCAGTTCAACCAGTTGTTCACCATGCACGGCACGATCATGCTGCTGTTGTTCGCAACGCCGCTGTTCGCCGGCTTCGCCAACGCGCTGGTGCCGCTGCAGATCGGTTCTCCGGACGTAGCGTTCCCGCGCCTGAACATGTTCGCCTATTGGCTGTACCTGTTCGGTGGACTGATCGCCGCGTTCGGCTTCCTGACCCCGCAGGGTGCGGCCGCCTTCGGTTGGTTCGCGTACGCCCCGCTGAGCAACTCCACCTTCAGCCCCGGTCTCGGCGGAAACCTCTGGGTCTTCGGCCTCGGCCTCGGTGGTTTCGGCACGATCCTCGGTTCGGTCAACTTCATCACCACGATCGTGTGCATGCGTGCGCCCGGTATGACGATGTTCCGCATGCCGATGTTCACCTGGACGGTGCTGATCACCTCGATCCTGGCGCTGATCGTGTTCCCGGTGCTGGCCGCCGCAATGTTCGGCCTCGGCATGGACCGGGTGTTCGGTGCACATGTCTTCGACCCTGAAACGGGTGGAGCGATGCTCTGGCAACACATGTTCTGGTTCTTCGGGCATCCAGAGGTCTACATCATCGCCCTGCCGTTCTTCGGTATCATCTCCGAGATCCTGCCGGTGTTCAGCCGTAAGCCGATCTTCGGCTACAAGGGTCTGGTCATGGCCACCGTCGCCATCGCCGCTCTGTCGGTGAGCGTCTGGGCCCACCACATGTACGCGACCGGGCAGGTGCTGTTGCCGTTCTTCGCGGTGATGACGATGCTCATCGCCGTCCCGACCGGTGTGAAGTTCTTCAACTGGATCGGCACCATGTGGGGCGGATCGATCACCTTCGAGACTCCGATGTTGTGGGCGCTCGGCTTCCTGGTGACCTTCTTGTTCGGTGGTCTAACCGGTGTCATCCTGGCCAGCCCGGCCCTGGACTTCTCGCTGACCGACTCCTACTTCGTGGTCGCGCACTTCCACTACGTGATCTTCGGCACCGTCGTGTTCGCGATGTTCGCCGGCTTCTACTTCTGGTGGCCCAAGCTCACCGGTCGGATGCTGGACGAGACCCTCGGCAAGATCCACTTCTGGTTGCTGTTCATCGGCTTCCACATGACCTTCCTCATCCAGCACTGGCTGGGTGTCGACGGCATGCCGCGCCGGTACGCCGACTACCTGCCGGAGGACGGCTTCCAGTTCATGAACCAGGTTTCGACCATCGGTTCGATGATCCTGGGCGTCTCGATGCTGCCGTTCTTCTACAACGTGTGGAAGACCTGGCGCACCGCTGCGATGGTGGAGACCGACGACCCGTGGGGCTACGGCGCCTCGCTGGAGTGGGCGACCTCCTGCCCGCCGCCACGTCACAACTTCGACCGCATCCCGCGGATCCGCTCGGAGCGTCCGGCGTTCGACCTCAACCACCCCGAGGCGGCACCGCCGTCCGTCTCGGCATCGAAGAAGGTTCTGGCTGACATCTCCGCCGGACGGGAAGGTGACGTGCGATGAAGACCGAAGCAAGGCTCTTCTACGGGATCGGCATTTTCATCCTGCTGGTGTTCGCGATTTACACCTTCTTCACCATGCGGGACGCTCGAGGTATCGAGCCGGTCGGGGTTGCCGGCCTGCTGCTGACCGCCGGTCTGTGCTTCATGTGCGGCTTCTTCTTCTCCCTCTCCGGAAAGAAGAGCGACCCGCGTCCGGATGACGACCCCGACGGTGAGATCTCGGACGTCGAGGGTGACTTCGGCTTCTTCGCGCCGCACTCGTGGTGGCCGCTGATCCTGGCTTTCGGGTGTGCGCTGGTGATGTTCGGTGCCGCCGTCGGTTGGTGGATCGTCATCATCTCGATGCCGGTCCTGGTCATCGGTGCGATCGGTTGGACCTTCGAGTTCTTCCGCGGTGAGGACTCCGTCTGACGCACGCACAAGACAACACGACGAGCCCCGGCCCACTCGGCCGGGGCTCTCGCGTGCGGTGAATGCTCAGCCCCAGCCGAGTTCGTGCAGACGGTCGTCGTCGATGCCGAAGTAGTGGCCGATCTCGTGCAGCGTGGTGACGCGGATCTGTTCGATGAGGTCGGCCCGGTCACGGCTGTGCCGGGTGAGCGGGCCCTGGAACAGGAAGATGCGGTCGGGCAAGGAGCCGTATATGTAGCTGTCCATGCGCTGGGGCAGCGGGATGCCGACGTACAGGCCCAGCAGCTCGGCGTGTTGACCACGTTGTTCGTCCGTCGGCTCGTCCTCGATCAGGATGACGACGTTGTCCAGGCGGTCGAAAAGGTCCTGCGGGATCTCGTCGAGGGCATCGGCGACGGCGTCCTCGAAGTCTGCGCGGGACAGCGGGACGGTCACGTCAACTGGCGTGGCTGACGCGTCGCCTGGAAGGCGCCGTCGACAAGCTTGGGGACGCCGTTACTGGCGTTCAGCTGACCGATGAGGTTGACGTCGTCGCCGTACCCCTTGGAGATGAGCTCGATGCCACTGCTGATGGTCTTCAACCGGCCGGCCAAGGTACGTTTCACCGCGCGGTACGCCTCCACGGCGACCTCAGCTTCGGGGGAGCGAGCTTCGGCGGGCAGCCCGCACAGGATGGCGCCGGCGCCCCAGAGATCTTCGCTGGCGACGCGCATCGTGCCGTCGGGCCAGCGTTCGCCGGCCGGCACGACCAGCACTTCGCCGCCGTTCTCCAGGTGCTTGGCGGCATGCTCGCAGACTGCACGCGCATTGCGCAGGCAGCCCACGACGACCTCGGCCCCGGTCTCCGCCAGGGCAGCGCTGATCGTCGAGCCGTTGGGGGAGGGAAGCACCAGGGCCTTGAAGGGTTCTGCGGCCAGGATCGAGGCGGGAGACAGCGACAATTGTCCGGGCGGATCTCCGACCCCGCGCTCATGCCGTTGACTGGCCAGCACCGCCCCGGTCTTCTCGGCCAGACGGGCGGCACCGGAGTCGCGCCATCGGTACGGGTAGACGACCGCGCCTCGATCGGTTGCCAGCGAGACGCAGGTGCTGAAACTGCACACGTCCACCACGACGGCGAGCAACGGTGCCTTCGCCTCGAGGGCCATGTGCCGCGCGCCCGAGCCACCCCAGACACAACGAACCGGCCAATGACCTTGCAGGAGAGCGGGATTGTCCGCATTCTTCATAGGTGATCAGCCGGTTCGTCGGTCGGGTTCGGTGACAGGGTGCGAGATCAGTGGGTGTCGCTGGTCTCGCGGTCGTCGGTGTCGCGACGGTTGTACGCGCTGTGCTCGTCGAGTTCCTGCGCGGTGCCCACACCGGAGAAGTGCCCGAAGGACGGCTTCTTGGTGGCGGCGATCGCAGCCTGCTCCAGTTCGGCTTCGCGGCCGTGCGTGTGGTGCTCGGCTGCGAGCTCGGCCGGGGTCACCGGCTCGATGCGGTCACTGAAGTAGAAGTTCGACAGCTTGGCGCGCAGCTTCTCGCCCTTGGTGCCCTTGCGGCGCACACCGTTCGCGTCGACGTCCGGACCGGCCCCGACCGGGCGGTAGGACTTGTACGACACCAGCGGCCAACGCTTGTACTCGTCGATCGGCTCGTGGGCCTCGAAGAAGCGACCGTCGGCCGTGCGGACGATACGCCCGGTCTCGCGTCCGTGCAGGACGAGATCGCGGTCGCGACGCTGCAGACTCAGGCAGATTCGCTTGGTCACCCAGAAAGCGATGATCGGGCCGAGGAACACCATGATGCGGAAGAACCAGGTGATGTCGTTGATCGACAGATGCAGCTTGATCGCCATCAGGTCGTTACCGGCTGCGAACAGCAGGATGAAGTAGAACGTGATGAACGCCATGCCGATGCCGGTGCGCGTCGGGTTGTTGCGCGGGCGGTCGAGCAGGTGGTGCTCCTTGGTGTCACCGGTGACCCAGCGCTCCAGGAACGGGTAGATACCCATCGCGGTCCACATCAGCGGAATGAGCAGCACGGCGCCGATCATCACGTTGAAGCTGTAGGTATGGCCCAGCAGGTTGAATTCGAGCCAGCCCGGTAGCAGTCGCAACGCGCCGTCGGCGAAGCCCATGTACCAGTCGGGCTGCGATCCGGCAGTCACCTGCGTCGGCTCGTACGGGCCGTACATCCAGATCGGGTTAATGGTCACCAGTGCGGACACCAGGGCGATAACACCGAACACGATGAAGAAGAAGCCACCGGCCTTGGCCGTGTAGACCGGCATCAGCGGGAAGCCGACGACGTTCTTCTCGGTGCGACCCGGCCCGGGGTACTGGGTGTGCTTGTGCACCATCACCAGCAGGATGTGCGCGGTGAACAGGCCGATCAGAAGAGCCGGCAGCAGCAGCACGTGGACGGTGTACAGGCGGGGGATGATCGCCTCACCCGGGAAGCCGCCACCGAACAGGCCGTAGGCGATGTAGGTGCCGATGACCGGGACGCTGAGGATGAAGCCCTGGGCGGCGCGGACACCCGTACCGGACAGCAGGTCGTCCGGCAGCGAGTAGCCGGCGAAGCCCTCGATCATCGCGAGCATGAACAGCAGCAGTCCGATGACCCAGTTGATCTCACGCGGCTTGCGGAAGGCTCCGGTGAAGAACACACGGAACATGTGCAGCATGATCGACACGAGGAAGATCAGCGCGCCCCAGTGGTGCATCTGACGGATCAGCAGACCACCGCGCACGTCCATGGAGATGTCGATGGTGGACGCGAAGGCCTCCGACATCGGCACGCCCTGCATCGGCACGTAGGAGCCGTCGTAGACCGTGTGGCCCATGCTCGGCACGAACCAGAAGGTCAGGAAGGTGCCGGTGATCAGCACGACGATCATCGAGTACATCGCGATCTCGCCGAGCATGAACGACCAGTGGTCCGGGAAGACCTTCTTCATCAAGAACTTGGCAGCCTTCGCAGCGCCGGTGCGCTCGTCGACCCAGTTGCCGATCGCGCCGGCCGGGCCGCCGCTCTTCTTCGGGGCGTCGGTGCGATCGTCGGTGCGCAGGGCGTCCGCAGGACGGTGTGCAGCGGTACTCATGCAAGCTCCCAGAAGCTCGGGCCGACAGCGTCGGCGAAGTCGCCGTCGGCGACCAGGTAACCCTCGTCATCGACCGAGATCTTCAACTGTGGCAGCGGACGCTTGGCCGGGCCGAAGATGACCTTGCAGTCCTCGGTCATGTCGAAGGTCGACTGGTGACACGGGCACAGCAGGTGGTGCGTCTGCTGTTCGTACAGGCCGACCGGACAGCCGACGTGGGTGCAGATCTTGGAGTAGGCGACGACGCCCCCGATGCCCCAGTCACGCTGTTTCTGCGACTTGATCTTGTTCTCGTCGAGGCTGACCAGGATGACCGAGGACTTGGCCTTTTCGTTCAGCGGGTGCTCGGTCTCGTTCACGCCTTCGGGCAGCACGTGGAACACCGAACCGAGAGTGACATCGGACAGACGGATCGCGGTGCCGGCGGGGTCGCGCATCAGGCGACGGTTCTTGCCGTTGAGCTTCTTGCCCCAAAGGGTGACCTCGAGGTCGTTGCGCGGCATCGGACCCATCGAGCCCAGCAGCTGCAGGCCGAGGGGGAGTGCGAACAGGCCGAGTGCACCGCCCATGGTCATCTTCAACAGCGGACGACGCGTCAGGTGGGTGGACTCGGCGGCGTCGGCGAGGGTCTTCACGACGCTGGCACGGGTCTCGTCGTCCGAGCGCAGCGGGTGGCGCTCCTCGACGACTTCCTCGTCCGACATCAGCGTCTTGGCCCAGTGGATGGCGCCCAGGCCGATGAACAGGATCGACAGACCGAGCGTCACGCCGAGTGCGGTGTGACTCGCGCCCACCTTGCCGCTCAGCGGCAGCGTGACGGTGGCGTCCTGGCCGATCGCGAAGTAGCTCACGATGAACAGCAGCGTGAACAACATCGACAGACCGAACATCGTGACGACCTGGAGTTCGGACCGCTTCGCGGCCTTCTCGTCGTGGTCACCGTGACGGTGGATGTGCGGGGGGAGTCCCGGGTTCTCGAAATTTTCCGGGGTGTCGGCGGCCCCGTGCGACGCGACCGCGGTGCCGTGGCTGCCGTGCGCGTCGTTCGAGTGCCGTGCGACTTGGTTCGTCACTGCGGGATCCTCCTGCGGAGTGGGGTCTGTCATCACGCCGCCTTCTTGCCCAGCCAGACGGCGAAGCCGATGAGGATGCCGATGAAGATGGTCCAGGCGAACAGGCCGTCGGCGACCGGGCCCAGGTTGCCCAGGCTGTGGCCGCCCGGCGATGCCTCGGTCTCGATGTACTTCAAGTACGCGATGATGTCCCGCTTGTCCTTCGGCGACAGGTTCGTGTCGTTGAAGACCGGCATCGACTGCGGGCCTGTGAGCATCGCCTCGTAGATGTGCTTCTCGCTGACGTTCATCAGCGGCGGCGCGTACTTACCGCGGGTCAGAGCACCACCGGAGCCGGCGAAGTTGTGGCACATGGCGCAGTTGACGCGGAACAGCTCGCCACCCTTGGCGATGTTGCCGCCACCGGAGGTGTACTCCTTGCTCGGAACGGCCGGGCCGTCACCGAGGGAGGCGACGTAGGCGGCCAACGCGTTGGTCTGCTTCTGGTCGAACTGCGGGGTGGCTCGTCCGGCCTGGACACCGGGCTGCTGCATCGGCATGCGGCCCGTGGCCACCTGGAAATCGACGGCTGCGGCTCCGACACCGACCAGCGACGGGCCGTTGGGGCCACCGGCGGCGGAGATGCCGTGGCAGCTGGCGCAGTTGGACAGGAACAGCTGCTTGCCCTCGGACACCTGGTCGGCGGACGCGACGCTCGCGTTGGAGGCGTCGGCGTTCTTGGGGGCGAACAGTGCGTACAGGCCACCGGTGAGCACCAGGCCGAGCAGAAGCACGACCAGGAGTGCGGCGGGATGCCGGCGGCGGGCGGCGAGGGAACTCACGAGGCTTTGTCCTGTCGTCGAGCGGTCGGAGCGGTCGGGGGAGTCGTCACTGGAGCAGGTAGATGGTCGCGAACAGGGCGATCCACACCACGTCGACGAAGTGCCAGTAGTAGGAGGTCACGATGGCGCCGGTGGCCTGGTGGTGGGTGTAGCGGCGCGTGGTGAAGGTGCGGCCGATGATCAGCAGGAAGGCGACCAGACCGGCCGCGACGTGGACGCCGTGGAAGCCGGTGGTCATGTAGAACATCGAGCCGTACGCGTCGGAGTCCATCGAGATGCCGTGGCTGAACATCTCGGAGTACTCATACACCTGACCGGACACGAAGATCGCGCCGAAGACGTAGGTGAGGGCGTACCACTCGCGCATGCCCCACTTGCCGACCTGGAGCAGGGAGCCGGTGCGAGCGGGCTGGCCGGCCTCGGCCTTGAAGACGCCGAGCTGACACCAGACCGAGGAAATCACCAGGATCAGGGTGTTGACCGTCGCGAAGGGTACGTTCAGGGCTTCAGTGCGATCGGCCCATAGATCCGGCGCAACGGCGCGGATCGTGAAGTACATCGCGAACAGACCGGCGAAGAACATCAGCTCGCTGGAGAGCCACACCATCGTTCCGACGGCGGTCATGTTCGGCCGGGTCACCGCGGGGCTGGTACCGGGGGAGCTCGAGTGAGCAGTAGTTGCTGTCGCCACGGCGCCATTATGTCCCCATTGGCTGCGACGTGCGCCATCGACCCCCCGGTTTCGTGAACTTCCCGTGACTCAACGAGCATCAGGCGGGTTGAGTGCCCGCGCCGTTGCGGGGATTTGGTGCGGCGCAAGCGAATGCGGCCGTGATGTGGTTGTGATCTGCGGTTCGTTGTGGTCGGGCGCGATCGAGCACCGGCCGTGAGGTCGGTAGCATCAGCGACATGAGTTCGAACGTGCCGGTTCCCGCGACCGAAGCCGCCCGGTCGGAGCAGTCCTCCGGCCCGCGCCAGTTGACCGTCCTGCTCTACAGCGACGACAGCGCCACCCGCGACGCAGTGCGCGTCGGTGTCGGTCGCCGCCCGGCGCGCGACGTGGAGATCGTCGCGTGGCGCGAGTGCGCCACAGCCCCGGCCGTGATCGAAGCGGTCGAGAGCGAGACGTACGACCTGCTCATTCTCGACGGTGAAGCCGCTCCGGTCGGTGGCCTCGGGCTCACCCGCCAGCTGAAGAACGAGATCGTGAACTGCCCGAAGGTGCTGGTGCTGACCGGTCGAGCCGCGGACGGTTGGCTCGCGTCCTGGTCGCAGGCGGAAGCTGCCGTGCCGCACCCCATCGATCCGCTCGTCCTCGCGAACGCGATCGCCTCCGTCGCTCGACAGGGCTGAGCCGGTGACGGCACAGCTGACCTGGCCGACCATCCTCAATTCGCTGCTGGACGGCGACGATCTCTCGCTCGATCAGACGTCCTGGGCGATGAACGAGATCATGTCCGGCAATGCATCGCCCTCCCAGCTCGCGGGCTTCCTGGTCGCGTTGCGCGCCAAGGGTGAGACCGTCGTCGAACTTCGGGGGTTGGCCGACGTCATGGTGGCGCACGCGCAGCCGATCAGCGTCGAGGGCGACACCCTCGACATCGTCGGTACCGGTGGCGACCGGGCACACACGGTGAACATCTCGACCATGTCGTCGATCGTGTGCGCCGGCGCAGGCGCCAGGATCGTCAAGCACGGCAACCGCGCTGCGTCGTCGTCGTCCGGCGCGGCCGACGTCATGGAGGCGCTCGGCGTCCGTCTCGACCTGACTCCGGCTCAGGTCAAGAAGGTCGCGGACGAGGCCGGGATCACCTTCTGCTTCGCCCAGACCTTCCACCCGAGCATGCGTCACGCCGCGGCGACCCGAAGGGAAATGGGCGTCACGACCGCGTTCAACGTGCTCGGACCGATGACCAATCCGGCCAACCCGAAGTACCGGGCGGTCGGTGTCGCCGACCCGCGGGTCGCCCCGCTGGTCGCCGGAGTCTTCGCCGAACGTGAGCAGAACGCCGCAGTGTTCCGCGGCGACGACGGCCTGGACGAACTGACGTTGTCGACGACGTCCACGGTGTGGTGGATTCACGACGGTGAGATCAGCGAGCACTCGATCGATCCGGAGAACCACGGCCTGCAGCGGGCACCGCTGGAGGCGCTGCGCGGGGGCGACGGCATGCACAACGCGCAGGTGGTGCGCGAGGTCATGGACGGCTCGACCGGACCGGTGCGGGACGCCGTGTTGCTGAATGCAGGCATCGCCCTTGCGGTGGTGGAGTCGGGAAGCGGTGGACGCTTCGGCGCCGATTCCGACCTGGACGGTGCCCTCTCGCGGGGCGTCGCCGCCGCCGAGAGGTCGATCGACAGCGGCGCGGCCAAAGCCGCCTTGGAGCGTTGGATCAACTCCACGCAGAATGCCTGACCCCAGGCGTCACCAGACGTCGGTGCTGCGGCTACTACTCGTCGAGGCCGAGTGCGAAGGCAGCTCCGAGGTCGTCCGAGGAATACGTGCGGAACGCGATGTGGGTGCGTGAGTCGAGTACACCCTCGACCTTGTTGAGGCGATCGGCGATCACGTCGGCGAAGTCCTCGTGGCGTGCGACCTTCGCGACCGCGACGAGGTCGACATCGCCGGTGACCGAGTAGACCTCTGCGATGCCCTTGATCTCGGAGATCTCCTGGGCGACCTCGGGGATGCGGTGGACGTCGGCGGTGATGAGAACGATGGCTGAGATCACCCGGCCACTCTATCGCCGGCGTCGGCGCGGGTGCCCTGCGCCAAGGACATCTGCTGCTCCAATCGGGTTCTGGTGCCGGCGGCCCCGTTGATCGGGCACACCCACACTCCGTCGGTGTGCACGATCCGAACTCCCGGCTGCTCGAGCCAGTGCAGCACCTTCTCGGTTTCTTCCGTGAGCGCGGCCGGAGCCGGTGCCACCGGCGCGGCGACCACCTCGGCTGTTTCGCGCAGTGCTGCGATGTAGGGCATCGGATCTGCGCCGCGTGGGCTGAGGGTGGTGCCGGCGAATCGGCCGTAGCGCACGCAGACCACCTCCCATCCTCCGACCGCACCGGGGCGTGCTGCGACGACCTCTGGGGTGCGGGCGAGCGGATCGAGTCGCTGGGCGCGTGCCGCGCCCCGGACGAACGAAAGCATCCGGTCGCGCACGTCAGCCGCATCCTCGTACCGGCTCTGATCGCTGAGGCGTTCCATCCGTTCGGTGAGTACATCGACGACCGGGCGTGCGTCGGTGGTCAGCAGCCGTTCGGCGTCGGCGGCGATGTCGGCGTACTCGTCGGTGGACTGCTCGCCGATGCACGGCGCCCCGCACTTGCCGAGATCGAAGAGCGCGCAAGCGGTGGACCCGCCCCGAGCCGACAACCGTTTGGTGCACTGCCGCAGCGGGATGACGTCGTGGACCGCGGTGACGGCCTGTTCGGCGGCGGTCCTGGAGTTGAACGGGCCGACGTAAGAGCGGGCATCGGCGCGGACCGTGGAGACGACGGACAGCCGCGGGAAGGGTTCCTGGGTCAGCTTCACCCACACCGCCCGCTCCGGATAGCGCGAACGGCGGTTGAACCGCGGCTTGTGCTGCGCGATCAGCCGAAGCTCACGCACCTGCGCCTCGAGCGCGGTCTGACACACGACGGGAGTGACCGACTCGGCCAGACCGACCATCTCGCGCATCCGTCGGCGCTTCTCGCTCTCGGTGAAGTAACTGCGTACGCGCTTCTTGATGTCGACGGAGGTGCCGACGTACAGGGCCTGACCGTTCGCGTCCTTGAACACATAGACACCCGGAGCGGACGGCAGATCGTCGGCGATCACCCGCTTGCGCCGTTGCTGCGGGCTGACCCGTTTGCTGTAGGTCTGGAGTTCTTCGAGCGTGTGAACGCCGAGATTGCCGACTCGTCCGGTCAGCGCATGCAGGACGTCGACGGTTGCCCGCGCGTCGTGCAGCGCTCGGTGATCGGGAGTGGTCGCGGCGCCGAACAGATGGGCGAGCGTGCCGAGTTTGCGATTGGGCGCCTCGTCGGAGGTGACGAGTTGGCGAGCCAGGTGCGCGGTGTCGACCACGGCCGGCCGCGGCCACACCGCGCCGGTGTCACGACAGGCGGCCTTGAGGAATCCGACGTCGTACGGCGCATTGTGGGCGACGACCACGCAGTCACCGAGGAAGTCCAGAAAGGGGCCGAGCACGGCGTCGATACGGGGCGCGCCGGCGACCATCGCATTGCTGATGCCGGTCAGTACGGACACGAACGCCGGGATCGGCTCGCCCGGGCGCACCAGCGTCTGGAACTCACCCAGCACGATGCCGCCGCGCACCTTCACCGCACCGATCTCGGTGATGTTCCTGCCGGCGGGTGCGCCGCCGGTTGTCTCCAGGTCGAGCACGACGAAGGTGACATCGGACAGTGGTGTGCCGAGATCGTCGAGTGTCGCCTGGACTGCGACCGGTCTGGTGGACATGTTCCGAACGCTAGGTGCCGCCACCGACAACGACCCGTAGGACGCGCGGCGCAGCCGGTGGACAGCGTCGGGAGGGCCGTGCTCGAGGCGTGTCCGCGGCTCGTCCGAGGTCGGGCCCGAGCAGGTTGTCGGTGCTCACCCTTAGCGTCTTCGGCGTAGTGGAAACCGAGTCGGAGACCAAGCGATCCGACCGAACCCGAAGGAGGACCACATGCACGACGAACTGCACATCGACTGCCGTACCTGCCCGGTCCGAGACCGGATGTGTGGCGACTGCATGGTCACCCATCTGTACGCACTCGCCCCACCCGCCCCGCGACAGCCCGCACTCGACCGTGGCGAGCGAGCAGCGCTCGACATGTTCGTCTCACTCGGACTCGTCGACGTCGCGGACCTCGCGAGCGTCGAGGTGGAGGTGGACGAGAGGGGCCTGCGTTCGGTCGGCTGACCTGGTGCTCGACCCATCTCGCCATCGGCGACGATGTGTCCATGGCTGAAGTCCACCGTCGCGGTGCCCTCACGGGGTTCGCCGGTCTGGTCGGTGTCGCCGTGCTGACGTCATGCGGTCGATCTGTCGAATCCGAGTCGTTCGAGACGTCGGCGACCTCCGCCCGTTCGACCAACCGCGCCCGCACCGTGCTCGACGCCCAAGGGGTGCCGACGCAACTGCGAGCAGCAGTCAGCCGCGACGTCGAGAAGGCGGCAAGCATCGTCACGTCCTTGTGGGGTGATCAATCGCCCTGGCCGTCGGCAGGCGCGCACGTCCGCGCCTTCGCAGACCACGACGCGTTCGTTGCTGCCGGTGGGGACCGCAACGCACGATCCGTCACTGCGACCACCACCGAGGACGGCACCGTCCTCATCTCGCCATCCCTCCTCGAATCGCCCTCAGCAGCAAGGGTTTTCGTCCTTTCTCACGAGTTCACTCATGTCCGGCTCGGGGTTCGCTCCGCAGCTGCTCGATGGGTTGCCGAGGGCGCGGCCGAGCTCACGGCCTGGCACGCATCCGGTCTGTCGTTCGCGCAGTACGCACCGACCTTCGTGCGTCGTGTTCGAGCGGGTGACCGGCCGCACGGGCCACCGTCGGACGCCCAGCTGGACTCGGACGCCGCCGACGTCCAGCGCGCCTACCAGCACGCCTGCGCCTACAGCGACTTCCTGCTCACGCGCACCGATCCGGTGGGCTACCGCCGTTTCGTCGTTTCCGCGGTCGCCGGAGGGCGACCCGTCGACGACCTGTTCGACGCCACCTTCGCCGCCACCCAGCGAGCGCTCAGTGCATCGTTCGCCGAGCATCTGGCGAAACTTGCATCCGGCCGTCGGTAGGGTGGCCGCATGGCCGACAGCACCCAGTCCACGATCGACATCGCCGCCGACGCGGCGACCGTTCTCGACACCATCGCCGACTTCGACGCCTACCCCGAGTGGGCGACCCAGGTGAAGAGCGCGAAGGTGCTCTCCGAGGACGAACTCGGGTGGCCGGAACAGGTCGAGTTCACCCTCGACGCTGCACCGATCCGCGACACCTACGTGCTGGAGTACGACTGGGACGTCACGCAGGACGGCACCGGATCGGTCAGCTGGCACCTGGTGCGGTCCGACCTGCTCAAAGGTCTCGACGGCACCTACAGCATCACCGGGTCGGGCGACACGACGTCCGTCACCTACAAGCTGGCGGTCGCCTTGAAGATGCCGCTCATCGGTGCGCTGCGCAACAAGGCCGAGCGCACGATCATCGACACGGCCCTCGCCGGCTTGAAGAAGCGCGCCGAGGGGTGAGCCCGAGGCTGCTGCTGGTCGGCGGCCCCGGAGGCTCCGGTTCATCGACCTGGGCCGCTGCGCTCGCCGACGACTGGGCCGCGCGCGGGCTCAGCGTCGGTGTGGTTTCACTCGACCCGAGATTCGGTGCCCACACGCTGACGACACACCGCGACGCCGTGGAGGTCCGACCGGAGGTGGACCTTCCGGAGATCTTGTCGTCGGCGGCCCGGTCCTGGGGGCTCGATCCGTTCGTGGTGGACCAGGCGCTGGCGCTGCTGTCTGCCACGGACGGCCCGGCGCTGTGGCAGCTGCCGCGCCTGCTCGAGCGCTTCGACCGGGTGGTGGTGGACGCCGGGGCGCAGCTGTCCGGACTCGTCCTGCAGGCTCACCGGCTGCCATGGCTGCTGTCCGAGGCGGGCCCCCTGCACAGCGGCTGGTTGCGCGCCACGCGTCCGGTGATCGCTCTGGCGATGGGTTCATCGGCCATCGACAAAGCAGGCGCGAGTCGACTGGCGGCGGTGGCGGAAGACGCGGTTCGGTTGTCCGAACTGGTGATGTCCCGGGCGACGGCGTCCGTTCTGTGTGCGAGCAACGGGAGCCCGACTGCGAATGTGCGGCACCACGCCTGCGCCCTCGCTCTTGCCCAGTGCCGTCTGGGGGCGGTCGTGACCGAGGGGGACGACGTCGTGCTGTGCGATGGCCCTCCGGTAATCCCGATGTGGTCCGACCTGCCCCGGAACTGGGCCGAGAAGCTGGCAGACCCGCCCCGGGAATCGAGCGTCCGGGGGGACGCGCGAGATGGTGCTGTCACCTGGGAGCTGCCCTTGCCGTTCGTCGATCCGGCAGAGGTCGAACTCGAACAGTCAGGTACCCGGTTGGTCGTTGCGGTGCAGGAGTCGCGCCGCACCTTCGTGCTTCCCTCACTGCTTGCGCGCCATGTCGCGACAGGCGCCACGGTTCGGCAAGGCATCCTTGGGGTGACATTCGAACCGACGCAGCCCGAGGGAACTTCGTGAACCAGCAGTCCGAACCACGTGCGTCCGAGACCGGCTCGGTCGCCGACGAGGCGATCAAGCTGATGGAATCGCTCGGCGCGTGGGCCGACACACAGGCACAGGCACAGGCGTCGGCTCAGTCGTCCGGTGCTCCCGCTCCGGACGCGCAGGAAGCACCAAGGCAGGAGTCAGCCGAGAAGTCGACCACGGGTGGCTGTGACTGCAGTTCGACACACGCACCCAAGGTCTGTGCGGTATGTCCGGTCTGCCGCATCGGTTCGTTCGTCGAGAGCCTCGGCCCGGACGCGATGGAGCGCATCGCCGATGTCATCGGGATGCTCGCCGGGAGCCTGCAGGAAGCGGCACGGCAACGTCGCGGCACGCCGGAGCAAAAGTCGGCCGCCGAGGCCCAGCAGCCACCGCGGACGCACAAGGTTCCGGTCACGACAGACGCCGGCACAGATCCGGACGCCGCGCGTCCCCGAACCGGCGGCGG
This sequence comes from Yimella lutea, assembly GCF_006715095.1. NCBI lineage: Bacteria > Bacillati > Actinomycetota > Actinomycetes > Micrococcales > Dermacoccaceae > Yimella > Yimella lutea. The sequence continues at coordinate 1,734,461 of NZ_VFMO01000001.1, forward strand.
TGACTCGGCAGAATGACCAGCGTGAATTCGACGCGAGCGACCATCGGTATCGACATCGGCGGCACGAAGATCGCCGGGGGACTCATCGCCCCCGACGGCACGATCCTCAAGCGCGACCGCCGCGATTCCCCGGCGGAGAACGTGGACGAGATCGCAGCGACAGTCGCCGACGTCATCAGCGATCTCGCCGAGGGCGAGGACGTGGAGCGGGCCGGCGTGGCGTGTGCGGGATACATCGACAAGTCCGGGACCACGGTCCTGTTCTCACCCAACCTCGCTTGGCGCGACGAGCCGCTCAAGGAACGACTGGAGAAGTCGGTCGACGTCGAAGTGACGATCGAGAACGACGCGAACGCCGCTGCCTACGGCGAGTTCATCCACGGAGCCGGCCACGACGTCGACGACATGGTGATGATCACGATCGGTACCGGAGTCGGTGGTGGCGTGATCATCGACGGTGAGCTCTTCCGGGGCTCCTACGGCATCGCCGCCGAGATCGGTCACATGCGCGTGGTGCCCGACGGTATTCGCTGCGGGTGCGGCAACCGCGGATGCCTGGAGAGCTACGGCAGCGGTCGCGCCCTCGTGCGTGAAGCCCGCGCACTGGTCGCCGGTGGCTCGCCGTACACCGGCGGCCTCGCCGACAAGTGCGGGGGGGACGCCAGACAACTCGAGGGCAAACACGTCACCGAGGCGGCACAAGCAGGGGATCCGGCCGCCATCGAGCTGCTGGCCGACATCGGCCGATGGATCGGTGAAGGCGCCGCCTCGTTGACCTCGGTGCTCGACCCGGCTCGGTTTGTCATCGGTGGCGGTGTGGCCGATGCCGGCGACCTGCTTCTCGGACCCATCCGTCAGGCATTCGGCCGCCAGTTGACCGGCCGCGGTCACCGGCCGACCGCCACCTTCGAGATCGCCCAGCTCGGCAATGACGCCGGCATGGTCGGCGCAGCGGCCCTGGTGCGGCCGGCGAAGGCGTGAGCGCGAACGTGAAACCCGGCCGGAGCGACGAACTCGCGATCGGGATCGACATCGGGGGAACGAAGGTCGCCGGCGGCATCGTCGACTCCGACGGCACCGTCATCGCCCGGACTCGCCGGGACACCCCGCATCGTTCGACCGCGCCGCACGTCGTCGAGGACGTCATCGTCGACGCGGTCCAGGAACTCCTGCGACACACCGAGCGCCGCCCGGTCGCGATCGGCATCGGCGCCGCGGGCTTCGTCTCCTCGGACCGGGCCACGGTCGTGTTCGCACCCCACCTGTCCTGGCGGCACGAGCCGCTGCGTGAGGCGTTGCGGCAACGGATCGACCTGCCGGTCTTCGTCGACAACGACGCGAACGCGTCCTGCTGGGCCGAGTGGCGCTTCGGAGCGGTGCGCGAGGAGTCCCATGTCGTGATGGTCAACCTGGGCACCGGCATCGGCGGAGCGATTCTCACCGACGGTCAGATGCAGCGTGGCCGGTTCGGTATCGCGGGGGAGTTCGGCCACATGCAGGTCGTCCCCGACGGACACCGGTGTGAATGCGGTAACCGTGGCTGCTGGGAGCAGTACGCGAGCGGGAATGCGCTTGTGCGAGAAGCCCGTTCGATGATCGCAGCGAACTCGCCGATGGCCGCTGACATGGCCGCCATGGTCGATGGCGACGCCTCGAGACTGACCGGCCCGATGATCACCGAGGCCGCGCAAGGCGGCGACCCGACTGCCCAGGAACTCCTGGCCGAGATCGGTACCTGGCTGGGAGTGGGTCTGGCGAATCTGGCCAATGCGTTCGACCCGGGAGCCTTCGTGATCGGCGGAGGCGTCAGCGCGGCCGGTCCGATGCTGCTCGACCCGGCCCGCGCATCCTTCCGCAGGCACCTGTCCGGCCGTGGCTACCGGCCCGAGGCGCGCATCGTGAAAGCCGAACTCAGCAATGAAGCCGGTCTGGTCGGCGCCGCCGACCTGGCACGCACGGAGGTACTGGACGCATGAGGGCAGCGCACACCCTGCGGGTGGTGTCGTACAACGTCCGCGCCTTCAAGGACGACACGGACGCGTTGAAGGAGATCATCCGGCTGATGGAGCCGGATGTGCTGCTGGTGCAGGAGGCTCCCCGGCATCCGCTCTCCGGGCACCGGATCGCGCGGTTCGCGGCCGACATCGGAATGACCTGGGCGAACGGCAAGCGCGGCTGGATGAGCACCACGTTGCTGACCAGCCTGCGGGTGCACGTGCACGACAGCGTCCACCGCAACCTGGAGGTCCGCAAGGGCGACGAGCCGCGCGGGTATGCGCTGGCGACGATCAGCCTGCCCGGACACTCGCCGCTGCACGTCGCGAGCCTGCACATGTCGCTGCGTTCGGACGAGCGCAAACCGCAGGCGGCGGCTGTGATGAGCGTGCTGCAACCTGACGTCATCCCGGCGATCATCGGCGGCGATCTCAACGAGACCCCCGGGCACGACGTCTGGAAGATGTTCGGCGAGACGCTGCACGAGGCGACGCTGGACGAATTCACTTTCCCCTCGAAAGCTCCGGTCAAGCGGATCGACGCGATCTTCGCCTCTGCGTCCCTGCCGCACAGCCGCCCGGTGTTCTCCCTCGATCCGGCGAAGCTCGCCCGCGCGACAGACCACCTGCCGCTCTATGTCGACTTCGATCTGAGTTCGCTCGCCCTGTGAGGACTACAGCCGGGCGCCGTCGTCGAAGGGGTCGTCCTCGTCGCGATTGGCGGGTTGACGAACCACCATCAGCACGATTCCGGCGATCGTGATGAGCACCGCCGCGACCCACCAGAGTGCGGCGGCGTAGCGGTCGAAGAAGAACAGGTAGAGCAGCCAGAGCGGCCCGCCGACCAGGCAGGCGATCGTCGCCCAGAAACCTTCGTCCTTGGGCAGTGGCGGGGGAGCGGGAGGCTGGAAGTCCTCCTCGTGCTCCTCGACGAAACCGGGGCCGGTGCCGGCGCGCCACTGCCTCGGGACGGTGAACGCCGCGGGTGCGGAAGGCTTCGGATCTTCGAGATCGATCGGTTCGGCGGCTGAGCCGTCCCAGTCGGTCATCATCTCCTCGAACCGCCGGTCGACCTCCTCGTCGGAGTGCGGGTGTTCGTCGGGGCGCTCGTCGCTCATGCGTTTCCTGCAACTCGTCGGGTGAAGTCGGTGACCGCTTCATGAATGCGCGGAGCGTCGTTGTCGAGAGTCGCGACGTGGTAGCTGTTCTCGAGCACGACATCGGTGACGTCGGTGCTCGAGATCCGGGAGAGAAACAGCTGCGAACTCGCCGGAGCCACGATGTGATCCACCCGAGAACGCAGCACCAACACCGGCTGCGTGATCTGCGGCAGGTCGCGGGTCACGCGGTGCCACAACTGCGCCTGGGTGTGCAGCGGACGCAGCGGCATGCGCTCGTATGCGTCGTGCGACACGCCGTCCTTCTTGATGTCGCCGCCGATTCCGGAGACCGTCGAGCGCAGCCGTCGGGCAACCGGGATGAGGCGGAACTTCAGGTTCTTGGTGCGCATGACCGGGTTGATCACCACGAGTCCGGCGATCTCCGGGTTCCGTTGCACCAGAAGGGTGCTCAGCGTTGCGCCCATCGAGAGGCCACACGCGACCACGGTGTCGCATCGTTCGGTGAGTTCGGCGTACGCGCCCTCCAGTTCGGCGTACCAGTCGGTCCAGGTCGTGCCGTCGAGGTCCTGCCACGCGGTGCCGTGCCCGGGGAGTCGGGGAGCGCGAACGCTGAACCCCTCGTCGACCAGATGCTCGGCCAACGGGCGCACCGCGGCCGGCGAGCCGGTGAATGCGTGGCAGACCAGGACGCCGGTCCGGGAGCCGTCGTGGACGATCGGGGTGGCACCCTCGCGGATCTGCATGACGTCCATCTTTACGCATGCCTGCGAGGTGGTGGCGGTGGGCGTTATGGTTCAGGCCGAAGCAATTCTTGGAGGCGCGGTGCTGTACTGGTTCTTGAAGCGGGTCCTGATCGGTCCTATTCTCAATCTGCTGTTCCGACCCTGGGTCGACGGTGAGAAGAACATCCCTGATAAGGGGCCGGCGATCTTCGCCAGCAACCACCTGTCGTTCTCCGACTCCTTCTTCCTCCCGCTGGTCGTGCCGCGCCGGATGACCTTCGTCGCCAAGGCCGACTACTTCACCGGCACCGGTATCAAGGGCCGCCTCACGGCCGCCTTCTTCCGTGGGGTCGGGCAGATTCCGATCGACCGCGCCGGCGGATCCGCGTCGAGCGGGGCGTTGCAGTCCGGCCTCAACGTGCTACGCCGGGGCGAACTGTTCGGCATCTACCCCGAGGGGACCCGCAGCCCCGATGGGCGTCTCTACAAGGGCAAGACCGGCGTCGCTCGGCTCGCTCTGGAGGCCAAGTGCCCGGTCATCCCGGTCGCGATGATCGACACGGACAAAGCGCAGCCGACCGGTAAGAAGATCCCGAAGATCATGAGGATCGGCATCCGCATCGGCAAGCCGATGGACTTCTCGCGCTACGAAGGCATGCAGGACGACCGGTTCGTGCTGCGCAGCATCACCGATGAGGTGATGTACGAGCTGATGCTGTTGTCCGGCCAGGAGTACGTCGACGTGTACGCGTCCACGGTCAAGGACCGGATCGCGGCCAAGGCCAAGGAGATCGGCGGCGCGGCCGTCGCCGTCGGCAGCGGTGCCGCCCAGGCCATCGGCAACAAGGTGTCCCGACGTTCCGGCGAGGACGCCGGCGCGAAGGACGAGACCTCGCCGGAGGCATCCGAGGGCGGTCTCGCGATCGACCTCGAGACCGACGCCGACACGGTTGCTGGCACTGTCCACGACGCCGACGGTGACGCCGCTCACACCCCTTCGCAGAGCTGACGTCCCGCGCATCGGGCACCTGATTCGGACGTGGTGAGCGGCGCGTACGCTTGCCGGGTGAGTACCACCGCACTGAACCCCGACGCCCTGAACGAGATGCCCGAGTGGCCGCAGCTGCCTGCCATGCAGCAGCCCACCTGGCCCGACCGTCATGCCGTCGAGTATGTGCGCTCCGAGCTGGCTTCGCTGCCGCCGCTGGTGTTTGCGGGGGAGTGCGACGTGCTGCGCGATCGCCTTGCCGCGGCCGCGAAAGGTGAGGCCTTCGTGTTGCAGGGAGGCGACTGCGCCGAGATGTTCTCCGCGGCGACCGCAGCGAACATCCGCGACCGCATCAAGACGATCCTGCAAATGGCCGCAGTCCTCACCTATGGCGCGAGCACCCCGGTCGTGAAGCTCGGTCGCATCGCCGGCCAGTACGCCAAGCCGCGCAGCAAGGACACCGAGACCCGGGGCGACGTCACCCTCCCGGCGTACCGCGGCGACATGGTTAACGACTTCGCGTTCACCGAGGAATCCCGCACCCCCGACCCCCAGCGACTGCTGCGCGCCTACCACACCAGTGCCTCGACGCTGAACCTGGTGCGAGCCTTCACCACCGGCGGTTTCGCCGACCTGCGTCACGTGCACGAGTGGAACCGCGGGTTCATCGCCAACTCGGCGTACGCCCGCTACGAGTCGACGGCCCGCGACATCGACCGTGCGATGAAGTTCATGAAGGCGTGCGGCGCCGACTTCGATGCGATGAACGCCCGCACCGTGGAGTTCTTCGCCAGCCACGAGGCGTTGCTGCTCGATTACGAACAGCCGTTGACGCGGATCGACTCGCGGACCGGCAACCCGTACGCGGTCTCGGGCCACTTCGTCTGGGTGGGCGAGCGCACCCGCGACCTCGACGGCGCACACATCGACTTCGTGTCCCGCATCCACAACCCGATCGGCGTCAAGCTCGGCCCGAATGCCGACCCCGACGACGTGCTGCGGATGATCGACCGTCTCGACCCGCAGCGCACTCCCGGCCGCCTGACGTTCATCACCCGGATGGGCGCCGGTGTCGTCCGCGAGAAGTTGCCGAACCTGGTTCGGCGGGTGACCGAGTCGGGTGCCCAGGTCGTCTGGGTCTGCGACCCGATGCACGGCAACACCTTCGAGTCGCCCAGTGGCTACAAGACGCGTGAGTTCGACCAGATCGTCGATGAGGTGCGCGGCTTCTTCGAGGTGCACGCCGCGCTCGGCACGATCCCCGGTGGCGTGCACGTCGAGCTCACCGGCAACGACGTGACCGAGTGCCTCGGCGGTTCGGAACAGATCCTGGACGCCGACCTGGAGAAGCGGTACGAGACCGCGTGCGACCCGCGACTCAACCACCAGCAGAGCCTGGAGTTGTCCTTCCTGGTCGCCGAGATGCTCGCGCAGCGCAGCCGCTGACGATCAGCAACAGAAAGGGACCGGTTCACAGGTGAACCGGTCCCTTTCTGTTGCGGCTGACGCGTCAGACGATCGACAGGGTGATCGTGCTGCCCTTCTTCACCGAGGTGCCGGGGCGCAGGCTTTGATCCCGGACGGTGTCGAAGAGCCCGCCGAAGAACCGGTCGAGTTCGACGGTGAATCCCTGTGACTCCAGGAGAGTCTTGGCGGCGCCGCTCTTCATGTCGATGACTCTGGGGACCTGGACCATCTCCGGCCCCTTGGAGACGATCAGTTCGACCGAGTCGCCCTTGTACAGGTTCGCGCCGCTCGCGGGAGTGCTGCGGATGACCGAACCCTTGGCGACCGTTTCCGAGAACTCCTCCGTGCCGTAGGCCACCTTCAACCCGAGACTGGTCAACGAACCTTCAGCCTCAGCTCGAGGTTGACCGGCAACGTTCGGGACCGGCACCGGCTGCTTGCCCTTGCTCACGACGAAATTGACCTTGGCACCCTTCTTAAGCGCGGTGCCAGGTGCCGGGGTAGACGAAATGACCGAGCCGGTCGGGACGCTCTCGTGGAAGGCCTGCGTCACGGTGCCCACGCCCAACTGCGCCTTCGTGATCGCCGCCCGCGCTGCGGCCTGCTTCGACCCCGCAAGTTTCGGGGCACTGAACCGCTCGGGCCCCTTGGAGACGGTGAGGGTGACGGTGGAGTTCTTGCGCTGCTCAGACCCGGCGCCCGGTTCGGCCCTGATGACCTTGCCTTGGGCGACGCTCTCGCTGAAGGTCTGTCGGACGCGTGCCTTGAGATCAGCCTTGCTGATCCGTTCGACCGCCGAGCCCTGGGCCAAACCGTTCACCGTCGGCACCTTTGTCGACCCCAACGGGCCGGACGTGAAGGCCCAAGCGGCGGCTGCGCCGAGCAGCAGCAACGCCAATAGGAACAGGACGACCAGCGAGAGACCGCGTCGAGGACGCCGGGAGTTCTCACCCGGCTGATAGCCGCGGGTGTCGAGCGGGTTGGTCTTGCTGTGGATGGCAGTGGTGTGCGACCTGCCGGCGTCCACCGGCTCGTGGTCGACCTGTGCATCGGTGGTCTCGGTGGTCTCGGTGGTCTCGGTGTCCGAGGGGAGCGCACGGGTGCGCCGGTCGCCGTGATCGGTGTGATCGGTGTGATCGGTGTGTCCGGACTCGAGCCCGCGTCGCACCGTCCGCAGCGCGACCAGCAGGTCGGCGGCAGTGGCCGGGCGATCGTCCGGATCCTTGGCGGTGGCCTGGGCGATGAGGTCGTCCACAGTGTCCGGGATACCGGAGACGGCGTCCGACGCGCGCGGCATCGTGCCGTGCACGTGCTGGTACGCGACATGGATCGGCGAGTCGCCCGGGAACGCCTTCTCGCCGGTGAGGATCTCGAAGAGCAACAGACCGGCGGAGTAGACGTCCGAACGCGCGTCGGCCGATCCGTGCTCCACCTGCTCGGGGGACAGGTAGGAGGCGGTGCCGAGCAGGATGTCGCTGTCGCCCGTGAGTGTGCTCGTGGTGACCGCACGTGCCAGTCCGAAGTCGGTGACCTTCACCTGGCCGGTCTGGCTGATCAGGACGTTCTCCGGCTTCACGTCACGATGTACCAGGCCGGCACGGTGCGCGGCGGCGAGGCCGTCGAGGATCGGGTCCATCAGGCCGAGGGCCTCGTCGACCGGTAGCGGTCCGCGCCGCCGGATCAGCTGGCGCAGCGTGTCACCCAGCACCAACTCCATCGCCAGGAACGCGTACTGCCCGTCCGAGCCCTGGTCGGTCACGGCGACGACGTTGGGGTGCCCCAGCCGGGCCGCCGAGCGCGCCTCGCGTCGGAACCGCGCGACGAACGCGTCGTCGCGCGCGAGGTCCGCACGCATTACCTTCAACGCGACGTCACGCTCGAGGCGCTCGTCGATCGCCACGAAGACCGAGCCCATCCCGCCGTCGGCGAGGTGCCGGGTGACGCGGTATCGACCGTCGATCACTCGTCCCACGATCGAGGCTTCACTGGCTGGACTCACCCGCAAATTCTAAGTTCCTTCCGCATCAGCGCCGGGGAGGTTGGGCTGCGTGTATGGCTCTGCCCGTCACGACGAGACCCGGCGCCGCATCGATCCGACGCACGACATGCCAAGCTGGTGCCGTGAACGACGTGGAAACCCTGGTCGGCTCCTGGCTGTCCGTGCCCGAAGTCGCCGATGCTCTCGGCCTGCCGCACCGCACCGTCCGCCGGATGATCGATGACGGCGAGTTGCTCGCTGCACGCATCGGCTCCAACGAGGCGCTGGCGGTACCGGCCGCCTTCGTCAAGGACGGCGAACTGCTGCCGGCGCTGATGGGCACGATCACGGTGCTGCGCGATGCGCATCTCACCGCCGACGAGGCGCTGCGCTGGTTGTTCACCCCGGACGAGACCCTGCCGGTGGTCGGTTCACCCATCACTATGTTGCAGCTCGGCCGCAAGGCAGAAGTGCGCAAACGGGCCAGCGAACTGGCCTGGTGAGGCACGCCCTCCCGGGCTGAACGGTCAGGCTGCGCGCGCGACGGCGATGCCGATCAATTCGCGCAACATCTGCTCGCCCTCCGGATCGAGGTCGGCCCGGTCGAGTGCCGAGCCGGCTTCACGGCTCAGGTCGGTGATCATCTGCTCGACCCGCTCGACCGCGCCGGACGCGGTGATCCAGTCCCGCAGTCGACCGATCCCGTCGTCGTCGAGATCGTCGCGTCCGAAGGATTCGTTGAACAGACGGACCTCCTCGGCGGAACTGTTGTCGAGCGCCAGGGCGATCAACACGGTGCGCTTGCCCTCGCGCAGGTCGTCACCGGCGGGCTTGCCGGTGGCTTCCGGGTCGCCGTAGACACCGAGCAGGTCATCGCGCAGCTGGAACGCTTCGCCGAGTGCGAGGCCGTACTCGGACAGCGCCGACTCGGTGTCGGCGTCGACGCCGAACGCGGTCGCGCCGATGAGCAGGGGCTGTTCGACGGTGTACTTGGCACTCTTGTAGCGGATCACGAGTCGGGCCCGTTCGATGCGGTCCTGCGTCGAGGCCGACTCCCACGGGCGCACCGATTCCAGGACGTCGAGGTACTGGCCGCCCATGAGCTGAGTCCGCATCCGGTCGAACACGACGCGACCTCGAGCCAGTTCGTCGGCCGGCAGCCCACTGGTGCTGTACAACTCGTCGGTCCAGTTCAGGCACAGATCGCCGGCGAGAATCGCGGCGGCTTCGCCGAATCGGTCCGATTCTCCGTCCCAGCCGTGCTCCCGATGCAACGCCGCGAGCGTGCGATGTGCGGTGGGCATGCCGCGACGGGTGTCGCTGCGATCCATCACATCGTCGTGCAGCAACGCCGCTGCCTGGAAGACCTCCATGGCGGTCGCCACCTGCACGATCGCGTCGTCGTGTCGTCCGCCGGCGGCACGGTAACCCCAGTAGCAGAACGCGGCACGTAGTCGCTTCCCGCCGCGCAGCAGCGCGTTGATCGGCGCGATCAGGGCGTCCATCTCCGGGCCGATCGGCGCGAGCTCGGCGGTGTGGTGGGCGTGTGCGCGATCAAGGACGGTCTGAACCTGGGCGCGCAACTCCTCGAGGGGAAGGGGCTGGTTCACGCGGGGTCCTCTCGGCGGGCGTTCATCGGGGGTTACTCACGAGTCGGTCACTGTCGGGTCGAGGGCCGGGTAACCGCTAAGGTCGCCCACATGCCCGATGCGAGCGCTCGTCCGCACCCAAGCATTCCAGACCTGCTCCACGCGCCCGACACGGCGTTCAGTTTCGAGTTCTTCCCGCCGAAGGACGACGCGAGTGAAGCGATCCTGTGGGATTCCATCCGGCGCGTCGAGCGGATCCGACCCTCGTTCGTCTCCGTCACCTACGGCGCAGGGGGCTCGACCCGTGACCGGACGGTACGCGTCACCAGCCGGATCGAGCACGAGACGACACTCACCACGATGGCGCACCTGACCTGTGTCGGTTCCTCGACGACCGAGCTGCGTCAGATCGTCGGCCAGTACGCGGGTGCGGGCATCCGCAACATCCTCGCCCTGCGCGGCGACCCCGCCGGTGGACTGGGCACGCCGTGGACCCCCCACCCGGGGGGTCTCGACCACGCCGACCAACTGGTCGGCCTGATTCGAGAGCTCGGCGAGTTCACCGTCGGAGTGGCCGCATTCCCCGACAAGCACCCGGAGTCGGGGTCGCTCGAGGAAGACGCTCAGGTTCTGATCCGCAAGGCGCAGGCGGGTGCGTCCTTCGCGATCACCCAGATGGTCACCGACGTCGACGCCTACCTGCGCCTGCGCGACCTGGTCGCCGCATCCGGGCGATCGATTCCGATCGTTCCCGGACTGATGCCGGTGACTGCCTACGGCCAGCTGCAACGGATGACCGAACTCAACGGTCAGCCGTTGGCCGCGGAGGTCGTCGAGCGCATCGAGGCGGTGAAGGACGACAGGTCGGCCGTCCGGGAGGTCGGCATCCAGATCTGCACGGAGCACGCGCAGCGCATGCTGGCCGAAGGTGCGCCCGGTCTTCACTTCATCACGATGAACCGGTCGACCGCGACGCTGGAAGTGCACCGCAACCTGGTCGGCTGAACGCTTGCGCGACGGGTTGTCGGTGGGGGAACCTACTGTATGAGCGTTCGAACATGAGTTCGAACAACTCGTTCGGTCCACCCCTTCGCAGGAGGCGCCATGTCCACCGTCACCAGCAGCCCGACCCCGCTCGCCACCGGGGTCCTCGATCTCATCGATCGCTCCCGCGGTTGCCTGCTCGAGGCCTGTCATCAACAGGACGTCATCGAGCGGTACCGCTGCGCACAGCTGGCCGCCTTGCGCGCAGCGGCTGCGTTACTGGCCGCGCGGAGCCGGCGCAACGCCAGGTCGGGTCCTCGGTCGGTGTGGGAGGTCGTCCCGACCGTCGCTCCCGAGCTCGCCGAGTGGGCGATCTACTTCACCGACACCGGACGCCGGGGGCAGATCTTCGATCGGGGAGCACAGCGACCCACCGTGCGCGAAGCCGACGATCTGATTCGCGCCGGTGAGACCTTCCTCGGGCTCGTGCTTCGCTGTCTGGGTCTGCCGATGGCATCCGTTCTGGGCGCCGGGCTCGACGCCGCGGTGGCTCCGTCGATGGCGCGGTGAGTCGCGGCCGGAAATTCAAAGTGACGAGTTCTGCTGCCCGGCCTACCATGCGGCCCGCCGGCGACTTATCCTCAGAGGTACACGTCGATGCTCGACGTGCATCCGGAACATTCCTGCTGGGAGGTCGACCGTGCCGCTGTCGGAGCACGAGCAACGCATGCTCGAGCAGATGGAACGCGCGTTGTCCGAAGAGGACCCGAAGTTCGCCTCCCAGATGCGTGCGGTCACCAGCCCGCGACGCGGACGCCTGATGATCGCCGCGTTCGGGATGATGATGGGCCTCGCGGTCGCCGTCGTCGGGGTGATGAACAACCTCATCTGGCTCGGCGTCGTGGGCTTCGTGGTGATGGTGGCTGTCGCGGCATGGGCCTTCAACGGCTCTGGTTCGGCCGCGAACCTCGGCACCGTGCAGGACGACGGCACCGTTCGTCCGGCTGAACCCCGCGGGCACCGTCCGCGCGGTGGGCGAGGTCGCGGCGTGAGCGTGAGTCGCCCGGGCAAGCAGCGATCCTCCGGTTCATTCATGCAGCGGCTCGAGGCGCGCTGGGAGAAGCGTCGTCGAGAGCAGTGGTGACTCGTCGGTCGGCTTCTCAGCGAGTGAGAAGTAGCCCGCCCACCCACAGCAATGACACAGTGACCGCTGCCGCGAGTTCGATTCCGATGCTGGACAGCACCGCTCTTAAGGCCATCTTGGTCGAGGTCCACGCTGCCGAGGGATTGCGCAGGCGTACCTGCTCGGCGAGGTATACGCCGGCGATGAAACCGAGGAAGAGCCCCACATAGGGGATCACGAAGAAGCCGATCGTGGCCAGCACGATGCCCGCGAGGCGGGACCGCCCGGGGACGCCTGCCTGGCGCAGCGACCTGTTCGGGATCTGGTACTGCAGGAACCAGCCGATCAGCGCGATCACGACACTGATCCCGAAGATCACCCAGGCGGTCGTCGATCCGTTGTCCCAGGCCCACAGCAGGACACCGGCCTCGACCACGAGCAGGCCGGGCAGGACCGGCACGATGAGGCCGAGGATGCCGATGAGGATGAGTGCGCCGGCCAGAAGAGTCACGGGTTCCACGCGATGAACCTATCGCCCGGACAAGCGAATCGCCCGCACCGAGAACGGTGCGGGCGATTCGTTCTCACCGGCATGCCGGTGGGGTGTCTATCGCGCTGTCAGTCCTGAGCAGCGTGCAGGCGGTCGGTCTCGTCGATGACTTCTTCGGCGACGTCCTGAAGCTTGTCCAAGTGGCTGCGTCCGTGGTGGGCGCAGAACAGCAGCTCCATGTCGCCGGCAAGACGGGCCCGGATGAATGCCTGAGCGCCGCATCGGTCACAGCGGTCAGCGGCGGTCAGCGTAGGTGCGAGTGCAGTGGCCATTGGGTCCATCCTTTCGTCGGGCGCCGAGACGCCGTCAGTTTCCTCTCGAGGAGGTCGTTCGTCACGACGGTCGATGCCCCCTCGCGGTTGCAACGGTGTGCGCCGTTCCGATGAGACAACATCCAAGCACCTCCGTGTGTTCCCGGAGGGGTTCTGCACCGGCGTGGCGTGTGCCATATCCGATCTGTGACCAGAACTGTCACCAGCCTCCGTCGGCCAGCCTCCCGGGCGATGTCGGTGGGCGCGGTTACGCTGCGAGCGCCGTCCCGCACGAAGGAGTTCGACCCCCGTGGTTCCTCGCAGTACATCGTCCGCCTCCGAATACAACGCTCGGCACCTGCAGGTGCTCGAAGGTCTCGAAGCGGTGCGCAAGCGTCCGGGCATGTACATCGGCTCGACCGATGGGCGCGGTCTCATGCACTGCCTGTGGGAGATCATCGACAACGCCGTCGACGAGGCGCTCGGCGGTCACGGCGATCGCATCGAGGTCACGTTGTTCGCCGACGGGTCGGTGCAGGTCAGCGACCACGGCCGAGGCATCCCGGTCGACATCGAACCGCGCACCGGACTCTCGGGTGTCGAGGTCGTGTTCACAAAGCTGCACGCGGGTGGCAAGTTCGGCGGAGGCTCCTACACCGCCTCCGGTGGCCTGCACGGCGTCGGCGCATCGGTCGTCAACGCGCTCTCGGCGCGACTCGACGTCGAGGTCGACCGGGCGGGAAAGACGTACGGGATGAGCTTCCGCCGCGGCGAACCCGGCACGTTCGCCGGCGACGGCCCGGACGCGCCGTTCACTCCGTTCGAGGTGGGCAGCGAACTCGCGGTCGTGGGCAAGGCCAAGCGTGGGGTCACCGGTTGCCGCATCCGTTACTGGGCCGACGACCAGATCTTCCTCAAGAACGCACGGTTCGACTACGACGGTCTGCTGGATCGTGCACGCCAGACCTCGTTCCTGATTCCCGGTCTGGCGATCGCCATCCGCGACGAACGCGGTCTGCCAGAGACTTCCGGTGCCGATGGTCCCCACGAAGAGTTGTTCCTGCACGACGGTGGCATCAGTGAGTTCACCGAGTACCTCGCCGCCGACCCTGCGGTCACCGACGTGTGGCGCTTGCAGGGTGAGAGCACGTTCACCGAGACGGTGCCGGTGCTGGACGACAAGGGCCACATGATGCCGACCGAGGTCGAGCGCAACTGCGTCGTCGACATCGCGCTGAGGTGGGGCACGGGCTACGACACGAAGGTGAAGTCGTTCGTCAACATCATCGCGACGCCCAAGGGCGGCACCCACGTCAGCGGGTTCGAGCAGTCGCTGCTCAAGGTCTTCCGCAAGCAGTTGGAGGTCAACTCACGTCGGCTGAAGGTCGGCAACGACAAGGTCGAGAAGGACGACATCCTGGCGGGACTCACCGCCGTCGTCACCGTCCGGCTGGCGGAGCCGCAGTTCGAGGGGCAGACCAAGGAGGTGCTGGGCACCTCGGCGGTGCGGGCCATCGTCAGCAAGGTCGTCGAACAGGAACTCACCGCCAACCTCACCTCGGGCAAGCGTGACTTGAAGACCCAGTCGACCCAGCTGCTGGAGAAGGTCGTGTCGGAGATGAAGACGCGCATCAGCGCGCGTCTTCACAAGGAAACCCAGCGCCGCAAGACAGCGCTCGAATCCTCTTCTCTGCCATCGAAATTGAAGGACTGTCGCTCAACCGACTCCGAGCGCACCGAGCTGTTCATCGTCGAGGGAGACTCCGCGCTCGGCACCGGCATGGCGGCCCGTAACTCCGAATATCAGGCGTTGCTGCCGATCCGCGGCAAGATCCTCAACGTGCAGAAGGCGTCCGTGGGCGACATGCTCAAGAACGCCGAGTGCGCCTCGATCATCCAGGTCGTCGGTGGTGGTTCAGGTCGTTCCTTCGACCCGGAGATGGTGCGTTACGGCAAGGTCATCCTGATGACCGACGCGGACGTCGACGGTGCGCACATCCGCACCTTGCTGCTGACGTTGTTCTTCCGGTACATGCGTCCGTTGGTCGAGGCCGGCAAGGTGTACGCCGCCGTGCCTCCGCTGCACCGCATCGAGACCAGTGCGCAGGGCCGCAGCAAGGGCGAGGTGATCTACACCTACTCCGAGGCGCAGATGCGCAAGACGATGGCCGACCTGCAGAAGAAAGGCCGTCACATCAAGCAGCCGCAGCGCTACAAGGGGTTGGGCGAGATGGACGCCGACCAGCTGGCCGAGACGACGATGGAGCCGCGCCATCGCACACTGCGCCGGGTCACACTCGCCGACGCCGAGGCCGCCGAGCGGATGTTCGATCTGCTGATGGGCTCGGAGGTCGCGCCCCGCAAGGACTTCATCGTCGACAACGCGGCGGGCCTCGATCTCGAGCGCATCGACGCCTGAGATCGGGCCCGCCGGGCCAGGGCTGCCGCGCGGTCAGTCCTCGAACTCGACGTCCTCGTCCTCGATGTCGACATCCTCTTCGTCGGGGGACTGCTCATCGTCGTCCACGACGTGCAGCGCCGCTTCCTCCGCGGGTTCGGCGTCGTCGCGCCGCTGGTACGCCGAGTCGTCGACCTCGTCGGGGTCACCGATGAAGTCCTGATCGGCCGGGATCGCGTCCGGGTCGTCACCGCCGGCCATGGCGTGGTCGCGTAACACGTCCGCCTCCTCCTCCGGCGCGCCGTAGGCGGTGCCTTCCTCGGGGATTTCCTGCCCGATGCGCTGGTCGATCGTCTCTTCCTCGTCGTCGTCGAGGAACTCCCCAGCCCGCGGCTGTCGCTCCGGCGGCGTCCAGGGTTCATCGTCGCTGTCGTTCGGGTCGTCGAGATAGGTCTCGGTGTCCCGGCGCTCCTGCGGGTCGAGTTCGGTGCTGCCGAAGTCGCTGTTCCATTCCTTCGATTCGTCGCTCATCACCCCACCGTACGACCCGGAAGAGGTGGTCGGGTCGCTGCGCAGGGTGGCCGTTGTCGGCGGCTGATGCGAACATATGTTCGTGTCCGGTGAGGGAGTGGTCGAGGGGCCGATGCTGCACGCCGATCTCGACTCGTTCTACGCCTCCGTCGAGCAGCGCGACGACCCTCGGCTGCGTGGGCGTCCCGTCGCGGTCGGCGGTGGGATCATCATGGCGGCCTCCTATGAAGCCAAGGCGTACGGCGTCTCGACACCGATGGGCGAGCGCATCGCCCGCCAACTGTGTCCTGATCTGCTGGTCGCGCCGATGCGGCCGAAGGTCTACATGGAAGCCAGTCGGGCGGTTTTCGAGATCTTCCACGACCTCACGCCGAATGTCGAAGGAATTTCGGTCGACGAAGCGTTCCTGGACGTCGGCGGACTCGCCCGTCTGGTCGGTTCACCGTCCCAGGTCGCTGCGCTGCTGCGGCAGCGGGTGCGGGACGAGGTGGGGTTGCCGATCTCGGTCGGGGTAGCTCGCACGAAGTACCTCGCAAAGATCGCGAGCGCGGTCAGCAAGCCCGACGGCTTGCTGGTCGTTCCACGTGACGGCGAGGAGGATTTCCTGTACCCGCTCCCGATCGAACGGCTGTGGGGAGTCGGTAAGAAGACGTCGGAGAAGTTGCACGCCAGGGGAATTCGCACGATCGGTCAGCTCGCCGAGCTCGAGCTTCGGTCATTGTCCGAGACAGTCGGCAAGGCCTCGGGGCGACACCTGTTCGCACTGGCGCATTTCCAGGATCCGCGTCCGGTCGAGCGGGGTCGGCGTCGCCGATCGATCGGCTCGCAGCGGGCGTTCGGCCCCGGGCGGCGTAGTGACGCCGAACTCGACCAGATCCTCGTCGGCATCGTCGACCGGGTCATGGGTCGAGTCCGTGACGGTGGCCGACCAGGGGCGACAATCACCGTCCGGGTTCGGTTCGGCGACTACGAGCGGGTCACCAGATCACGCACGCTGCCTCGACCCACGATGGCCACCGAGACCGTGCTGCGGATCTCCCGTGAACTGTTGCTCGGGCTACGCCCGCTGATCGCTGACCGCGGAATCACGTTGCTGGGCTTGACGATCGGTGCTCTCGACGCAAGCGGCACCACGCAGTTGATGCTGCCCTTCGACGCCCACCAATCCGGTGTCCTCGACACTGCGTTGGACGAGGTGCGCGAGAAGTTCGGGTCGGGTTCGGTGCGGCGCGGTGTGTTGGTCGGCAGCTCGGACGGGTTCGACGTGCCGATGCTGTCCGACGGAATGTGACTCAGTCGGGGTCCTGCGGCCAGGTCCACCGCACCCCGACGGTGCCCGGACCGACATTGCATATCCTCGGAATCGAGGTGGCAGGTGCTCCGGCCGATTCGCCCTGGGGGCGGCCTAGACTGCGCCGCATGGTGAAGCTGCAGATCGCCCAGGATGTCGAAGCCGACGAGTTGCTCTCCAGTGATCCGTTCGCGCTGTTGGTCGGAATGCTGCTGGATCAGCAGTATCCGATGGAGCACGCCTTCCGTGGTCCGGCCAAGATCGCGTCCCGCCTCGGCACGATCGACCCGAGAGTGATAGCCGCGCAGGAGCCCGAGCAGTTCGCCGACCTTGCCTCCACCCCTCCGGCGATCCATCGGTACGGCCGTTCGATGGCCGGTCGCGTGCAGCAGCTGGCTCAGGTCGTCGTCGCCGAGTACGACGGCGACGCGTCGAAGATCTGGTCGACTGCCGGCGACACCAAGGAACTGCTCAAACGATTGAAGGCTCTGCCGGGCTACGGCGACCAGAAGGCCCGCATCTTCGCCGCCCTGCTGGCCAAGCGGCTCGACGTCCGGTCGCACGGCTGGCGTGAGGTGATCGGACCCTACGCAGAGGAAGGGAGCTTCCGGTCGGTGGCGGACGTCGTCGACGGTGAGTCGCTGCAGAAGGTGCGCGACTTCAAGAAGCAGACCAAAGCCGCGGCCAAGGCGAAGGCGGCCGAGCAGTCGAGCTGAATGTAGGCAATAGCCTTCATCCGTAGTAATTTAGACATATGCCTGAATCGGACGCAGTGAAGGGTTCGGTCGTCGTCACGGCCGACCAGATCGGTAGTCGCAAGGGAGGCGACAACGTCCCGGCGGCGTTGGACGCCCTCGCGCAACTGCGGCTCGGACGAAGCTCGCGCCGATTCGCGCGTACAGCCGGTGACGAGATTCAGGGCTTGGTCACCGATTCGGCTGCGGTGGTGTCTGTCATCGAGACCCTCACGCGGCTCGGTGGCTGGCGTATAGGCATCGGTATCGGCGATGTCGACCGTCCTGTCCCGCGTGACGTCCGTGCCGCGAACGGTCCGGCCTTCCTCGCCGCCCGCGATGCGCTCAACACCGCGCGCAGCGCGCCGCAGGATCTACGCGTCGTGGGCCCTCCCTCATGCGCTGAAGCCGAAGCAGTGCTGTGGCTGTTGCTGAGTGTGTGGCGTCGCCGGACGCCGGCCGGCTGGGAAGCGTGCACCGTCGCCGCCGACGGTCGACCACAGCAGCAGGTTGCCAAGAGCCTGGGTATCACCGCTTCGGCGGTGAGCCAGCGGCTGCGATCGAGTGGGTTCGCCGAGACGCAGGCGGGGGCGCGGCTGGTCGAGCGACTGCTTGACCGGGCTCGCGCCGAGACTGTCGGTGGTCCCGGCTAGCGTGCACACCATGGATGGGGGATCGGCGCTCATCGTCACCGTGATCGGCTTCGTGGCCGTCCTGGTCGGCGGGCTGCTCACCATGCTCTGCTTCCGGGTCGTCGACCGCGGCAACCACTCGACGCGGCCGGCGGCGGACGCCGACGAACACTCCGTCGAGGCCGCAGGATCGAGCCTGCGCGGGGGCGCGTGGATTGGGGGTCTGGAGCGGCTGGCGATCTACTCGGGACTTCTGCTTGGTTGGCCCGAAGCGATCGCGATCGTGCTGGCTGTCAAGGGCCTCGGTCGATACCCGGAACTGAAGAACGGCGACAACTCGGCGGTGGCCGAGCGATTCATCATCGGCACGTTCGTCAGCGTGCTCTGGGCGTGCGGGTGCGCGGGAGTTGCGCACTGGTTGATCGGCTGAGCGTGGACGGACGGCTGACCCATCTGGGCCGAATCCATAGCCACACACGAACGTCAGCGCGGAACAAGACCTGAAGCGAGGGATCCGTCAGGAGACCCAGCGCAGGTCGATTCCTGCTCGGTCACTTTGGTGTTCGATCGACTGGCGGGCGACGGATCGTCGTGGACGGTGGATGTGCGGCGCCGTGGACCAGTAGGTCTTGCCCGTCGTCCGGACGGTGAAAATCGCTCGCTGTCGCGAGATGACGCAGGCTACGTTCGGGCGGTGACCGACAATCGATTCGAAGCTCCCATGGCCGGCGACGAGGTTGCCACCGTCCTCGGCTTCCTTCAGTACCTGCGCGACACTTTCCGATGGAAGATCGAGGGACTCGACGACGAGCAATTGCAACAGCCCCTCGCGCCGTCCACCATGACGCTCGCTGGGATGACCACGCACCTGGCGTTCGTCGAGAACTACTGGTTCACCTACGTATTCGAGGGCAAGCGTCCACTCGAAATGTTCGCCGACAACGATTGGGACGCGGCTCCGGACTACGACTGGGAGATGGCTGCCGGCATGTCACCGGACCAACGCACCGAGTTGCTGAGCCGGATGCAGCAAGAGTCAGACTCCGTCGTCGATGCAGCGCTCACCAGCGGCGGACTCGACCTCACTGCGCAGAACCCGGGCCAGGACGATCGGGTCAGCTTGCGGTGGATCCTGGTGCACCTGGTCGAGGAGTACGCGCGGCACAACGGCCATGCCGATCTACTCCGCGAGGCGATCGACGGACAGGTCGGCGAATGAGCACCATCCGTGCGGCGACCGATGCCGACTGGGCTCAGATCTGGCCGTTCTGGAGGGACATCGTCCAGGCCGGCGAAACCTACGCCTTCCCCTTCGACCTGACCAGTGAGCAGGCTCGCGGTTGGTGGATGGAACAGCCGCCTGGGCAGACCGTTGTGTGGGTAGACGATGACGGCAGTGAGTCAGGCGCCGTGCTGGGCAGCGCGAAGATGGGCCCCAACCGGCCGGGCAACGGTTCCCACATAGGCACGGCCAGCTTCATGGTCTCGCCCGACGCCCGGGGCAGGGGCGTCGGCCGCACGCTGGGGGAGTACGTCGTGCAGTGGCACCGCGACCAGGGGTTCCACGGCATCCAGTTCAACGCGGTGGTCGAGACCAACGAATCCGCCGTCAAGCTGTGGAAGTCGTTGGGGTTCGACGTGATCGGCACTGTGCCTGACGCTTTCCGGCATCCGCAGCAGGGTCTCGTCGGCCTGCATGTGATGTACCTGGCGCTCTAGTCGAGCAACTCCACGGTCCAGTAGTTCGACGGTTTCGGCTGCTTCAGGCACGAGTCCTTGAGGTCTGGCCCGGCGCACGAGGTGACTTGCACACGCCAGGTGCGCCCGTTCCGGTGCTGCACCCGCATTCGGTCGACGTCCTCCTCCTCGACGGTGAATGCGTCCAGGGCGAGTTCACCGCTCTCGGCGCGGACGGCGGCTTCGGCGGCCTGCGCGGGTGGTGCGAGCACGCTGCGCCCCCGGTTGTGCGACAACGAATTCAGCGAGGCCGCCACCTCGCGCCGGCGTTCCGCGTCGTATGCGTCGAGCGCCGTCTGCCCGGTCAGTCGGGCGTAGGTCTGACCGGAGGGAAGCATGACCGCAGTGGGTGCGAACCGGTGTCCGCCCGTGTGCGAGCACTCCCACACGCGTCCGGGGTGTTGTTCGGACGCGTGTGCCGCCACCGGTCGGCCCCGTACCGCACAACACTGGTCGCGTTTACTGTTGGCGCAGACCAGGAGGGCGACGTCGCGTGTCTCCTCCAGCAGCGGCACCACCTGGCTCACAGCATCCGGACCTTCGGCGATGTGCAGGCGCCAATCGATACGGAGCAGGTCAGCCGGATCACCCAGCGATCCTTCCAACAGCCACGGGTCATCGGCCAATCCGCCTGCGACGAAACAGAATCGTGAGAGTGAAGTGTCGTGGGTGTCGACGTGTCGACCCGGTCGGCGGATGAGCAACAGCCGACCTCCGGCGTCCGAGATCGCGCGTTCGAGCGCAGGGCCGATACCTTCCGGCAGATGAGCTGTCGCGATGGCGTCATGACCCCACGGTCCGTTCTGTTCCAGCGCGACCCAGAACTGCGCCACCGATGCCGAACCCGGCGCCGGGAGCCCGGCTTCGTCCCACTGCCGCGAACACTGCGTCACGTCACTCATGCGGGCCAGTCTGCCGGGCCGATCGTCGACGGTCAGTCGTCGGACGGTTCGGTTGCGGTGTCTGCGACCGAGCCGGCGATCGCAGCGAGGTTGCCGGTGAGGGGCACGCCACTGCCGTCGCGGCGGGTGTCGGCGTCCGGCAGGTCGACCGCGACACCTGCGCCGGTTGCGGCGCGTGGTGCACGTCCGGCCCAGGCGAAGACGAGCTCGTCCTCACCGCGCAGGAAACGCTGGCAGCGGACGCCGCCGGTGGCCCGACCCTTGCCGGGGTAGGCGGCGAATTCGGTGACCTTGATCGACCCGCCTCCGGTGCCCGGCAGCGCACCGGAGGAGTCGGCAACCGTGACCAGCACCGCGTCGGCCGATTCGACGGCGCCGAACCAGATCGCCTTTGCGCCGGCGCCGAGCTTGATGCCTGCCACGCCACCACCGGTGCGACCCTGCGGCCGCACGCCGGACGCGGGGAAGTGCAGGAGCATGGCCGCCGACGTCACGAATGTAAGTTCGGCTGTGTCGGAAGCGGGTTGAGCTGCACCGACCACCTCATCGCCGTCCTTGAGCGTGATCACCTCGAACGAATCACGGTTCGGGTACTCGGTGGTGACCCGCTTGACCACACCGTTCGCCGTACCGATCGCGAGCGGCGGAGCCGAAGCGTCCAGGCTGATCAACGTGAGCACCTTCTCCCCGGCGGGCAGATCGACGAACGCCGCGAGCGGGGCTCCGCCCGACAACGCCGGCGCCTCATTGGTGGCGACCAGGGTCGGCAGGTCGAGGGCGGTCAGCCGGGTGACCCGTCCGGAGGAGGTCACCACGCCGAAGTCGCCGCGGACCGTCGTGCGTACTGCGCCGACGATCGCATCATGATTTCTACGAGAACCGCTGTCGGACAACGGATCCGCTGTCGTCGTGCGAGCCAGCAGTCCGCTGGAGGACAGCAATACCCAGCACGGGTCATCAGTGACCTCGAGCGGCGTGGCCGTCTGCTTCGGAGCTCCGGAGGACTCAAGCAGCACAGTCCGGCGAGGAGTGCCGTGCGCCTTGGCGACGTCGGCGAGTTCGGTCGAGACGAGCTTGTTGAGCACCTTCTCATCGCCAAGGATCGCCTCGAGTTCCTCGATGGCCTTGCGCAGTTCGTCGGCCTCCTGCTCCAACTCGATGCGGGAGAACTTCGTCAGTCGGCGCAGTTGGAGGTCGAGGATGTAGTTGGCCTGCGCTTCGGACAGATCGAACACCTGCATCAACCGGGCGCGGGCGGCAGCGGAGTCGTCGCTGGTGCGGATCACCTGGATGACCTCATCGATGTCGAGGATCGCGATGAGCAGACCCTCGACCAGGTGCAGACGGTCCTTCTTCTTCGCCAGCCGGAACTCGGTGCGGCGGCGCACCACGTCGATGCGGAAGTCGACGTAGACCTTCAGAAGTTCCTTCAGGCCGAGGGCGCGCGGCTGACCGTCGACGAGCGCGACGTTGTTGATGCCGAACGACTCCTCCATCGGGGTCAACTTGTACAACTGCTCCAGCACTGCGTCCGGGTTGAAGCCGTTCTTGATCTCGATGACGAGTTCGAGGCCCTTGTTGCGGTCGGACAGATCCTTGACGTCGGAGATGCCCTGGATCTTCTTGCCCTGGTGCAGATCCTTGATCTTCTCGATGACCTTCTCCGGACCGACCAGATAGGGCAGTTCGGTGACGACCAGACCCTTCTTACGCGGCGTGACATTCTCGACCCGCACCGTCGCACGAGTACGGAACGAACCGCGTCCGGTGAGGTAGGCGTCCCGGATGCCTTCGAGCCCGACGATCTGGCCGCCCATCGGCAGGTCCGGGCCCGGAACGAACTTCATCAGGTCGTCCAGCGAGCAGTCGGGGTTGGTGATCAGGTGCCGCGCGGCGCCGATGACCTCGACCAGGTTGTGCGGGGGCATGTTGGTGGCCATACCGACCGCGATACCGCTGGCGCCGTTGACCAGCAGGTTCGGGAACGCCGCCGGCAGCACGGCGGGCTGCTGCTCGGATTCGTCGTAGTTGGGTACGAAGTCGACGGTGTTCTCGTCCAGCGACGCGGTCATCAGCAGCGCGGCGGGTGCCGGCCGGGCCTCGGTGTACCGCGACGCAGCGGGGCCCTGGTCGAGCGAGCCGAAGTTGCCGTGGCCATCGACCAGGGGAAGGCGCATCGTCCATGGCTGGGCCATACGCACCAGCGCGTCGTAGATCGCGGTGTCGCCGTGCGGGTGGTACTTACCCATGACTTCGCCCACGACGCGCGAACACTTGACGTGATTGCGATCCGGACGCAGACCCAACTCGTCCATCGAGAACAGGATCCGGCGCTGCACCGGCTTCAGACCGTCGCGGGCGTCCGGCAGAGCACGGGAATAGATGACCGAGTACGCGTACTCCAGGAACGCCGTCTGCATCTCGTCCTCGACCGTGATGTCGACGATGTTCTCGACGAAGTCGGGTTCGAGCGGTTGGTCGTCCTTACGACGGCGGGCCATGGGTCTCCCTCGGTGGTGCCGGACAAGCTGAGTGTCCTGTCACCGCCGACGGCGACAGGCCATCTGCAAGTGTTGTTCAGCAGGCGCCGTCACGCCCGTTCCGACACGCGTTCGCCGCGCAATTCCGGGACGAACGAAGGGAATCGGAACTCAGCGCTTGGCCCGGCGCCAGCCTGCGTCCCGGGCTTCCTGCTCGGAGCAGAACCAGCGTTCGCCCTTGGACGTCGTGATCCTGGTCTTGTCGTACGCCGATTGACCGGGAAGGTGGTAGATCTTCTCGCCCTCGCTGTTGATGTTGCCCTTGATCGAGCAGCCGGCCGGCTCGGCCGCGGGCGGAGGCGTTGTCGGGCGTGCGGTCGGGCGTGCGGTCGGGCGGGGTGCCGGCGGCTGGGTGGATGTGCTCGGCGGGACGAAGGGAGCCGGTGCGGTCGCGGACGGGACGGCGGAGGCCGGGTTGAAGGCCGCGTCATAGCTGCAGGCACCCCACAGGCCGAGCTTGGCCGACTGAGCCTGGGTCTGCGCGGTGCGGAACGTATCCTGCTTGCCGTACGCCGCCGCGTAGGTGTACTCGCGACCGAACCCGCCGGCGATCATCGCCTGAGACACGTCCGTTCCGTCGGGCAGCACGACATATCGCACCAGCCGGTGGTACCGATCACGGTCGACCTGGGTCGGGTCGGCGACCAGGTGAACCTGCTTGGACTGGACCAGGCTCTGCATCCTGCTGGTGGCTTCCTTGGCGTAGCAGGCCACGGCGGTGTTCGGTTTACGACTCTCGGGTGTGTCGACGCCGAGCAGGCGCACCGGCTGCCGGACCCCGTTGATCCACACCTTGATCGTGTCCCCGTCGGTGATGCCGGCCACCTGCACCAGGCTGCCGGCTGGCCGAGCAGAAGCGGTGCTACCGGGTGTCGTGGCCGTCGTCTCACCACCTGTGGACGGTGCGGCTGCCGCCGCTGCCGAGGTAGAGGTGCCGTTGGTCGGCTCGTCGCTCGCTGCTTCCGGTACCGCTGAATTCTCTTGCGCTGCAGTGGATCCGGCGTTCACGGATGCCGTCGAAACGGCCGATGTGTGCTGCGCGACGGAAGTCTGGGTCGTGTCCGGGGCCGGGTTGCAGCTCGCCAGAAGCGGCACGAGCAGGGCAGGAGTCAGCGCACGGAGTGAAAGGCGGGGCACCTCACGAGATTAGATTGCAGTACTCATCCCGCGCAGGCGTTTCGCCGTTTCCGAGTCGACCCAGGAGCACAATCGTCGGTATGGCACTTCGCTGGTACACGATCGTCGTCGACAGCCACGACCCCGCACGACTGAGCAGGTGGTGGGCCGAGACCCTCGGCTGGGTGATCGTGTACGAGGCCGACGACGAGGTCGTCGTTGTTCCGCCGGGCACCAGTATCGATCCGGTGAAGTCGCTGGACGACTGGCTGGCCGAGGGGCAGGGTCTGGTCTTCGTGCCGGTGCCCGAGGACAAGACCGTCAAGAACCGGCTGCACATCGACCTCGCGCCGCACTCATCCCAGGATCGCGAAGCCGAGATCAAGGCGTTGCTCGAACGCGGGGCCACCGAGGTCGAGGTCGGTCAATCGGACGCCGACAAAGGCGCGGTCACCTGGACGGTGCTGGCTGATCCGGAGGGCAACGAGTTCTGCGTGCTGTCCACCCGCGACCG
The DNA here is from genome assembly GCF_006715095.1 of Yimella lutea. Lineage (NCBI taxonomy): Bacteria > Bacillati > Actinomycetota > Actinomycetes > Micrococcales > Dermacoccaceae > Yimella > Yimella lutea. Next base: position 1,759,623 of record NZ_VFMO01000001.1, read on the forward strand.
CTGAACGTCCGCAATCGCAGCGAGTTGACCCGCGAGTTTCGCGGACTTTCGGATCAGTTGCCGTTGATCTCGTCGCGCCAACGCAGCCACGGCTCGACCGGAGCGAGGTCGTAGTCAGGCCCGCCGGTGCCCATCGTGAACAGACGCGCACCCAGGTCGTACAGCGGTTGTCCCTCGACCTGCGGAGCGTCCGGGGAGCGTCCCTCGCGCCCCTTACCGCCCACCCCGACGGAGATCTCGATCTCCTCGATGGGGCGACCTTCCCGCTCGCAATGCCCCTGCAGCACCGACAGCTTGTGCTTCAGCACCGCGGGATCGGCGAAGGAGTGCCACGTATCGGCGTACTGAGCGACGAGCTTGAGAGTCTTCTTCTCGCCGCCTCCGCCGATGAGCGTGGGGATCTTGCGCGTCGGTGCGGGGTTCAACTGCTCGTAGCGCTGCTCGATCTTCGGCAGCGCGGTCGCCAGCTCGTCCAATCGGCTTCCGGCAGTGCCGAATTCGTAGCCGTACTCGTCGTAGTCGCGCTCGAACCAACCCGAGCCGATGCCGAGGATCAGCCGTCCGTCGCTGATGTGGTCGACGGTGCGGGCCATGTCGGCCAGCAGGTTCGGGTTGCGGTAGCTGTTGCAGGTGACCAAGGCGCCGATCTCGACCCGGGTGGTCTGCTCCGCCCAGGCGGCGAGCATCGTCCAGCACTCGAAGTGCATGCCGTCGGGGTCGCCGTTGAGCGGGAAGAAGTGGTCCCAGTTGAAGATCACGTCGACGCCGAGGTGCTCGGCGCGGCGTACCGCGTCCCGGATCTTGTCGTACGAGCCGTGCTGGGGCTGGATCTGGACGCCGATGCGGACGGGGCGCTTGGTCATGAAACCCACGCTAACGCGGTCCTAGGATGGCAGGTATGCACCCGATGATCGAAGCTTTCCGGGAGACCGCTGCGCACCGTCTCGACCCACCGTTCTGGGAGTACGTCCAGCGCGGGTGCGGGATGGGAATCTCGGTGGCCGAGGCCGAATCCTCGTGGGCCGCCTACCGTCTGCGTCCACGGACGCTGCGCGATGTGTCGACCGTCGATCTCGGCCTCGACCTGTTCGGCACCTGGTCGAACCCCGTCGGGGTGGCACCGACCGCCTTCCACAAGCTCACGCACGCCGAGGGTGAGATCGCGACGGCCGGCGCCGCCGGCGCGGTGGGCAGTCCGTTCGTGCTCTCCAGTCGCTCCACCTGTCGGATCGAGGACGTCGGTGCGGCCGTGTGGGGGCCGTGGTGGTTCCAGGTCTACATGACGCTCACGCGCGAGGTCACCGAAGGGATGGTGCGGCGCGCGGTCGCAACCGGTGCCACCGCCTTGGTGTTGACCGTCGACACCCCGTACGTCGGACACCGCAACATCCCCGACTCCGGGCGTCCGATGGAGATGACCGACGAACTCGCGCTGGTGAACATGGGCGATCACCTCACTCCCCAACAGGCCCGCGCCCCGTGGTCGCACATCGACCAGGACCCGGCGATCGGGGTCGAGACGATCGAGTGGTTGAAGCAGATCAGCGGCCGGCCGGTCGTCGTGAAAGGCGTGCTCCGCGAGGACGACGCACGCTTGTTCGTCGATCACGGCGCGGACGCCGTTTGGGTGAGTGCGCACGGCGGACGCCAGCTCGACCGTGCCGTGACGCCCGCCAGTGTTCTTCCCGAAATTGTCGAGGCGGTGGGTGATTCGGTGCCGGTGGTCGTCGATGGCGGAGTGCGTGACGGCTTCGACATCCTCACCGCTTTGGGCCTCGGGGCGTCAGCGGTCTTCGTCGGTCGCCCTGCCCTCTGGGCGCTCGCGTCGCAGGGCCGTCCCGGCGTCGAGTCGTTGCTGCTCGAGTACGCCGCCGAGCTGAAGCACGTGATGGGCTTGGCCGGCGTCACCGACCTGCATCAGATCCGGGACGCCTGCCTTGTCCGATGACGAGGCCGATATGTCGCAGGAACAGTTCTGCTCGGTGTACGACCAGGTATCGGCAGGGTGGTGTGCAGGACGAGATGCACCTTCATCAGCTGGTGAGGTGCTTGCCCTTCGCTTCGAGCGCGCGCCGCGCCTCGCTGTCGCACTTGTCGAGCGAGGCTCCGGTGGACGCGGTGACGCCGGCGATCACGAGCCCTTCGACCAGCGGTCCGCCGCACAGGCGTACCCGTGAGGCGAGGTCGGGGTCGAGGAACTCCAGCGCCATCTCGGCACTCATCACCGAGCTGCCCAGATCCATCAGGACGAGCACGCCGTCACCGGAGTCGGCCGCCTCGATCGCCGCGCTGACTGCGGTGGCATCCGTGCCGAATCCGCCGTCTGCGGTGCCGGACGCCACCACGATCGTGGGCGGGGTGCCGGCGCCGAACAGTTCGGACGACAACTCGACCGCGGCATCCGCAAGAGCTCGACTGTGCGAGACGACGACGATACCGATCACGCGGAATCACCTACGAGAGTGCGGGCGGCCGACTCCAGCAGCAAGGTGAGGCTGGTGGCTCCTGGATCCTGGTGATCCTTCGAGCGTTCTCCGAGGTAGGACGCGCGACCCTTCCGGGCGACCAGCGGGGTGGCTTCGTCGCGACCCTTCGCGGCCGCTTCGGCCGCCGCGTTCAGCGCTTCATCGAGCGAGCCGGCTGCGTCGAACGCGTCGACTGCGGGGGAGAGGGCATCGACCATCGTCTTGTCGCCCACCTCGGCCTTGCCACGTTGCACGACGCCGTCGAGTCCGGCCCGGAAGGCTGCGGTCAGCGCGTCCTTGCCACCGTCGCCCACCGCGCCGGCGAAGCGGAGCAGGAAGGTGCCGTACAACGGGCCGGACGCGCCACCGACGGTGGAGACGAGTGTCATGCCCGCCTTCTTGAGGTACGCCGCCGCATCGTCGAACTCCGAGGGGTCAAGTGCGGCAACGGCTTTCATTCCGCGTTGCATGTTGCTGCCGTGATCGGCGTCACCGGTCTGACGGTCGAGGTCGGTGAGCATCGCCGCGTTCTCGTCGATGACACTCGCGTAGTCGGACATCCAGGCAGCTGCCGTTTCGAGATTCAACGTCATGCTCAGCACCCCCACCGAAGGCCGGGAGTGTTGACCGGTGCATCCCACAGGCTCACCAGCTCGTCGTCCGCGCGCAGCAGCGTCACCGAACAGCCGGCCATCTCCAGCGAGGTGATGTAGTTGCCCACCAGGTTGCGAGCGATCGCAACGCCCTGGGCCTCGAGAATCTTCGCCACTTCCCCGTACATCAGGTACAGCTCCAGCAGCGGCGTGCCACCCATGCCGTTCATCATCACGATTGCCGGAGCGCCCTTGAAGTCGTGGTCCTTCAGGATCGGGTCGAGGAGTTGCTCGGCGATCTCGCGTGCCGACGCCAGAGGCCGCTTCTCCCGGCCCGGCTCGCCGTGGATGCCGATGCCGACCTCCATCTCGTCCTCGCCGAGTTCGAAGGTGGGTTCACCGGCCGCCGGGACGGTGCACGAGGTGAGCGCCATGCCCATCGAACGACCGTTCCCGTTCACCTTCTTCGCGACCTCGAGGACGGCGTCGAGGTCACGTCCCTCCTCGGCGGCAGCACCGGCGATCTTCTCCAGCAGCACGGTCACGCCGACGCCGCGGCGCCCGGCCGTGTACAGCGAATCCTGAACTGCCACATCGTCATCGGTCACGATCGAGGCAACGCGGATGCCCGAGTCGGCCTCGGCCATCTCGGCTGCCATCTCGAAGTTCATGACGTCACCGGTGTAGTTCTTCACGATGTGCAGGACGCCCGCGCCACCGTCGACGGCGGTGGTCGCCGCCATCATCTGGTCAGGCACCGGGGAGGTGAACACCTCGCCGCAGCAGGCCGCGTCCAACATGCCCGGTCCGACGAACCCACCGTGCATCGGCTCGTGACCCGAGCCGCCGCCGGAGATGAGCGCGACCTTGCCCTTCTTCGGGGCGTCCTTGCGGTAGATGGTCTTCAGGTCGAGGTCGACGCGGACCCGGTCGGAGTGAGCCGCCTCGAATCCACGCAACGCGTCGACGACGACATCAGCCGGGTCGTTGATGAGTTTCTTCATGTCTTCATCCTTCCGGAAGGAACCCCTTGAGATGGGTTCTTTGTCAGCACATTTCGATCGGTGGACCAGGGCGAGCCGAAACGACCGTCGTGCACCACCTCGCCCGTCGGACGACGACGGCGCGCCAGGGTGCTGCCACTCGGACGCTGGGTGCGCGCGTACCCCATCGCGACCACACCGACCAGCGACCGGTCTCCGGGGATGCCGAACGTCTCCCGGACGACATCGCACCGCTCGACCGGCACTCCGAAGAAGAGACCGCCCAGGCCTTCGTCGACAGCGACGAGCAGCATGATGAGGGCGGCCATCCCGGTGTCGACGTCCCAGTAGGGCACGGGCCAGTGCGATTCGTCCATGTCCTGCCACGGCTTGTCAGGCTGGGCGTAGCGGCGAAGGTAGGTGTCCTTGTCGCCGCAGCACAGAATCAGCACCGGAGCCGAACTCACCTTCGCCAGCCAACGGTCGAGTTCCTCGTCGGCGTTGGTGGTGACCTCCCAGAACCGTTGCCGGTCAGCGGGATCGGTCAACACGACGAAGTCCCAGCCCTGGCTGAAGCCTGCACTCGGTGCCCGCAATCCGAGAGTCACCGCCGTGTCGACGACGTCGCGCGGGACCGGCCGGTCGGGGTCGAAATCGCGGATCATCCGGCGGCGACGGATCGCCTTCTGCAGTTCCATCATGACCTCAGATCCGGGAAGTCGGCTTCCCAGAACTCGAGCTCGGAGGCACGCGAGGTGGAGTCGCCACCGTCCCCGTGCGAACTGGCTTCCCGTTGCCGCAACTCGACCCGACGGATCTTGCCCGAGATCGTCTTGGGCAGGTCGAAGAACTCGATGCGCCGGATCCGCTTGTACGGCGCGAGATGCTCTCGGGTGAACACGAGGATGTCTCTGGCGATCTCGGCGGACGGTGAATTTCCCTCCGTGAGAACGACATACGCCTTCGGGACGGCGAGTCGGGTCGGGTCGGGCGAGGGCACGATCGCCGCTTCCGCGACGAGCGGGTGCTCGATCAGCACCGACTCGAGTTCGAAGGGGGAGATGCGGTAGTCGGACGCCTTGAACACGTCGTCCGCGCGTCCGACGTAGTTGACGTAGCCGTCCTCGTCCCGGGCCGCGACGTCACCCGTGTGATACACGCCGTCGCGCATCACCTGCGCGGTCTTCGCCTCGTCGCCGTAATAACCGGTCATCAGTCCGGCCGGCCGGCCGAGCGGTCCGGACAGGCGCAGGCAGATCTCACCCTCGTCGCCCGGACCGTTGCGCTCCTCACCGGTGGCGGGATCCACCAGCACCACGTCGTAGCCCGGCAACGGGCGGCCCATGGAGCCGGGTTTGAGGGGCTGCCCGGGAGTGTTGCCGACCTGGGCCGTGGTCTCGGTCTGGCCGAAGCCGTCGCGGATGGTGAGCCCGAGGGCCTTCTCCACCTGCTGGATGACCTCGGGATTGAGCGGTTCGCCGGCCCCGACCATCTCGCGCAGCGACAACTTGCCACGGTAGGCGGCGAGGTCGGCCTGGATCAGCATCCGGTACACGGTGGGCGGGGCGCAGAACGTCGTCGCCTTCTCCTGTGCCACCCACTCCAGCAGTTCGCGGGCATCGAACCGCGGCTGGTTGACGACCAGCACGGTCGCGCCTGCGTTCCACGGTGCGAAGACGTTGCTCCACGCGTGCTTGGCCCAACCCGGAGAGCTGATGTTGAGGTGGACATCGCCGGGCTGCAGCCCGATCCAGTACATCGTCGACAGGTGGCCGAGCGGGTAGGAGGTCTGCGTGTGCAGCACCAACTTGGGACGGGACGTGGTGCCGGAGGTGAAGTACAGCAGCATCGCGTCGTCCGGTGCCGTGGTCACCGCGGGAGCGGGCGTCGTCGAGGCCTCGGAGTCGGAGTACGACAGCCAACCGGACGCCGGGTCACCGACGGCGATGCGCGTGAAGTCGCCCTCGACGGATGTGAATGCACCGGTGACCGCCGAGGCGGCGATCACGTGCTTGACCTCGCCGCGCTCGACCCGATCGCGCAGGTCCGCGGAGGTCAGCAGCATCGTCGCGGGGATCGTCACCGCGCCGAGACGGATGCAGGCGAGCATGCATTCCCACAACTCCACCTGGTTGCCGAGCATGAGCAGTACGCGGTCGCCCTGGTGCACGCCGGCGTCCGACAACCAGCCGGCGACCTGCTCGGAGCGGGCCGAAAGATCCGCGTAGCTGCGTTCGAGGCGTTCGTCGGCCGACTTCACGATCAGCGCAGGACGGTCGGGGTGTCGCGCAGCGATTGCGTCGAACCAGTCCGTCGCCCAGTTGAACGATTCGAATGCGGGTGTCTGCCAGGCGTTCGCGGCCGCAGCCGGGTCTTCCCGGGCGTCCAGCAACGCGTCCCGCAGACGGCCGAAGAGATTCGTGGGAGTGCTACCAGGCTCTGTGGTCGGCATGTTTTCGACACTAGCGACGAAGACGTCGTCGCGCGGGCCAACCGGTGAGTAGCGGTCGGCGTCCTGCTGTTCATGACAGCAGTGACGTTGACCCCGATCCGGGTCGCCCGGTGTTGCTGCAATATTAGGCTGACCTTTCCGTCGCCCAGGTGGCGCAGAGCCTCGGCAAGTCCGAGGGCACGATCAAGCGGGATCTGTTCGATGCGCGCAAACTGTTGATGGAACGTCTGGAGGGACAGCGATGAACGATTCGCCTTTCGGACGACGTCATGGCGACGACCCATCCCAGGATCCCGTGAACGAACCGGACCTGGTCGATGACTTCTTCGCCAAGCACCGCGACGCGATCGAGCCCGCTACGCCGAACGACGTGCACTGGCAACAGGTGGTGCAGACCGCCCGTCGCAGCCCGATGCGCACCGCCGGCAAGGCCTGGGGAGGCGTCATCGCCGCCGGAGTCGCCGCGATGCTCGTGCTGGCCGGCGTATGGACCTGGAAGCAGGAACCCTTCGGAGCCGGCAACATCCGTCCGGGGCAGACCGTGGCCGCCAGCGAGGACGGGTCTGAGCGGGGCACTGCCGACGCCGGTGACGACATGGGAGCTGCCCAGCTGCCGCAGGGCGTGCCGGCCACGTTCCGCACCTGGTCGGTCAGCAATGCCGGCAGCGGCACCCTGTACAACCTCGGGTCGACCGAGTGTGGTTCGGACATCTGCCCGACACTGTTGCGCTCCGGCGCCGACGGTGAGTCCTGGCAGGCCGTCCACATCTTCAACGGCACCGACACCTCGAGTGCGTCCGGCGCCGATGTGCCGAACATCCAGCCGGACGGTGCGCTCAGCGACGTCCGCTTCGTCGACTCCCAGGTGGGCTACGTCTACGGCGGCGACCTGTGGGTCACCTCCGATCGCGGCGCCAGCTTCGACAAGGTCAACCACCCCGGACAGACCGTGCTCGATCTGGAGATCTGGGAGGGGCAGGTCTACCTGCTCACCGCGGACGGCTGCGTCCAGGGCACGTGTTCGGGCCCGGTCTACGTCTCCTTCAGTAGCCGCGCCAACCCCAGCTCGTTCACGACTGTCGACTCGGCGGCGCTCTCCGGACCGATCGACGACGCCTCCGTCGTGGTCAAGGACGCGCTGGTCATCGTGCAGACCAGCAACGACGGCCGCCCGACGCAGCAGCCGTGGATGCTGGCTGCCGAACGGCTGGAGCCCATGAAAGCCCCCGAGGTCTGCGGATCAAGCCCCCTCGAAGCGGTGACGATCACCGCCAGCACCGACGCGCACATGTTCGCGCTGTGCCGGCTGTCACAGGACCGCGGAGCCTTCCGTGTGGTGAGCAGCAACGATCAGGCGCAGAGTTGGGTCGAGCACTCCGTCGGGACGCTGCGCCTTCCCCAGATCGGACAGCTGAGCCTCGGTGCCGCCGACCCGCAGCACCTGGTGGTGACCGTCGGCGGCCCACGTGGTGGTGGCACGAGTTCCGGGGACGACGCGCGCAGGGTCCTGCAGATCTCCGCCGACGGCGGACGCAGTTGGACCGTGCCCCGATTCCCGCAGCCGCCGCCGGTGAACGGCTTCGACTGGACCGGTAGCCCGGGCGGGGCGGAGTTCTACGCGGTTCCGCGCACGACCCCGGGTTTCTGGGTGAGTTCCGACTTCGGGAAGTCCTGGAAGGTCGTCGTCCCGAAGTCGTGAACATGACATGCTGGGCCGCATGAGCGAGAATCCGGCGCCCTATCCGGCTGGATGGGAGGCGGACGTCGTCCTGCGAGACGGCTCCGTCGCGCAGATCAGGCCGATCCGCCCCGACGACGTCGCGGCCCTGCAGGACTTTCACCGCAAGCAGTCGCCGGAGTCGATCTACCTGCGCTTCTTCGCACCGATGAAGGAGTTGTCCGACAAGGACGCCAAGCGTTTCGCCAATGTCGACCACGTGGAACGGGTCGCGCTGGTGCTGGAGGGCAACGAGGAACTGATCGGGATCGGCCGGTACGACCGGCTCGGCGGGCCCACCGGGACATCGGCCGAGGTCGCCTTCAACGTCTCGGATCATTTCCAGGGGCGCGGTATCGGGTCGGTGCTGCTGGAACACATGGCGGCCATCGCCCGTGAGGCCGGGGTCGAGGAGTTCACCGCCGACGTCCTGCCGCAGAACCGCAAAATGATGGGCGTCTTCATCGATGCCGGGTTCGGCGTCAAACACCACTTCGACGACGGCGTCATCTCGCTCGCGTTCCCGATCGAGCCCACGGACGCCAGTGAAGCCGTCCGGATCGCACGGGAGCAACGAGCCGAAGCCGCAAGCATCCGCGCACTGCTGAACCCGCGCAGCGTCGTCGTGATCGGGGTGTCCCGCAACCGTGAGTCCACCGGCCGTGACTTGTACGAACACCTGCGCACCGGTGGTTTCGCCGGTGACCTGTACGCGGTGAACCGCACCGCGCACGCCGAGGTCGAGGGCGACCTGTACACCTGCCTCGCCGACGTCCCGGGCGACATCGACCTCGCGGTGATCGCGGTCCCGGCGTCCGAAGTCCCGGGCGTGGTCCGCGAGTGCGCCCAGCACGGCGTCCGCGGCGTGCTGGTCGTGTCGTCCGGATTCGCCGAGGCGGGTGAGGCCGGAGAGCAGTTGCAGCAGGAGTTGCTGCGAACCGCCCGCAACCACGGGATGCGTGTGGTCGGCCCGAACTCCTTCGGTCTCATCAACACCGCGGACGATGTGCAACTGAACGCGTCGCTGGCACCGGAGCTGCCGGCTGCAGGCGACCTCGGCCTGTTCTCCCAGAGCGGTGCGCTCGCGATCGCTGGGTTGGAGTCCGCTGCGCGTCGTGGCCTGGGCATCAGCACCTTCGTGTCGGCCGGTAACCGCGCCGACGTCTCCGGCAACGACCTGATGCAGTTCTGGCTGGACGACGAGCAGACGCGTGCGGTCGGCATGTACCTGGAGTCGATGGGTAACCCGCGCAAGTTCAACCGCATCGCACGGCGCTTGTCGAAGGCCAAGCCGGTGATCGTGGTGAAGTCGGGTGTCTCGGAGTACGGCGTGCCGCCCGGGCATCGGGTGCGTCCGACCCGGATCCGGCCGGAGGCCTTCCGGGCGATGCTGCGTCAGGCCGGCGTGATCCGCGTCGAGAACGTGCACCAGATGTTCGACATCGCTCAGCTCGTCGTCCACCAGGAGATACCGAAGGGGGAGCGGGTCGCGGTCGTCGGCAACTCTTCAGCGCTGGGTGCACTGGCCGCCGACGCGTGTGTGTCCTGGCGCCTGCAGGTGACCCACGGACCGGTCAGCCTCGATCCCGAGGCAACGGCACAGGAGTTCGCCGACGCCGTCCGGGCAGCCTTCGAGGACCCGCACGTCGACTCCGTCGTCACCGCGTTCCTCCCGCCCCGCCAGTCGGCTGGTCTCGACATCGCCGAGGCACTCGGCGAGGTTGCCGGACGCTACGAGAAGCCTTGTGTGACAACGTTCCTCGGTATCCGCGGGGTATCCGAGGTGCTGGCCGGGCAGCCCCGCGAGGACGGCCGACGCGAGGTCGTCCCGTCGTACGCCATGCCCGAGGACGCGATCCGTGCGCTGGCCGCCGCCACGCGGTACGGGCAGTGGCTCGACCGGCAGAGCGACGACCTCGTGCTCCCCGAGGGCATCGACCAGGACAAGGCCGCAGCAATCATCGCCACGGTGCTGGAATCCGACCCCGACGGCCGCGAGCTCACCGCCCTGGAGACACGGGAGTTGCTGGCGGCGTACGGCATCACCGTCTGGCCCTCGACGGCCGTGACCTCGGTGCAGGAGGCGGTCGCAGCCGCCGACGAGATCGGCTACCCGGTGGTGCTGAAGTCGACCTCGCCGATCGTGCGGATCCAGCCGGTGTCGTCGGTGCGAGCAGATCTTGGCTCCGCCGACGCGGTCGCCGAGGCCTACCGCGCGCTCGATGACCGGCTCGCCCCGATCGGTGCCAACACGTTCGTGGTGCAGAGGATGGCCGAACCCGGCATCCCGTGCGTGGTGATGTCGGAGGAGGACGAGTTGTTCGGTCCCGTCGTGCGGTTCAGCCTGGCGGGTGTGCCGACCGAGGTGATGAACGACTTCGGCTACCGCATCCCGCCGTTCAGCAGCAACGACATCGACGACCTGATCGACTCCGTCCGGGCCGCCCCGATCCTCGACGGTTTCGGGCACCGGGTGCCGATCGACCGCGACGCGCTGCGCGACGTCATCGCCCGGGTCTCGGTGCTCGCCAACACCAACCCGCAGATCTACGAACTCAACCTCAACCCGGTCAACACCCACCGGTGGGGCGCGGAGGTGCTGGGAGCGTCGATCGTCGTCGCGCCGCCGGTCGGCCGCAGCGACAGCGGTCGCCGCGCGATGAGCGGGTGGTGACCGCCGGGCGCTGACAGCGCGGCGATCCACATCGCCGCCATCACGCAGCTGCCCCGGTGAGGACATGGGAAGATGGCCCCCATGTCCGCTTCGCACCTGACCGCCGCCACCTTGCCCGACGCGTTGTTGCATGACATCGAGCAGGCGGGCTACTACCCGGCCTTGGTCGCCGACGTGTTGAAGGCGGCCCTGGGCACTCAGGCCGTCGACGCCCACCTGGTACACGCGGAGACCACGATCGACACCGACACCGTGCGTCGGCACATCACCGTGCTGGTGATCAGCGGCGGACGCCTGGTCATCGCCCACGCCGACGACCACACCCCGTCCCTGGACGCACCCACGATCGTCGCCCGCAACGTCGCCACCGCGACCACCGAGACGGTGCCGCTGTCGGCGATCCGCGGAGTGATGCTCACCCACGTCATCAACTCGCCGGAGAAGTACGCCGAAGGGTCACTCGGACGTGAGGTGACGGTCACTATCGGTTGGGGCACGGTCAGCCGCGTCGACCTGCTGCCCGCAGCCTGCGCCGACCCCGACTGCGTCGCCGACCACGGCTACGAGGGCACGGTCACGGCCGACGACATCAGCGTCCGGGTCAGCGCCGACGCCGACGGCGAACGCAACCTGCAGAACGCACTCGACTTCGCTGCAGCGCTGTCCGCGGTCACCGGTCGCTGAAGCCGGTGATACGCCCGCTGCCCGCAGCGCCGAGCTACGGGGCCACCGACCTCGCCGGGGTGTTGCCGTCGGCGGCAGCTTCGCTCGGCGTCAAAGGGTTTCGCGGCGCCCTGCCGCAGGCTCGTGGCGCGGTGGTCGTGCTCGTCGACGGTCTGGGCGCCGAACTTCTTCGGGCCCGTTCCGGTCACGCACCGTTCATGCGGACGCTGATGATCGACGCGGCGAGTGCGACCGCGGGCTTCCCGTCGACGACCGCGACCAGCATGGGCACGTTCGGCACCGGACTTCCCCCCGGCTCGCACGGTCTGCTCGGCTACCAGGTGGTCGATCCGGCCACCGACCTCCTGTTCAACGAACTCTCCTGGGAGAACGGACCCGATCCGCGCCGCTGGCAGCGTGAACCGACCGTCTTCGAGCGCGTTGCCCCTGCCGGGATCGAGACGACGATGGTCGCCAACGACTACTTCAACGGCTCCGGCCTGACGACGGCTGCGCTACGCGGTGCCGGTTTCGCCACGGCCGCCACGCTGGCCCAACGCGTCGACATCGTGCTGGCCCGCGTGGCTCGGCAGCCCCGCAGCCTCACCTACCTCTACTGGGGAAACCTCGACCGCACTGGTCACGAATTCGGTTGCGGCTCATGGGAATGGGTCGATGAACTCGAAGCGGTGGACGCCGAACTGCAACGCTTGTCCGCTCGTCTTCCGCGCGGCGTCAGCCTCACGATCACCGCCGACCACGGCATGATCGACATCCCCGAATCCAACAAGACCGATATCGCCTTCGACCCCGAGCTCGCCGCCGGCGTCCGGCACACCGGGGGTGAGATGCGATCCCTGCAGCTCTACTGTGAGCCCGGCGCGACCGACGACGTCCTGGCCGCCTGGACCGCGCGGCTGGGCGAACAGGGCTGGGTGTTGCCGATGGCCGATGCCGTCTCGAAAGGACTGTTCGGCCCGGTGCAACCACATATCGCGCCCCGCCTCGGCGACGTGCTCGTGGCGATGGACGGCCCGTACGGCTACTGGGACTCCCGCGTGATGACCATCACGGTCGGAGAACTCATCGGTCAGCACGGCTCGCTCACCTCGGCTGAGATGGCCGTTCCGGTGCTGCACCGTCCCGCCGACTGAGTCGACCGGCCAGCCGGTCAGCACGCCTAGGCGAGCAACCGTGACCAGGTATCGAGGCCGATCACTGCGTCGGCGGTCAGCGAGCGACTGCTCTGGAACGCCTTCACGGCGCGTGAGGTCGCATCGTCGAAGGTGCCGCTGACGGTGGTCCGGTGACCGCGGGCGGTGAGCATCGTCTGCGCCGCGCGGACCGCATCCCGCGCGGTCGAGCCGGTGCGCAGGGTCGGGGTGAGTCCGGACTCCCAGGTCACCGCGCCGATGATCCCGTCGACGAAGAACATCCCTTTGGCGCCCTGGTAGGACTTCACGACGGAGGTCATGGCGGAGTCGTACCCTCCGTCGACCGGCACCGACCGTCCGGCCTGCCGCAGGAGCAACTGGGCCGCTCGGACGTTCGGGCTCACGTCGCCGGGCGACACCCTGCCCCACGGCCGAGCTGCCATCGCGGTGCGTACCGAGGCGCGCAGGGCGGGCAGCTTCTTGTACAACTGTTCCCCCGGACAGTCGGTGCTCTGGTGGTCGCGATGCCCGACGATGATCTTCGGATCGACTCGGTAGATGCTGCAGACGAAGGCGCACGTCTCGACCAGACGCTTCCACAACGCCGCGGGTGGCAGGACCTCGCTGTACGTGCCTTCGTTCTCGATGCCGAATGCAATGGGATTCATGTCGGTGCAGTGGGCGCCGAGCGGGAACTGACTCCGTGTGGCCAGCGACTCCAGCGTGCGGTGACGACCCTCCAGGACGTGCCCGCCCCGGCTGATCGTCAGGTGCTGGCCGGTGTCGATCCAATCGCGTGCGAAGTGCGACTGCTGAACCGAGCGGGCGAACGCGAATGCGTGCTTCTGGCTGTAGTCGGTGCCGTTCGGGGTTGCCGTGTGATGAACGATCAACTGTTGCAGCGGCGAGGTCAGACGCACCGGCTCGGTGGGGGGCTTCGCGCCCCACGTGGCACAGGAGGTGATCGGCACCGCGACAGCTCGCGCGCCGGCCCCGGACACTGCACCGAGGGCCGACGGCCGGGAGCCGAGGGTGAGCAGGGCACCGGCACCGAGCGTGCCGGTGAGCATGGCTCTGCGAGAGACGTCCATCGAGCGGTCGAGCAGGTTCATCAGGGTCCTTCCATAGGAGGTCGGGTGTTGACGAGGCCGGCGTCGGAATGGGGGAATCCGGCGCCGGCCCCCGGTAGGTCGTGCACAGCAGGTGTCAGCGGTACCGCACGTGCACGTGGTTGTCGTGATTCGGGTACGCCGTGGTCAGCCCTTCCTTGATCAACACCGGATCGTTGAAGTAGACGAGTGCGATCTGCCCGGGAGCTGCGGCACGGATCGACTTGACCAGTTGCCGGGTGGCCGATCGGTCGTAGGCGGAGGATTTCCAGGTGATGCGACCCGCCGTGCACTGAGCGTTGTCGGTGCGGATCGGCCACAGATCGACATCGACCCCGAGTTCGTGGGAGGCGTGACCGGCAATGTCGCCGCCGTGCTCGAAGCTGATGTCGCCCACGGGGACCTTGCCCTGCCCGGTCGCACGGAAGGAGGCCGCTGCCTTGTTCAGCTGGGCGATGGTCGAGGCAGCACCCCAGTTGGCGGTCTTGTTCCCGTCCGGATTCTGGTCACAGATGTTCGTCCACGACGGCGTCATGTAGTGCCACGTCAGGTTGCGCCAGGTCGTTGCTCCGGCCACACCGTCGGCGCTGATGCCAGCGTGCTTCTGGAACGCGGCCACCGCGGATCGGGTACCTGCGCCGAACTTGCCGTCGACCGTGAGGCCGGCGCCGCGCTTGTTGTTCAGCAACATCTGCAACGCCTTGACGTCGTTGCCGGACGAGCCGCTGCGGACGGTCACGGTCAGGGCATCCCAGGTGCGGGCGCCCACCACGCCGTCGGCGGTCAGACGCTTGGACTTCTGGAACGCGACGACAGCCGTCTTGGTGGCGTTGCCGAACGTTCCGTCAGCTCCTACCGAGTGGCCACGTGCGGTCAGCAGGTACTGCACTGCTTGCACGTCGGCGCCGCGGTTTCCCGCAGAGAGCACGGGATACGCCGCCCGGCTGAATGCGTCGGCGCTCGGGGCGAGCGCCGCAGCGGTGGCGAAAACGGAACCGGTAGCAACCGCGGCCGCCGCGATCCGCAACGCGATTCGCCTCCTTTGCGTGGTCGGTGTCATGTGTGTCATGCGTGTCATCGCGACTCACACCCCGCACTTGGACGCGGACCAGATCTTGCCCGAGCGCCAGTCGGCGTGCACATGGTCGCTGTGGGCGGGGTAACCAGGACCGAAGATGCCGCCGTAACCGTTACGGGTGGCGGCCTTGGTGATCGAGCAGTAGGTCTGCGAGCCCATCGGCACGAAGTCGATCGCCATGCCGGTCGTGTGCATCCCGCTTCCGCTGCCGCCGACGGAACGGTCGCAGGCCGGGTCGCGGTAGCCGGAGGTGATCTTCAGCGGCTTGTCACCCATCTTCCTGCGCAGCCCCTCCGCCTGCCACAGCGAACGGCGCAGGTTCGCCTTGTGCCAGGAATTCCCGGTGAAGCCCTTGCCGCAGTTGTTGCTCGCCTCCCGGTAGGTGAAGTGGATCGGAGTGCAGTCGGAGGAGGTGAGGGAACGCAGCTTGCTGAAGGTCTTCGTGCCGGCCACGCCGTCCGCCGTGAGTCCGTAAGCTTTTTGGAAGCCGCGGACGGCAGCAACGGTCTGGTCGCCGTAGACGCCGTCGGCACCCATCACCTGACCCGAGGGCACGAAGGCGGCGACACGGATCTGCAGTTCCTTCACGGCGGCGCCTCTGCTGGACTTGCGGAGTGTCGAGCTCCACGAGTCGCATCCGGCGGCCGACGCCGTGTCCGAGTTGTTGACACTGACAGCGACCGCTCCGGTGAACGTGAGGGCGCCGGCCGCGGCGATCGCGGCCACTCGCTTGGTTAGCTTCATCGTTCTTCTCCTTGTGTGATACCTGTGGTGTGACTCCGTGTGAACTGAAGTGGAACGGAACCAGCTTTCAGCGGGAGCGCGTCTCACGCCACGGACAACCCGGACATGTCCGGTCGCCCTTTCGGTCGTACGGGCTGGGAAGTCCATACGCTCGTCAGGCCCGAAGCCGACGAAGCGTTGGTCATGGGGAGTGGCGATGGAGGCTCGTGGATGTCTTTGGAAGCGATCGACAATGCGTTGGACTTCGCGCACTTGCTGCGGGCGTTGCGGCACGACGCCGGGCTGACCCAGGAGGCTCTCGCCGAACGCAGCGGCCTGAGCATCGAAGGCATCAGCGCCCTGGAGCGGGGGCACCGGCTGCACCCTCGACGGTCCACGATCGATTTGTTGGCTCGTGCATTACAAGTCGATGAGTCGGTTCGTCGCCAGATGGATGAGCGGGCTCGGCGACCCGCACCCACCCGAGCCTCGCCCCCGGACTCGGGCACGCCCGCGTCGGCACGGGAGTCCGATCGAAGGCCCACGGACAACCGCGCCGACCACCACCGCATCGTGCCCGACCAGTTACCGGCACCACCGACGTGTCTGTTCGGACGTGCGGAGCTCGTGGACCACGTCGTCCGCGCTGTTCGTGGGGGTGCTCGCACGGTCGTACTGAGCGGAATGGGTGGTTTGGGAAAGTCGGCGGTGCTCGTCCAGGCTGCGCACCTGTTGGCCGACGAATTCACCGACGGTCGGATTCACCTCGATATGTGTGGGGGACAGCGAGATTCGGCGGTGACAGCGGACGACGCCCTGTCCTTCGTCCTGGAGTCGTTGCTCGCTGAAGGCGCGCCCGTACCGACCCGACGTGCGGCGGCGGTCGCCATGTACCGATCGCTCAGCGCGGGTCGAAAGTTGCTGATCGTGCTGGACGACATGCCCCCCGACCTTCCACTGGACGATCTCGTGCCCGGAGGCGACTGCGTTCTGCTGGTCAGTGGACGCGCCGCGCCACCGGTCGGCGTGGATCTGGTGCACGCGGCGGTGCCGGTGCTCGATGACCGAGCCGCTCGCGCGTTGCTGCAGGACCTCGTCGGTGCGCCACGTCTGGAAGCCGAACCGGAAGCGACAGCGTCCCTGCTGCACAGTTGTGCGGGCCTGCCGCTGGCGCTCAAGATCGTCGGCGCGCGGCTCCAGCGCCGCACGTCATGGCCGATCTCTTACCTGGCCGAACGCGTTGCGAGACAGGGCGATCGCCTCCAGGAGTTGCGGATCGGCGATGTCGCCGTCCGCAGGTGCATCGAAGAGACGTTGTGGCATCTGGAGACGGGGCGCAGTGACCTGCATGATGCACACCGTCTGTTCGTGCGGATCGGGATTCTGCGCAGGCGCTCGGTCTCGGTCGTCACCGCGGCAGCGCTGGCGGACATCTCGCTGGACCGTGCGCGGGCCGCGTTGGAGCGGCTGACCGACACGAGCCTGCTGGACAGCACCGGCCCGGGGCAGTTCAGTGTTCACGACCTCGTCCACGACCACGCACGCGCACTTGCCGATGAACTCGACGGCGCCGAGGTCGCCGAGATCAGGCGTCGCTGCCGGCGCGCGTACGCCGCCTTGGGTTGGACTGCCCGCGAGCAGGTGCGTCCGAGCCACCCCGAGGGCTTGGCGCAGCACCACGCGCAGGCTTGGCCGCACGACTTCGACGCGGTGGGGTCTTTGTCGGCGATCGCCCTCGAGGTCGACCACATCCGCGAACTGTTGGCCACCGGGCTGGCGTCGCAGGACGAGGCGGAACAACGCGAGTCCGTGCTGCTGGCGCTCGCCTTCACTGCGTACTGCGTCACTCGGTCGATGTTCTTCGACTGGTCCCAGCATCTGCAGGACGCACTGCGCACCTCGGTCGGCCAGGAACCGGTGCTGCGGGCGTCCTTGTTGCTGGATCTCTCCACGGCACAGACCTCGCGAGGCGCGCAGCAGGAGAGCCTGAGGTCGGCACGCGAGGCGGACCGTATTGCCGAGGAGCTCGGCTCGCCAAGGCTGCAGGCTACAGCGGCGATGGCACTGTCACTGACCTCCGGTCGCGTCGGCGCGCCGGACGCCTACGGGTTCGCGGTCCGCGCGCTGGAACTCGCCCGGCAGGTCAAGGACGACTTCCTGGAGGCGGCGGCGCTGCGCGATGTCGGACTTCAACTGTGCCGTGACGAGCACCTGCACGAGGGGCTGGATGCCGCGACCCGCTCACTGGAGATCTTCGAACGCATCGGCAATGAGCGTGGCCGCTGCATGGGTCTGATCAATGTGGGCGTCATGCGCAGGCGGCTCGGACAGCGTGAGCCGGCCAGACAGTTGCTGGAGGACGCGGTGGCGTCCGCGCGTGCCTGTGGCGATCGCGAGTTGGAGACCGAAGCACTCGATGAACTCGGCCGTTGGCATCTCGGGGCCGGTGACCGCGACCGTGGCCTCGAACTCATGGAATCCGGTCTGTCCCTCGTCGACGCGCGTGGCGCGAGGCAGTGGGAAGCCGGAATCCGGACGCGGATGGCGTCCGCGCTGGCCGAAGCCGGCATGTGGGACGACGCCATCGAACACTGGGATATCGCTCTGCAGATCTGTCGACAGCGCGGGGAGGAAGGCATTGCAGCGGATCTGCAGCGGCAACGAGAACGAGCTCTGTGCGGCGAGGCAAGTGACCACTCGCGTCCCCTGTCGGGCTAAGCGGGCTCGGCCTCTACAGTCGTACCTCGTGGCTGAACTCGTCTTCTTCTCCGGCACCATGGACTGCGGCAAGTCCACACTCGCCCTGCAGATGGAGCACAACCACCGAGCGCGCGGGCGCGAAGGAATCATCTTCACCAAGAACGACCGCGCCGGCGCGGCCGTCATCTCCTCCCGTCTCGGCCTGTCGCGTGAGGCGGTCGAGGTGACCGACGAGCTGGACTTCTGGGAACTGGTCATCGCGCAGACCGCCCATGGCCGCGAGATCCATTACGTCATCTGCGACGAGTCCCAGTTCTACGAGCCGGAGCAGATCGAGCAGCTCGCGCGGGTCGTCGACGAATGCGACATCGACGTGTACGCGTTCGGCATCATGGCCGACTTCCGCACCCAGCTCTTCCCGGGTTCGAAGCGACTGATCGAACTCGCCGACAGGTTGCAGGTGCCGCAGGTCGAGGCGCTGTGCTGGTGCGGTCGCGGTGCCACTCACAACGCCCGCGTCGTCGACGGACACATGGTCATCGAGGGCGAACAGGTCGTCGTCGGCGACGTCGCCGGTGAAACCGCGCACGCGGTCGAGTACGAGGTGCTGTGTCGACGTCATTACATGCGCCGGATGACCTCGGCCGCCGCCCGCCTGCAGAGCGGTTCCGCGGACATTCTTCCCTTCGATCTCGGATTGTGCCCCCTGCCTTCGGCGCCGATGGGCGATACTTCATCCGGGCAGTGACACCGGCGGATGGAAGCATGATCGACATGGACGCCGGGCAGGGGACGAGGCGATGAGCGAGCGGGACGAACACCGGCCCACCGCCCCGTTGCCGCGCCCGCGCACGGAGCACTCGGACGACCGGCGGCGGGAGTCCCGTCGCTACGACGATCGTGGCTACGAATCCCAGTACGGACGTGACGACGACGATCGCCGTGACCGACGCCGGTTCGACGACAGGTACGCCGACCGCCGAGATGGACCGTCAGGTGGCACCGCGATGTCGTCCTCGCGCACCCGGGTAGTCGGTCGAGGAGTAGCACGCTCGGCCGGCGCTGTCGCCCGGATGACCGCCGGTGCCGGACGAAGCACCCTGAAGGCTGCCCGTCGGGCGAGCAACTCGCACGGCGCCGGTGAGTCCGGTCTCGGCCGCCTCATCGAGGTGCACGCGTTCAGTTCGGCCGGCGACGCCGCCGTCGCCATCGGTCTGGCCGGCACCGTCTTCTTCGCCGCACCCGGGGAGCAGGCCAAGACCCAGACGCTGCTGTTCCTGCTCCTCACGATGCTTCCGTTCGCGATCGTCGCGCCCCTGATCGGTCCCGTGCTCGACCGGCTGCGCCACGGTCGCCGGTGGGCGATCGGCGGCACGCTCGCGATCCGCGCCTTCTTCTGTTGGGTGCTCGCAGGAGCGGTTGCCGCTGAATCCACCCTCCTGTTCCCGGTCGCGATGTGCGTGCTGGTCTCGTCCAAGGCGTATCTGGTCAGCCGATCCGCGGCGACCCCACGCCTGCTGCCCGATTCGATGACGCTGGTGAAGGCCAACAGCCGGCTGTCGCTGGCCGGAGTCGTCGGCGCCGTCATGGCCGGTGCACTTGCCGGTGGTGCGGCGAAGTTCGGCGGGTCGGAGTGGGCACTGCGAGTTGCATTCGTCCTGTTCACGATCGGCACGATTTTGGCGATCCTGCTGCCGCCCCGGGTCGACTCGACCATCGGCGAGAAGCCCGCGCCGATGTTCCGGCGCAAGACGAAGTTCCCGATCTCCGGCGACGTCATCTCCGCGCTGCGGGCGAACGCCGGCCTCCGCTGGCTGTCCGGCTTCCTGACGCTGTTCATGGCCTTCCTGATGCGCGCCGAACCGTTCCCGGGCTGGGAGAACAAGCAGACCCAGTTGCTGGCCCTCGTGCTCGGCGCAGCGGGACTCGGCAATGCTCTCGGCACGGTGATGGGCAACCTGATGAAGGTTGCCTCACCGCGGATCATCGTCCTGGTGATGTTGATCGTCGACGCTGCCGTGGTGGTGTTCGCGGCGCTGAACTTCCGCCTGTGGACGGCCGTCCTGGTGGCGCTCGTCGCCGGTGTCGGACAGCAGTTGGGCAAGCTCGCGCTCGACTCATTGATCCAGGACCGCGTACCCGAACACATGCGCACCAGCGTCTTCGGGCGCTCGGAGACGCTGCTTCAGCTCTCGTGGGTCATCGGTGGCATCGTCGCCGTCGTCATCCCCACCGACGCGACGCTCGGCATGTACCTGTCCGCGGCTTTGCTGGTGGTGTGGGCGGGCCTGGTGCTGTGGTGGCACACCGGGCGCACGGTTCGTTCCGGTTCGACCGGCCCGTACGACCGGGTGCATGACAGCCCGACGATGGGCATCAGTCGCAAGCAGGCGATGAACCCGGCACCGCGCGAACGACGCTGAGGCGCAAGCGGGTTCGAGCGCGCCTACTCCTTCGGCCCGCGCTTACCGAACATGATGTCGTCCCAACTGGGCACCGACGGGCGACCCTTGCGGGCCTGACTCGGACGAGACGGCACGGCCTCAGGTTCGTCGTCGCCCCGGCCGTCGGACGGCTCGGCCGGCGTATAGACGGCCTGCTTCGAGGCAACCTCGTCGACGTCTGAATCGGCGTCGGACACGTCGTCGCCGAAGCTCGGACCCGGTTCGATGTCCGGGTGATCCGAGGCGTCTTCGAAGGCATCATCCCCAGCCTCGTCGACGGCGACGTCCTCAGGATCCTGGGCGACCACCTCATGTCGCAACGGCTCGACCTCGCCGAGACCGAACAGGTCGACCGTGCCGGTGACGGGGTCGTGGCCCAGTTCGTCGACCGTGGGCTGATCCGGCTCCTCGGCGCCCCCGTCCGTGTCGTTGCCGGCTGCGGCGGACTGCTTGCCCGCCGGGTGATTGCCGGACGGGTGGCTCTCGCCCTTGCGGCGCGCGTTCGCCTTGCGACGGTTCTTCGACCGCTCGCGCATCACCGATACCAGGTCGACCGGACGGTCGTCCTTGTTCGCGACCGGCGTGGCCGCGTCGGCGTCGGTGTCAGCGGAGTCCGACGGCTCCGGTGAGCTGTCCGTCTCCTGCGCCTCGTCCGGCGCAGCGTGCGGGATCTTCGGTGCGGAGACACGTGCGGGACGGTGGGGCGCGGGCGACTGCTGATCGAGACCGCCTTCGGCAACGACGTCGTAGACGACCGATTTGGCGGGGTTCTTGCCGAACGGCATCGTCGCGGTCGGCTGGTCGTCCTCGCTCAGCCAGCGTGCTTCGTCGTCGGTCGGGTGCAGGCTCTGGGTCTGCGCGTCGTAGCGCCAGGTCGCGACGCGGGCACGTCCGCCGGCGGGGAAGCGGCACTCGATCGTCCACCCGCGGTCGCCGCGGTAGGCGTCCCAGTTCATGTCGGATGCGGCCACGCCACGGTGCGAAAGACGGCTGCTGACGCGTTCGCCGACCGTGGTGCCCTGCTCACGTCCGCCGACGCGGACGTGCAACGGCAGCTTCTGTGCGGTGAGCGCCACGTGGTCGCGCTCGGCGCGGATCGGCGGTTCGAATCGGCCGACCTTGTCGGTGGACCAACCGGTGCGCTCGGCGACCTCGTCGATCGTCAGACCGGAGCGCAACAACGCCTGGATGTCGCGGGGACGCACGTTCGGGTCGACGCCGTCGTCGTTCAGCCGGGAGCGCACGGCGCGGACGGCGCTGCGCAGGGCATCGTCGATCTCGACCTGGTGCTGTTCACCGTCCTCGTCGACGAGGAGCAGTCGCGTGCCTTCGTCATCGACACCGACGAATCGCAAGTCGCGCATGTGTATGTATGCCTTCCCGGGCTTCGACAAACCGTGGTTCACCTTGCCACGGTGAGTGTGATCGGACCGGACGGCACGCCGGGCGCGAGGCACACACGAGACATCGACGGGTGCCGCGCCCCGCCCCGGGGACGAGGGTGACAATGGACCCATGAGTTCTCCCACCGCCGACCCCCGTGACCCTGCGGACTCCGGCTCCGCACCCATGAACCCCGAGGCAGCGTCGGATGCCACCACGGATCCCACCACGGATCCCACCACGGATCCCACCACGGACATCGGGCAGACCACCCCTGAGCCCCAGCCGTCGGGCGAGGGTGGGGACACCGCTCTGCCGCCGTACGACGCGATCGTCCTGCTGTCGTTCGGTGGTCCGGAGTCACCGGAGGAGGTCATGCCCTTCCTGCGCCGGGTGACCGGTGGACGTGGCATCCCCGACGAGCGACTGGAAGAAGTGGCCCACCACTACATGGAGTTCGGCGGTCGCAGCCCCATCAACGACCAGTGCCGGGCCCTGCAGTCGGCGTTGCACGACGAACTGCGCCGGCGGGGCATCAGCACCCCCGTGCTGTGGGGCAACCGCAACAGCGAACCGTTCCTGACCGATGTGCTGCGGGAGGCCTACGACGGCGGCATGCGCAATGTCGTCGCGCTCACCACGAGCGCCTACTCCTCCTACAGCTCGTGTCGGCAGTACCGCGAGAACATCGCTGCCTCGCTGGCCGAACTCGCCGAGGAAGGCAAGGAACTCCACGTCGACAAGGTGCGCCAGTACGCCACGCATCCCAGCTTCGCACGCACCAACATCCGGCTGATCACCGACGCCGTCCGTGCGGCCGACCAGCCTGACGACTCCAAACTGCGGGTCGTGTTCGTGACCCACTCCATCCCCGAGGCGATGGACGACACCTCCGGCCCGGGCGATGGGGAGGGAAACCTGTACGAGCACCAGCACGACGAACTGGCGCACGTCGCACTCGACGAGATCGGCGCGACGCTCGACCGCGACCTCGACGGCGCACTGGTCTACTGCTCGCGGTCCGGCCCGCCCAGCCAGCCCTGGCTCGAGCCCGACATCAACGATCACCTGCGTTCGCTCGCCGAGGACGGCGTCACGGACGTCGTCGTGGCACCGATCGGCTTCATCTCCGACCACATGGAGGTGAAGTTCGATCTCGACACCGAGGCCGCCGAAACCGCACAGGAAGTCGGGCTGCGCATGACGCGCGTCCCGACCGTCGGTATCGACCTGGAGTTCGTCAGCGGGCTGGTCGACCTCGTCGAGGAGCGCGCCGCTCAGGCCCGCGGTGAGCAGGTGACGATGCCGGCGTGGCCGGGTGAGGCGATGCCGCCGATCTGTCGCCCGGGCTGTTGCCCGAACCTGCGTACCGCGCTGCCGGCTGCCTGCGGCTCCGACTGATGGCATCGCACGACGCCGCAGCGCTGGAACAGGTTGCGCGCGACGTGGCGGTGCTCGCCGGCCGGTTGATCGTCGAGGAACGCCCCGCCGGGCTCGGTGTCGCGCAGACGAAGACCAGCCTGACCGACGTCGTCACCGAGATGGACCGGCGCAGCGAACGTCTGATCCGCGACGAGCTCGCACACCGTCGTCCGGACGACGGTGTGCTCGGCGAAGAAGGCACCAGCGACGCGGGCTCGAGTGGGATCACCTGGGTGGTCGACCCGATCGACGGGACGGTCAACTACCTGTACGAGATTCCGGCGTACGCGGTGTCGATCGCAGCCTGTACCGGCGACATCTCCCGGCCGGAGGAACTCGTCCCCGTCGCGGGCGCGGTCTACAACCCGGTGACCGACGAACTCTTCCACGGCCATCGTGGCGGGGGAGCGCACCTGAGCATCGGGTTGCGTCAGCAGCCGCTTTCGGTGAGCGGCACGAAGGATCTGGGGATGGCGCTGCTCGGTACGGGCTTCGGGTACGAAGCGGCCAAGCGGGAGCGACAGGGCGCTGTGCTGGCCGAGCTCATCGGTGACGTGCGCGATGTGCGCCGGATCGGGAGCGCGGCGCTCGATCTGTGCTCCATTGCGGCCGGACGCCTGGACGTGTACTTCGAGTCCGGCCTCAATCCGTGGGACCGTGCGGCCGGTCAGTTGCTGGTCCGGGAAGCGGGCGGAGTGGTCCGCGGGGCAGACCAGGAGCCCGACAAGCACATGGTGATCGCAGGCCCGGCGGGGTTGGTCGAGCAGGTGGCGCTCCGGGTGCTTGCTGACGGATGACCACCCACGAGGGTGAAACCGCGGACCCGGTGCGCACTCCTCGGCCGCGATGGTGCACAATTCCCGCGCGGCGGGCACAAAAAACGGGTCGGGAGCGTTACCGCGACTGAAGCCGGGGTACCGCCCGGCCGACGCACCGAACTGACGACGAAGAAGGACCTCGATGGCCACCGATTACGACGCTCCACGAAAGACCGACGACGACCTCTCCGAGGACAGCCTCGAGGAACTCAAGTCGCGTCGCAACGACACCAGCGGTCAGGTCGACGTCGACGAGACCGAGCAGGCAGAAGGCTTCGAGCTGCCGGGTGCGGACCTCTCCGGTGAGGAGATGGAGATCCGCGTCGTCCCGCGTCAGGCCGACGAGTTCACCTGCTCACGCTGCTTCCTGGTCAACCACCGCAGTCAGCACGCCGGCGAGCGTGACGGCCTGCCGATCTGCAAGGACTGCGCCTGAGCGCTGTGCCTGACCGACTGCCGCTGATGATCCAGCAGCTCGACCCGGAGCTGCCACTGCCCGCGTACGCCAAACCCGGCGACGCGGGCATGGATCTGTATGCGGCGCAAGGGGTTTCACTGCCACCCGGTGAGCGCTCGTTGGTGCGCACCGGTATCGCGCTCGCCATACCCGACGGCTTCGTCGGCCTGGTTCACCCGCGGTCCGGGCTGGCCGCGAAGCACGGCATCACCATCGTCAATGCTCCTGGCACCATCGACGCCGGCTACCGCGGCGAGGTGCTGGTGAACCTGATGAATCTGGACCCGCGCGACACCTTCCAGGTGCAGCGGGGTGACCGCATCGCCCAACTCGTGGTGCAGGCATGTGCCCGGGTCGAGTGGGAACCCGTGGATGCCCTTCCCGATAGCGTGAGAGGTGTGAGGGGACACGGAGCCAGTGGTGGCTTCGGTTCGTCCACGACACCGACAGATCGCCCTTCGGACCGACCGTCCGACAGCACGACTTCCGACAGCACGAGCAAGGACTGAGAACCGTGGGTATTTTCCGTCGCAAGGACAAGGCGGCCGAGGTCGAGAAGCCAGCCGCGACCGAGGTCGACACCGAAGAGGTGCGTGACGTCGAGACGGACGCCGCAGCCGGCGAACCGGTGACCGGGACCTCTGACGACAGCGCCGACGACGCACGCACCGACCCGGCTGTTGCCGCCGACGAGAACGCCGACAAGCTTGCCCGCACCCCGCGCCTGAACTCGCGTGAGGTCGACCGCAGCAAGGGCCCTTTCGACCGCGCGGAGGTCGACGACCTCGAGGGCCGCGTCGATTTCGGTTCGATCGCCATCGTCCCGATCGCCGAGATGGAACTTCGCCTGGACGTCGACGAATCGGGACAGGAGATCACCGGCCTGACTGCGATCGTCGGCGAATCTGCGTGTCAGATGCAGGTCTTTGCTGCACCGAAGTCCAGCGGTGTGTGGGACGGAATCCGTGGCGAGATCCACGACAACCTGCTGAGCACCGGCGGTACCGCGCAGGAGATGGTCGGCGAACTGGGGTACGAACTGCACGTCCGGACGCCGGCCACCGGCCCTGACGGTCGCACCACGCACTCCGCCGCGACCTTCGTCGGCGTCGACGGCCCACGCTGGTTCCTGCGGGCCGTCCTGTCCGGCAGGGCCGCGATGGAGGACGAGGCCGCCGAGCAGATGCTGGAGTTCATCCGTGGCGTGGTCGTGACCCGTGGCGGTGAGCCGCGCGCTCCCCGCGAACTCCTGCCGCTTCGACTGCCGGAGAACACCGAGCCGGTGCGCGAGTACGACGAGGCGGGCGAGGAACTCCCGAACCCGTTCGACCGCGGTCCGGAGATCACCGAGATCCGTTGATGGATTCCCGCCTGCGTCGCTGGGCCCGAAAAATCTCGGGTTCGAGCGTCGAACACGACCGAGAAGCGTTGCAGCGCAACGCCCTTGCCTCGGGCAGCAGCCGTGTCGCCGAGCTCGTCGACCGTTCATCGGCGACCTGCACGGGCACGATCACCGAGGTCTCTGCTCAGCAGTTGGGTGAGGACGGTTGGGCCCTGCTCGCTGCCGTCGACGACGGTTCGGGCGTACTGACGCTGAGCTGGCTCGGTCGGCGCAGCATCGCCGGAATCGAACCGGGCGTGATGCTGACCGCGCACGGTCGGGTGTCGTTCAAGCGCAGCCTGCCGGTGATGTTCAACCCGCGCTACGAAATCATCCCCTGCAGCGACCGCTGACCACTGCCGCCCATCTCCGAGGTCAAAGGACGTCTGGGGTCACCAGGCGGATCTCGGACGCGTCCTGACCGGTGAGCGCGGTGCCGAGCAACGGCTCGGACGCGGGAGTGGTGAGGAACAGCAGTTCGTCGAACCCTTCGACGACGTCGTGCGGCTTCGGCGCGATTGGCGTCTCGTCGCGAATGATCGCGACCAGCACGGTGTCCTTCGGCAGCTCCAACTCGGCGATGGTGCTGCCCACGACGGGTCCGTCGGCGGGAACGGTGATCTCGACCATCGCAGCGCGACCCTGCTGGAACTGGAACAGCCTTACCAGGTCACCGACGGAGACAGCCTCCTCGACCAGGGCGGTCATCAGGCGCGGGGTCGACACCGCGACGTCGACACCCCAGCTCTCGTCGAACATCCACTCGTTCTTCGGGTTGCTGATGCGGGCGACCGTGCGCCCGACGCCGAACTCGGTCTTCGCGAGCAACGAGACGACGAGGTTGACCTTGTCGTCGCCGGTCGCGCAGACCACGACATCGCAGTCCTCGAGGCCGGCCTCGTGCAGTGTGCTGGTCTCGCACGCGTCGGCCAGCAACCAGGACGCCTCGGGCACGGACTGGCTCTTCGCCTCGTCCGCGTACTTGTCGATGAACAGCACCTGGTGCTTGTTGACGAGCAATTCACGGCCGATCGAACGGCCGACCGAACCTGCTCCGACGATGACGACTCGCATCGAAATTCCCTCGCTCAGACTTCGGTCGGACGCTGACCCGCGAGCAACTGCTCGAGGGCGGCGAGACGGTCGGTGCGCACCAGCATCTGCAACAGGTCGCCGTCCTGCAGGACGGTGTTCTTGACTGGGAGCATCCCTTCACCCAGCCGCGTCAGGTAGGCGACGCGGGCGCCGGTGATCGCCTCCAGTTTGACCAGCGCAGTGCCGACCCAGCTGGGGTCGGTCGGGATCTCGGCCAGTGTCACCGCGCCGCTCACGTCGGTGTGCACCGGGACGGCTCCGGCAGGCACCAGCCGGCGCATCACCTGGTCGGCGGTCCACTTCACGGTGGCCACCGTGGGGATGCCGAGCCGCTGATAGATCTCCGCGCGGCCCGGGTCGTAGATACGGGCGACAACGTGCTCGACGTCGAACGTCTCACGGGCCACCCGGGCGGACAGGATGTTGGAGTTGTCACCGCTGCTGACTGCCGCGAATGCGTACGCCCGGTCGATGCCGGCTGCACGCAGGGTGTCGCGGTCGAATCCGACGCCGGTGATGCGTCGTCCCTCGAACGCTGCGCCGAGGCGCCGGAAGGCGGCCTCGTTCTGGTCGATGACGGCGACTGAGTGTCCCTGTGCTTCCAGCGACATAGCCAAGGTGGAGCCCACACGGCCGCAGCCCATGATCACGTAGTGCACTCAGCAGACGCTACCGGAGCAGGTGGGTGCATTCCCAACCTCGGCGGTTCGCCCCATGCCGTACCTGCTGCCTATGCTCCGAACATGTCCCTTCCATGCATTCCCGGCCCGTCCTGCCCGTGCACCGCCGCGTGGGTCGCGCGATGAGCCGTCCGTCGGGTTCGGGACGTGGTCGTCGACGTGGCGACCAGCGCCGTCCGCGGTCGCGTTCCAACCAAGGCCGATCGCTGGTCGGTCAGGAGTTCGAGGTCGAGATCGGTCCGGTCGCGCACGGCGGTCACTGCGTGGCTCGCCACGAGGGACGCGTGTTGTTCGTCAGGCACGCGTTGCCCGGCGAGCGCGTGATCGCGCGGGTGACCGACGGGGGAGACAAGTCGAGCTTTCTGCGGGCAGATGCCGTCCGGGTGCTCGAAGCATCGGACGAGCGAGTGGACGACGGGTGTCCGTTCGCCGGTCCGGGCAAGTGTGGCGGGTGCGACTGGCAGCACACGACCGCCGCCTATCAGCGCGATCTGAAGACCGCCGTGGTGCGCGAACAGTTGCAGCGGCTGGCCGGCATCGAATGGAACGGTCAGGTGCAGGCCGTGCCGGGTGACGACGACGGTGCCGGCTGGCGCACCCGGGTCGAGTTCACGATCAGTGGGGGAGGGCGTCTCGGCCTGCGTGGCCACCGCTCGCACGACATCATCAAGATCGACAACTGCCGGATCGCGCACCCGCTGATCGGTCAGGTCGGTCTCTACCAGGAGCGTTTCAAGCCCGGTCTGTCGGGTCTCGACGTCGCGGTGACCTCTGAGAACGAAGTGATTGCAGTCGAGTTGCCGCTGGAGTCGGGGGACGAGATTCCGGTGCTGGGCGAGGTGGTCGCGGCGAACGGACGCGAACACGAGTTCGAGGTGAGCGCGCGCGGCTTCTGGCAGATCCACCCGGGGGCCACCACGACCTTTGTCGAGCACGTGCTGTCGAAGTTGGCGCCGGTCGAGGGCGAGAAGGTGCTCGATCTGTACTGCGGTGTGGGCCTGTTCTCCGCGTTCTTCGCAGATGTCGTCGGCGCGCCGAACGTCCTCGGTGTCGAGGGCTCGGAGCCGGCCGTGGAGCAGGCGCACGCGAACGTCCCCGGCGCGAGTTTCATCGCCGGTGACGTGCGAGAGCAGTTGGACTTCCTGGAGGCCGAGGCCGATCTGGTCGTGCTCGACCCGCCACGCACGGGCGCGGGGCGTGAGGTCATCGAAGCCATCGCAGCCCGTGCGCCGCGGGCTGTCGCGTACGTCGCGTGCGATCCCGCAGCGTTGGCGCGCGACCTGGCGTACGCGTCCGAGGTCGGTTACGCGCCGACCTCGATCGAGGCGTTCGATGCCTTTCCCATGACCCATCACGTCGAGACGATCGCGATCCTCGAACCGCGGTGAGACCGGGTCGGGCGCTCACGAGGATCTTGCCCGGCAGGGGCGTGTCGCGCGGTCGAACGGTGTTGAATCGGGGCAGGCACACCACGCGCGTGAGTTAGGTGAACCTTCGTGATTCCGCGCCCATCCGGTGTGATTGGATTATCTTGACGTCAAGATAATCGGGCTGTTGCCCGTGACAGCCAGACCGATGCGATGAAGGAGTTGGCGTGAGCACCAACAGTTTTGGGGCCAAGGGCACCCTCGGGGTGGGGGATCAGTCCTACGAGATCTACCGGTTGAACACGGTCGAGGGCAGCAGCAACCTCCCGTTCAGCCTCAAGGTGCTGCTGGAGAACCTACTGCGCACCGAGGACGGCGCGAACATCACCAAGGAGCACATCAACGCGCTCGGTCAGTGGGACGAGAACGCCGAGCCCGACACCGAGATCCAGTTCACGCCGGCACGCGTGATCATGCAGGACTTCACCGGTGTTCCGTGTGTGGTCGACCTCGCCACCATGCGTGAGGCAGTCGCCGAGCTCGGTGGCGACGCGAAGAAGATCAACCCGCTCGCACCGGCCGAGATGGTCATCGACCACTCGGTGATCATCGACGTCTTCGGCACGCCGGACGCGTTCGAGAAGAACGTCGAGTTCGAGTACGGCCGAAACAAGGAGCGCTACCAGTTCCTGCGCTGGGGTCAGACCGCGTTCGACGACTTCAAGGTCGTGCCCCCGGGCACCGGCATCGTCCACCAGGTCAACATCGAGCACCTGGCCCGCACCGTGATGGTGCGCGACGGCGTCGCCTACCCCGACTCCTGCGTCGGCACCGACAGCCACACCACGATGGTCAACGGCCTGGGCGTGCTCGGCTGGGGCGTCGGTGGCATCGAGGCCGAGGCCGCGATGCTCGGCCAGCCGGTCTCGATGCTCATCCCGCGCGTCGTCGGCTTCAAGCTCAGCGGCGAGATTCCCGCCGGTGCGACCGCGACCGACGTCGTCCTCACGATCACCCAGATGCTGCGCCAGCACGGCGTAGTGGGCAAGTTCGTCGAGTTCTACGGCGACGGTGTCGGCGCCGTGCCGCTGGCCAACCGCGCCACCATCGGCAACATGAGCCCCGAGTTCGGTTCAACCTGTGCGATCTTCCCGATCGACGAGGTCACGCTGGACTACCTGCGCCTGACCGGCCGCAGCGACGAGCAGGTCGCGCTCGTCGAGGCGTACACCAAGGAGCAGGGTCTGTGGCACGACCCGTCGCACGAGCCGCGCTACTCCGAGTACCTCGAACTCGACCTGTCGACCGTCGTTCCCTCGATCGCCGGCCCGAAGCGTCCCCAGGACCGCATCGTGGTCTCGGAGGCCAAGGAGCAGTTCAAGCTCGACATCAAGAACTACGGCGTCGATGGTGACCTGCGCTCCGCGTCCGTCAACAAGGAGGGCGACACCTTTGAGCTGAAGGACGGCGCGGTCGTGATCGCGTCGATCACCTCG
Source organism: Yimella lutea (assembly GCF_006715095.1). Lineage (NCBI taxonomy): Bacteria > Bacillati > Actinomycetota > Actinomycetes > Micrococcales > Dermacoccaceae > Yimella > Yimella lutea. The sequence continues at coordinate 1,790,477 of NZ_VFMO01000001.1, forward strand.
TGCACCAACACCTCGAACCCCTCGGTGATGATGGGCGCCGCTCTGCTGGCGAAGAAGGCCGTCGAGAAGGGTCTGACGGTGCCGCCGTGGGTCAAGACCTCGATGGCTCCCGGTTCGCAGGTCGTCACCGGTTACTACGAGAACGCGGGCCTGTGGCCCTACCTGGAGAAGCTCGGCTTCTACCTGGTCGGTTACGGCTGCACCACCTGTATCGGTAACTCCGGTCCGCTGTCGGACGACATCTCCGCAGCCATCAACGAGAACGACCTGTCGGTCGTCTCGGTGCTGTCGGGTAACCGCAACTTCGAGGGCCGCATCAACCCTGACGTAAAGATGAACTACTTGGCTTCACCGCCGTTGGTCATCGCTTACGCGCTCGCCGGCACGATGGACTTCGACTTCGACACCGACGCGCTGGGCAAGGACGCCGAGGGCAACGAGGTCTTCCTCAAGGACATCTGGCCGACCCCGGACGAAGTCGAGTCGACGATCGCGCAGGCGATCAACAAGGAGTTGTTCGTCAAGGACTACGCCGACGTGTTCGCCGGCGACGAGCGCTGGAAGTCGTTGCAGACCCCCGAAGGCGACACCTTCGAGTGGGACGGCGAGTCGACCTACGTTCGCAAGCCCCCGTACTTCGAAGGGATGAAGCTGGAGACCACTCCCGTCGAGGACATCTCCGGTGCTCGGGTGCTGGCCAAGCTGGGCGACTCGGTCACCACCGACCACATCAGCCCGGCCGGCGCGATCAAGGCCGACAGCCCGGCCGGGCGTTACCTGAACGAGCACGGTGTGGAACGCAAGGACTTCAACTCCTACGGCTCGCGTCGCGGTAACCACGAGGTGATGGTGCGCGGCACGTTCGCGAACATCCGCCTGAAGAACCAGCTGCTGGACGGTGTCGAAGGTGGCTTCACCCGCGACTTCACCGCCGGTGGCGAGCAGGCCGCGATCTACGACGCCGCCGAGAACTACGCCAAGGAGGGCATCCCGCTGGTGATCCTCGGTGGCAAGGAGTACGGCTCGGGCTCCTCGCGTGACTGGGCCGCCAAGGGCACCCGTCTGCTGGGCGTCAAGGCCGTGATCACCGAGTCGTTCGAGCGTATCCACCGCTCCAACCTCATCGGCATGGGCGTGCTGCCGTTGCAGTTCCCGAAGGGTGAGTCGACCGACTCGCTCGGCCTGGACGGCACGGAGACCTTCGACATCTCGGGCATCACCGAGCTCAACGAGGGCAAGACCCCCAAGACGGTCCACGTCACCGCCACCAAGGAGGGCGGCGACACGGTCGAGTTCGACGCGGTCGTCCGCATCGACACCCCGGGTGAGGCGGAGTACTTCCGCAACGACGGCATCCTGCAGTACGTCCTGCGCAGCCTGGTGAAGTGATTCGCCTGTAACGCAAGGCAATACGAAGCCCCGGTTCGATTCGGACCGGGGCTTCGTCGTGCAGGTCGAGGATCAGGCGTGCAGTTTCGCCGCGAGCCAGTCGGGCGTGTGGGCGGCGTCGCGCGGGAACACCCTCGCGTCCTCGACGTACGCCAGGTCGGACGGTGGGACGTGGAATGCGGGCTCGGAGTCGTAGTCGAAGCGTGCGTCGGCGGTGCCTTCGCGCCGCACGAGCACTTCCATCGTGAACCAGGTGCCGGCTCCTGGCTTGTACATGAGCGTCCGTAGCCTTTCGGCGGCCAACTTGGCATCGCGGGCCGCCAACGTCCGCCGCTCATCACCGCCGTCGCTGATGAACACCGCGCACGAACTCACCGCAGCGGTCATGTGCGCCACGAAGCGAGCGGTGCGCCAGTCACCTGTCGCATTGGATCCGACGGACTGCGCGATCTCGCGGATGACGGCCGCTTGCTCCAGCGCCGCCGGTTGCGGTTCTGCGACGTGCTGAGTGGGTGGCGCCGAATGCTTTTGGCCGTGCTCCGCCGCCCGTTTCGCTCGGTATTGCCGCGCGCTCTTGCCGGCGCGTAGCCGGTGGACGAGGCTGTCGAGCGCATCGGACTCCTGCTCGAAGCGGGCCACGCCCGAGACCGTCGCCCGTTCGTTCGTTGCGTACGTGTACCAGCCGTCGGCGTCCGCGCCGATGCCCACGATCTCCGTCCGGTTGGTCGGGTCAGCGAACCAGACACAGTCGTGCAGACCCTCGGCCGCAATGATGGCCTGCGCTTCGTCGCGAGTCGTCATGTCGGCATTGTCACGGGGCCTGACCCCGGTTCTTGGACACGCTGAATCCAGCACCTGGTGCTGGGGAAGCGAGATGATCCGAGAATCATGGCCAGGAAGAACTACTCCGAGGAGTTCCGTCGTCAGGCCGTCGACTTGTACGAGTCCACCCCGGGCGCCACGGTCCGCGGCATCGCCGAGGACCTCGGCATCGTGCGTGGCACGCTGCGGGGTTGGCTCGAGGTCTACGGGACCGGCAAGAAGACCGCCGCTGACGGGACGTTGACCTCCAGCCCGCTGCAAGCCAAGACGTCCGCCGCGAGCTCGTCGGCACCGACGGACGAGACGCCGGAGCAGAGGATCGCCCGGCTCGAGGCCGAGAACGCGGCGTTGCGAGCGGAGACCACCAAGCTCACGACCGAGCGGGAGATCCTGCAGCGGGCGGCCAAGTATTTCGCCGGGGAGACGCGCTGGTGAGTCGCTTCCAGTTCGTCGCCGACAACTCCGCCACCTTCGAGGTGAAGCGACTGTGCGAGCTCGTCGAGATCGAGCGCTCGTCCTACTACGCCTGGCTCAAGGCCGCGCCGGCCCGCGAAGCCAGAGCAGCTGACGACGCAGCGCTGGCTGAGCGGATCAGAGCGGTCCATGCCGAGGACAACACTCAGGGCGCGCCGCGGATCACCGCCGAGCTCAACGCTCAACTCGGTGACAGCGCGGCTGCCGGTGAGCGGGTCAACCACAAGCGTGTCGCGAGGGTGATGCGCTTTGAGGGCATCCGCGGCTACATGAAGAAGCGCCGGGTCCGCACCACGATCCCCGAGCCGTCGGGGCAGAAGTACCCCGACCTGCTCCAGCGTGACTTCACCGCCGAGCGCCCCAACGAGCGCTATGTCGGCGACATCACCTACCTGCCGCTGGCCGACGGGACGAACCTGTACTTGGCGACCGTGATCGACTGCTACTCCCGTCGGCTGGCCGGGTGGGCCATCGCCGACCACATGCGCACCGAACTCGTCGAGGACGCCCTCAAGGCCGCCGCCGCGACCCGGGGCAGCCTCAAGGGCGCTGTGTTCCACAGCGACCACGGGTCGGTCTACTGCTCGAAGGCCTACGCCAAGCTCTGCCGCAAGCTCGGCGTGACCCAGTCCATGGGCGCCGTCGGATCCAGCGCGGACAACGCCCTCGCAGAGTCGTTCAACGCCACGATGAAGCGTGAAGTCCTCCAAGACGCCGCCTGCTGGAGTGACGAGCTGACCTGCCGTCGGCAGGTCTTCAGATGGCTCGTCCGCTACAACACCAAGCGACGCCACTCGTGGTGTCGCTACACCTCGCCGGTCGCCTTCGAGACCGGCTACACCGCTACGCTGCGACCTGCTGCGTAATCACACCCCGTGTCCAAGATCCGGGGGTAGGGCCCTAACCCAAACCCGGTTCGGTGCCGGCGCGGTGAAGTCACGATCCAGCAGGTCCCCAGCGCGCACTCCATCGCTGGCCGGGACCGTGGTCCGTACGCCCTTGGAACGTCGAACACCGTTGAGTCCCAACTGTTTCATTCCACGGTCCACCGATCCGGGCGTGGCCCACGGGTGTCTCTTGCGGACTTCGACCAACATTTTCCGGCGTCCGTACAACCCTTCAGGGTTCATCCGGACAACACCGGTGTCCGGATCCTTGGTCCACACGATCGAACGGATCGCGTGCACGACAAACGCGTCGCTCACGGTCCGCTGCGCCGGACACCGGCGGGCGGACCAGGCGCGGTAGGTGCGTGCGGCGACCTGGCAGCCCTGCTCACGCAGCACTCGACAGACCGACTCGACCGCGTGCCCCTGCCCCCGCATCTCGTGGATGAATTTCATGATCATCGGCTGCGGGGGTCGAGCTCCCCCGCGAAGAAAGTCGTGGCTGCTTTCAAGATGGCCACGTCCTCTCGCAGGCGACGGTTCTCAGCCCTCAGCCGCTTAACCTCCTCCGACTCCTGGCTCGTGACCCCAGGCCGGGCACCACTGTCAACCTCGACCTGGGCCACCCACCGTCGCAGCGATTCATGTCCCACGCCCTGCTGACGAGCGACCGCAGCCACGGCCGCGGTCAACGACGGATACTCCTGGCGGTGCTCCAGCACCAACCTCACAGCCCGAGCCTTCAACTCAGGATCAACCTTCTTCGGCATGAACAACATCCTTCCAACTCAGAAAGATGCGGCATTAAACCTGGGGCGATTCAACCTGTTGGTCGATCCCGTTGAGGTCGGTTTCGGTGAAGAACCGGTCCCCACCGGGCTGGACGGTGAACGGGTCCTCTCCGTTGAGGCGTTCGAACGCGTTGTGTGTCAGCAATTGTGCGATGAGCAACTGGATGGTGGCGGGGTTCGCACCCGGCACCAGTTCGGGGTGCGATGCCAGTTCGATGGCTGCGTCGACGCCGTCTTCGAGCATCACGGCTTCGAGCAGATCGCGTGGGGTGATCGCGTCCTGTCCGAGGGGTTTCGCCGTGGTGTTCGACATGCCTTCATCGTACACCTGTTCGAACTTCAGTTGAAGGGTTCGAACGGATCAATTGTGTTTGTGGACAACCGGATTGGTTACTCACCGGTTGTGGAGAACGCGTGGGTCGGGTGGCCGTTGATGGTTGCCGTGGTTTCGGCGCGTACACCCTCGTGCCTCGGGCGTCCGGCTCAACCAGCGGTGACGGGCGTTCGGCTGGACGAGCGGACGCGGGTGGCGATCAGGTGTACAGGCAGAAGGGGTGACCGGCGGGGTCGAGGAGCACTCGCACGTCGTCCTGCGGCTGGTGGTCGGGCAACGTCGCACCGAGCGAGATTGCGCGCTCGGTCTCGGCGGCCAGATCCTCGACCTCGAAGTCTAGGTGCAACTGCATCTGCTGACTGCTGGGGGAGCACGGCCAGATCGGCCGCACGTAGTCGGGATTGCGTTGAACGGCCAGGTAAGCCACGCCCTCACCGCAATCAAGGGCCGCGTCGTCCTCGTCCATCTTGTAGATAGCCCAGTCGCGTAACTCGCTGTAGAACCTGGTCAGTTCGGCGACATCAGGAGCATCGAGCACGACACCCCACCAGTCCTTGCGCTTCCACCGATCCTTGCCTGCTGTACCCATGCCGCCACCGTAGGGGCTGATCCGGAACGACAGCCCGTCCGACGTTCGTTGGAGCCCTGGATCGCCTAGACTCGACTGACCCCTGTGGAAGGAACGTGCACACCCGTGGGACTGCTTTCCGGCATTCACGCACCGGGCGACGTCAAGAACGTCCCGGTCGAGCAAATCGACGAACTCGCGCGGGAGATCCGCGATTTCCTGGTCGACTCGGTCTCCCGCACCGGTGGACACCTCGGCCCGAACCTCGGGGTCGTCGAGTTGTCGATCGCGCTGCACCGCGTGTTCGATTCACCGATCGATTCGATCGTCTTCGACACCGGTCACCAGTCGTACGTCCACAAACTGCTCACCGGGCGGCACGACTTCTCCGACCTCAAGAAGCAGGGAGGTATCTCCGGCTACCCCTGTCGCGCGGAGTCCGAGCACGACATCGTCGAGAATTCTCACGCCAGCACGTCCCTGTCCTGGGCGCACGGCATCGCCAGGGCTCGCAAGCTCAAGGGCGAGGATCGCCACACCGTCGCGATCATCGGTGACGGTGCACTCACCGGCGGCATGGCCTGGGAAGCGCTCAACAACATCGCGGTCGACCGCGAACTCCCGCTCGTCATCGTGATCAATGACAACGAGCGGTCCTACGCCCCGACCATCGGCGGTCTTGCCGAACATCTCGCCACGCTGCGCACCACCCGCCAGTACGAGCAGGTTCTCGACTGGGGCAAGGCGCGGCTACAGCAGACCCCTGTCGTCGGCAACGCGATGTACCAGTCGTTGCACGGCATGAAGAAGGGCATCAAGGATGTCCTCTCGCCGCAGCGTGGCATGTTCGAAGACCTCGGTCTGAAGTACGTGGGACCGGTCGACGGCCACGACGAGCAGGCTGTCGAACATGCGCTGGAGAAGGCAAAGACCTACGGCGGCCCATGCTTGGTGCACGTGATCACCCAGAAGGGCCGCGGCTACGCGCCGGCGGCCGAACACGAGGGCGATCAATGGCACGGCATCGGCAAGTTCAATCCCGAGACCGGGCTACCGTTCGAGGTGTCCGGGCGCATCTGGACCGATGAGTTCAGCGACGAGATGGTCCGCCTAGGAGCCCAACGCGACGACATCGTCGCCATCACCGCGGCGATGCTGATCCCGGTCGGCCTGGACCAGTTCGCCGCCAAGTACCCCGAGCGGGTCTTCGACGTCGGCATCGCCGAGCAGCACGCCGCCACGATGGCCGCCGGTCTCTCGTTCGGCGGCATGCACCCGGTCGTGGCGATCTACGCCACCTTCCTCAACCGCGCATTCGATCAGTTGCTCATGGACTGCGCGCTGCACAAGCAGGGCGTGACCTTCGTGCTCGACCGCGCCGGCATCACCGGCTCGGACGGCCCGTCGCACAACGGCATGTGGGACATGGCGATCTGCTCGATCGTGCCCGGACTGCGCCTGGCCGCACCGCGCGACGGGGAGCAGGTCAAGGCGCAGCTGCGCGAGGCGGTCGAGGTCGACGATGCCCCGACGGTCATCCGCTTCCCGAAGGGCGACGTCGCCGAACCGCTCACTGCTGTTCGGCAGAACAATGGTCTCGACGTGCTGCACGACGCGTCCGCGCCGCACGTACTGGTGGTGGCGGTCGGCTCGATGTGCGCGGCCGCGATCAGCGTCGCGGAAAAGCTTGAAGCACAGGGGCATTCGACTCTGGTGATCGACCCGCGATGGGTCATCCCCGTGAACGAAGCGATCGTAGAGCAAGCGCGGTCGGTCGGGCGCGTGGTCGTGATCGAGGACAACCTGGTTACTCACGGTGTCGGCGTCGCCGTCTCGCATGCGCTGCGATCCGCGGGTGTCGACGTGCCGGTTCACACCTACGGCATTCCGCATCGGTTCCTCGATCACGCGTCGCGCGGTCAGGTGCTGGAGTCGATCGGCCTGACGCCTGACGTCATCACGACCGACGTCCTGGCCCGTATCGCGTCCCACTGATCGTTGGGCGAGTACTTCACGACTGATCTGTGGTCCTCGCGCGACTGGTTGCGCGATGCGACGGCCTGGATCGACGACAACCTCGAACGCCGCGGTGTCACGCGCATACCCACGTCACCGCGGCAACCGCGCCTGCGCCCATGGTCGACCCTTCTCGTGGTCGATACCGATCACGGACGCGTGTGGTTCAAGGCATGCGCACCGCAGCAACGAGCCGAGGTGCCGGTGCTCGACGCGCTCACCGACGTCGCGCCTGACCTCGTCCCTACGTTGTGGTCCGCCGATGCCGAGCGGGGTTGGTTGCTCGTGCCGGATCAGGGGCCGACCCTGCGCGACGTTGCCGACGCGCAGAACATCACGGGGCACCTCTCGGCGGTGCTTCGCCGATATGCTCGGGCGCAACGAGCGTCCGTCAAGGCGGTCGATGCGATGGCGGCGGCCGGCGTGCCCACGCTCCGTCCCTGCGATCTGGTGCAGGAGTGGACGAGTGAGGGCCTGTCCGCAGAGGCCACACCCGCGTTACGTGACGCCGCGGCGCGCCTCGACGCGGTCGGCCTGCCGACCACCGTCCAGCACGACGACCTGCATGCCGGCAATGTCTTTGTCGCCGACGCGGCCAGTGCCAGCATGCATGACTCGCGCATTTTCGACTGGGGTGACACCTATCTCGGAAATCCGTTGTGCTCGTTGCTGATTCCGCTGCGTGGCCCGTCGTACCACTTCGATCTGCCCGCTGACCCAGAGCGCGACGCTCGCATGGTGCGGGCCTACCTGGCGTGCTGGTCGGACGTCGCGTCGTCGGCCGAATTGTCGAAGGTACTTCCCGACGCGCTGCTGCTGGCCCGGGTCGGTCGCATCATCGGGTGGCGCCGAGCGCTGGCGAATGCGACAGATGCCCAGAAGCGGCAGTGGTCGGACCACCCGATGCAATGGGTGAAGGAAGTCGTCGCAGCCGTACGGTCTGCACGCCGGCGATGAGGCGAGCCGCATCCGTGCTGGGTAGTGGTCGTCCAGGGGCCACTAATCGCTCGATCGCGTGGTTCATCCAGCGCTCCTCGGCCGCCACCCCAGGGTCACAGCATTTCTAGTCGTCGCGGTCCGCTCGGCGGCGGGAACGCACGGTCCAGAGCGTCCAAGTCTTCGCGGGTCAGCTCCACCTCCAGTGCTGTGGCGTTGTCGCGCACGTGTTGCGGGCTGCTCGCCTTGGGGATCGTGCAGAGCGAGTCGCGGCGCAGCACCCAGGCGAGGGCCGCCGCCGCGGGGCTGACGCTGTGTCCGGCCGCGACGTCGTTCAACGTCGCGTCGTGAAGGATGCGGCCCTGCTCGATCGGCGAGTACGCCATGACCGGCAGCTGGTGGTCGGTGCACCACGGCAGTAGGTCGTACTCCGGTCCTCGCCGCGACAGGTTGTACAGCACCTGATTCGTGGCCAGCCCGCTGCTGCCCGGCACGTCTCGCAGGTCGGCGAGGGCCAGGTGGTCGAAGTTGCTGACGCCCCAGTATCGGATTTTCCCGTCCGCGACGAGCTGTTGGAAGGCCGCGACGGTGTCCTGCAGCGGGTACCTGCCCTGCCAGTGCAACAGGTAGAGGTCAATCCGATCGGTGCCCAGGCGTTCCAGGCTGCGTTCGCAGGCCGCGATCGTGCCGGAACGGGAGGCCTGGGACGGCCGGACCTTGCTGACCACGAACGCCTCGTCGCGGCGACCCGCCAATGCTTCGCCGACCACCTCCTCCGCGCCGCCGTCGGCGTACATCTCGGCGGTGTCGACCAGTGTCATGCCCAGCTCCAGGCCGGCGTGCAGCGCGGCGACCTCGTCGCCGCGTCGGCCGGGGTCCTCACCCCAGCCCCAGGTGCCCTGGCCCAGCACAGGGATGGACTCCCCGCTCGGTAGCGTTATCCGTCGCATTCCGCGATCACTTCCTGGTTGTCCTGAGGTGGGAGGTGGGCTGAGATCCTCGAAGGGCCGGCGCGTACCCGGCCGGTACTCAGCGTCGACAAACGACCTGGCCGCTCAGGCCCACTGACCGCGTTCCTGCAGAACGGTTTTCAGCAGGTCGGCACGGTCGGAGATCAGGCCGTCGACGCCGAGGTCGAGCAACTCGTGCATCTCCTCGGGGTCGTTGATCGTCCAGACATGCACCTGTACTCCGGTGCTGTGCGCCCGCTGCACCAGCGCTCTGGTCACCACGGTCACCCGACCATAGTGATGGGGGATCTGCAGAGCGTCGACCGGGCCAAGTGCTCGGCGCGCCAGCGGGGAGAACCGGGCCTTTGCGGCCAGCACAGCGGTGCGAGTCCGACTCTTGCCGGCCGAGGTCGCCACCGGTCTCGACAGTCGCTTGAGCACCTCGTGACGCGTGTGATCGTCGAACGACGCGACAAGGACGCGGTCGTGCGCCGCGTGCTTCTCGATCGTGTCGGCAAGGGTCTCAGCGGCGCTGATGTGCTTGCAGTCAATGTTCAGACGGAGGGCGGGCCAGGCATCCAGCACGTCGTCGAGGCGGGGCACGGGCTGATCGCCGATACGGGCGAGCTCGACCGTGCTCCAAGGCAGTTCGCGGATCAGCCCGTGCGCATCGGTGACCCGGTCGAGGGTGTCGTCGTGGAAGGCGACCAGCATGCCGTCCGACGTGACGTGCACATCGGTCTCGACATAGGCGAAACCCAGATCGACCGCCTGCTCGAAGGCAGCGAGGGTGTTCTCGTGGCCGTCGACCGAGAAGCCGCGATGCGCCATCGCGATCGGGGCCGGGTGATCGAAATACGCCGTACGTGCCATGGGCGCGCTGCTCAGTCGCGGAAGGACTCGATCTTCGCGCCGAGGTCGTTGAGGCGCTCGGCGAGCTCCTCGTAGCCACGGTTGATGACGTAGGTGTTGCGCAGCACCGAGGTGCCCGGTGCGGCGAGCATGCCCAGCAGGATGACGACTCCCGGACGCAGCGCCGGCGGGCACATGACCTCGGCCGCGCGCCAACGGGTCGGGCCCTCGATGAGCACGCGGTGCGGGTCCATCAGCTTGACCTTCGCACCGAGCGCGTTGAGGTCGATCAGGTAGATCGCCCGGTTGTCGTACACCCAGTCGTGGATCGTGGTGCTGCCGGTCGCAGTCGCCGCGATGACGGCGAAGAACGGCAGGTTGTCGATATTGAGGCCGGGGAACGGCATCGGGTGGATTTTGTCCTTCGGCGCCACCAGATCGCTCGGGATCGTGGTGATGTCGACCAAACGGGTCTCACCGTTCTTCGACAGGTACTCCTGGCTCATCTCGTACTGGAAGCCCATGACCTCCAGCTGAGCCAGTTCCATCTCCATGAACTCGATCGGCACGCGCTTGACGGTGATCTGCGACTTGGTGACGATCGCGGCTGCGATGAGCGACATCGCCTCGATCGGGTCCTCGGACGGGTGGTACTCGACGTCCTTGTTGATCTCCTTGACGCCGGTGACGGTCAAGGTTGTCGTGCCGACGCCCTCGACCTCGACACCGAGTTCGCGCAGGAAGAAACAGAGGTCCTGAACCATGTAGTTCGGGCTGGCGTTGCGAATGATGGTGGTGCCCTCATAGCGGGCGGCCGCGAACAGTGCGTTCTCGGTGACGGTGTCGCCGCGCTCGGTGAGCACGATGGCACGCTTGGGGCGCACCTCGCGATCGACGGTCGCGTGGTAGTAACCGTGCGTCGCGACGACGTCGAGGCCGAAGTGGCGCAGCGCGTGCAGGTGCGGCTCCACGGTGCGCTCACCGAGGTCGCAGCCGCCGGCGTTCGGCAGCTTGAACTTCTCGTACTCGTGCAGCAGCGGGCCGAGGAACATCAGGATCGTGCGGGTGCGGCGGGCAGCTGCCTCGTCCATCGAATCGAGGTCGATGGTGTCGCCCGGGACGATCTCCAGGTCGGAGCTGTTCGGCAGCCAGCGGGTCTTCACGCCGATCGAGTCGAGCACCTCGGTGATGCGGTTGACCTCTTCGATGCGCGCAAGGTTGCGCAGCGTCGTCTTCCCCTTGTTCAGCAGAGCCGCACACAGACACGCGACTGCGGCGTTCTTGCTGGTGCGTACGTCGATCTCACCCGAGAGCTGACGCCCGCCTTCGATGCGAAGGTTCAGGGGAGTGTTCGATGCCACGGTTACCACCTCGGTGTCGAGAGCCTGTCCGATCCGCGCGAGCGTCTCCAGACTCAAGTTCTGTTTGCCTTGTTCGATGCGCGCGACGGCGCTCTGACTGGTGTTCAAGGATGCTGCAAGTTCGTGCTGGGTCAGTTGTTTGTGGCGCCGCGCGTCGCGAATGATGCGGCCGACGCGTACCAGATAGTCCTCAGTCACTCCGGGAGCGTATCTCACATATGAGATATCGACGGGATTCAGAGCAGTTTGTTCAGCGTAACGCTGATCACCCCTTCGACACGAAAGGCGCGACCCGTCACGTGGACAGGTCGCGCCTTCGCGCTCGAGATGTGCTCAGGACGTGGGCACGCTCGCAACGCCCGGAGCCAGGAACCGCGAACCCGTGACCTTCTCGGAGGTGCCGGTGCGGTCCAACAGCGGTGAGATGCCGCCGTTCCAGAACGGGAAACCCGCACCGGTGATCATCGCGAGGTCGATGTCCTGCACCTCGGCAACGACGCCTTCGTCGAGCATTCGGCGGATCTCGTCGGCCATCGAGGCCAGCGCGCTCTCGCGCACCTGCTCGGCGGTGAGCTCCTTCGGGTCGGACGGAGCATCGAACAGCTCCATGACCTTCGGGTCGATCTTCCCGTCGGCGCCGTAGAACGAGGGGATCTTCGCCTCCACGACCTTGGCCAGGTTCTTGCTCGCCCGGAAGCGGTCCGGGAAGGCCTTGGCGAGGGTCTCGCTGTTGTGCAGCGCGATCGGGGGACCGACCAACGAGATCAGCATGAACGGCGGCATCGGGGTGAGGCCGGCGAATGCCTTTTCGACGGTCTCGATCGGCGTGCCCTCATCGACCATGCGACCCGCGTCGCCCATGAAACGCCCGAGCAGACGGTTGACCACGAACGACGGCGAGTTCTTCACCAGGATGCAGGTCTTCTTCAGGCCCTTTCCTGCGGCGAATGCCGTTGCGAAAGTAGCGTCGTCGGTCTTCTCGCCGCGGATGATCTCCAGCAGCGGCATGACGGCCACCGGGTTGAAGAAGTGGAAGCCCACTACCCGCTCCGGGTGCTTGAGGTCTTCGGCCATCTCGGTGATCGACAGCGACGAGGTGTTGGTGGCCAGCACGCACTCCGGCGTGACGATCTCCTCGACCTCGGCCCAGACCTTCTTCTTGACCGACATCTGCTCGAACACCGCCTCGATGACGAAGTCGGCGTCGGCGAATCCGTCCTTGGAGGTGGAACCGGTGACGAGCGCCTTGAAGCGGTTCACGCCGTCGGGGGAGATGCGTCCCTTCGCAGCGAGCTTGTCGATCTCTGCGTGGACGTACTCCACACCCTTGTCGACCCGCTCCTGGTCGAGGTCGGTCATCACGACCGGCACCTTCAGCTGACGGATGAACAGCATCGCCATCTGACTGGCCATGAGTCCTGCACCGACGATGCCCACCTTGGAGATCTTGCGGGCGAGCGACTTGTCCGGCGCACCGGCAGGACGCTTGGCGCGGCGCTGCACCAGGTCGAACGCGTACAGGCCGGCACGCAGTTCGTCGCTCATGATGAGGTCGGCCAAAGCCTGGTTCTCAGCCTCGAAAGCCTCCTCGCGCGACGCCGTTCGAGCGGCAGCGACGAGGTCGAGCGCGCGGTACGCCGAGATGGCAGCGCGACCGGTGCGCTGGTCCGCCGTCTTGCGCATCTTCGAAACGGCTGCGTCCCAAGCGGTTTCGTCGGTGTCGACCGACCCGCGCTCGACCTTCTCCTCGCCCGAGATGACGCCTTCGGCGAACGCCAGCGAGTCCTCCAGGAAGGTGACCGGCTCGAGCAGGCGGTCCGCGCAACCCAGGGCGAAGGCGTCCTTGCCCTTGATCATGCGGTTCTGGTTGAGCGGGTTCTCGACGATCAGCTTGAGTGCGTTCTCGACACCGATGAGGTTCGGCAGCAGGTAGGTGCCACCCCAGCCGGGCACGAGACCGAGGAAGACCTCGGGCGTGGCGTACGCGGGCACGTCCGAGGAGATCGTGCGGTAATCGGCGTACAACGCGATCTCGACGCCGCCACCCATGGAGGCGCCGTTGATGAACGCGAAGGTCGGCACCGACAGGTCGCTGATCTTGCTGAACGTCTCGTGACCCTGACGGGCGATCTCCAGCGCCTGGTCGCGGGAGGTGATCGTGCCGACACCCTTGAGGTCGGCGCCGACGGCGAAGATGAACGGCTTGCCGGTGATGCCGAGGCCGACGATCTCCTTGGCATTCGCGCGGCGGGCGGCCTCGTCCAGCGCGTCCGAGAGCTCGGTGAGACCGGCCGGGCCGAAGCTGTTCGGCTTGGTGTGGTCGAACGCGTTGTCGAGCGTCAGGAGCACGAAAGTGCCTGCACCACCGGGCAACTCGACGTCCTGGCTACGGACGTGGGTGACGACCTCGTCCGCGTGCTGGTTCTGGTTCTCGGCCATCAGGCAACACCCTCTTCGGAGTTGTTCGAGTGGAGCTTGGAGACCTCGCTGTCGACCGAGCTGACGTACTCGGCGTGGTGCGGGTTCTCCCAGATGACCGCCCCACCCATGCCGATTCCGATGCACATCGCGGTGAGGCCGTAACGCACCTCGGGGTGCTCCTCGAAGTGACGCGACAGCTGCGTCATCAGCCGGACACCGGACGAGGCCAGCGGGTGACCGGTCGCGATCGCACCGCCCCACGGGTTGACACGCTTGTCGTCGTCGGCGATGCCGAAGTGTTCGAGGAAGGCGAGCACCTGCACGGCGAACGCCTCGTTGAGCTCGAACAGGCCGATGTCGTCGATGCTCAGACCGGCGTGGTCGAGTGCCTTCTCGGTGGCCGGCACCGGACCGATACCCATGACCTCCGGTTCCACACCCACGAACGAGTAGGTGACCAGGCGCATGCCGACCGGCAGGCCGAGCTCGTTGGCTGCACGCTCGGAGGCAAGCAGGCAGGCGGTCGCACCGTCGTTCAGGCCGGCCGCGTTGCCGGCGGTGACGTTTCCGTGCGGACGGAACGGGGTCTTCAGCGACGTGAGGTCCTCGAGCTTGACGTCCTTGCGCGGCGGCTCGTCGACGGTGGCCAGGCCCCATCCCTTGTCGGCGTGACGCGTCGCGACGGGCACCAGGTCGGGCTGGATCTTGCCGTCCTCGTACGCCTGCTGCAGCTTGTTCTGGCTGGCGACCGCGAAGTTGTCGCAGCGCTCCTTGGTGACGCTGGGGTAGCGGTCGTGCAGGTTCTCGGCGGTCTCGCCCATGACGAGGGCAGAGGTGTCGACCAGCTTCTCGGCGACGATGCGCGGGTTGGGGTCGACGCCCTCACCCATCGGGTGGCGGCCCATGTGCTCGACGCCGCCGGCGATGGCGATGTCGTAGGCACCGAAGGCGATGCTGGACGCGGTGTTGGTGACGGCCGTCATCGCACCAGCGCACATGCGGTCGACGGAGTAGCCGGGAGTGGTCTTGGGCAGGCCGGCCAGCAGGGCAGCCAGGCGGCCGAGGGTCAGGCCCTGGTCACCAATCTGCGTCGTGGCCGCGATCGCGACCTCCTCGACGCGCTCGGGCGGCAGGTTGGGCTGACGGCGCAGCAGGTCGCGGATGCATTTGATGACGAGGTCGTCAGCGCGGGTCTGGGCGTAGATGCCCTTCTCGCCGGCCTTGCCGAACGGCGTACGAACGCCGTCGACGAAGACGACCTCGGAAAGCGTGCGGGGCACAGTGCCTCCCGGGATGAGTCGATAGGTCAGGACGACTCTAACCCGGTTGGTTACTCGCTGGTAGGCAGGTCGGCGGAAACCGCGTCGACGATCATCGGGGTGACGACCTCGATCTGCCAGGGCCGCGCTCCGAGCTGGGTCAACTCGGCCGAGATCGTCTGTGCATCAAGGGGATTCGCGGAATCCCAGAGCACTCGGCGCAGGTGGTCGGGGGTGAGGATGTTCTCGACCGGCAGGTTGTGCTCCTCGGCGAAGACCGCGAGGTCGTCACGCACCTCGGTCAGGCGGGCTGCTGCGACGGGGTCGCGGTCGGCCCAGACCCGCGGCGGCGGAGGAGCGTCGCTGCGGACGGTCGCCGGCGGCAGGTCGGCGTCGGCCATCGAACCGACTCGGCGGACCGCCTCCAACCAATCGCGTTGGTGACGGGCTACGCCGGTGTGCGGGCGCCCACGCCGACTGGTGGCGCTCGGCAGTGCGAGCAACTCGGCCGGAGTCTTGGGGGCTGTGTTGGCGATCTCGACCAGAAGTGCGTCGGGCAGGACGCGCCCGGG
The DNA here is from genome assembly GCF_006715095.1 of Yimella lutea. NCBI lineage: Bacteria > Bacillati > Actinomycetota > Actinomycetes > Micrococcales > Dermacoccaceae > Yimella > Yimella lutea. Next base: position 1,806,109 of record NZ_VFMO01000001.1, read on the forward strand.
CGACGTGTCGCGGCGCTGGGCGATGGTGTCGCGGGTGAGCCACAGCTCGCGCACCCGGGCGATCGCGCGACGGTTCTTGATCTTGTGCATCCCGGAGGTCCGTCGCCAAGGATCCTGACGCGCCGGGGGACCGGTGAAGGAGGTCAGCGCGTGAAACTCCTGCTCGGCCCACTCCCACTTGCCCTGCTCCTGCAGGTCGGCGGCCAGGGCGTCACGCACCTGCACCAGCACTTCGACGTCGAGTGCCGCGTACGACAGCCACGGCTGCGGCAAAGGCCGCTCGGACCAGTCAACCGCCGAGTGCTCCTTCGCGAGTGTCATGCCGAGGTAGTGCTCGATCACCGCGGCAAGACCGACCCGCGGGAGGCCGGCCAGCCGCGAGCCGAGTTCGGTGTCGAACAGGCGGCTCGGCTTCAGGCCGACCTCGGCCAGGCACGGCAGGTCCTGCGTCGCAGCGTGCAGGACCCACTCGACGTCGGCGATCGCGTCCTGCACCGGGCTGAGATCGGGGCAGGCGATCGGGTCGATCAGGTGAGTGCCGGATCCTTCCCGGCGGATCTGGACGAGATAGGCACGGTTTCCGTAGCGGAACCCGGACGCCCGCTCGGCGTCGATCGCGACCGGACCTTCACCGCCGGCGAGCGCCTTCGCAGTCTGCGTCAGTGCGCGTTCGGTGTCGACGACCGCCGGGACCCCGTCAGCGGGGGCGGCCAGCAGTGGGTAGGTGGTGGGTTCGGCGACTTCGTCGGTCATCGACGCTGCCCCGGCAGCGCCACGACGCCCTCGGGCAGCGGGGGCAGACCGGCGATCGTGCACAACATCGCACCCCAGGCCTGCAGGTGAGACGTGAGGTCCTCGGTGGTGGGGGTCCACGAGGCGCGGATCTCCATCTCGACCGTGGTGCCGTTGTCGGCGAGGCCACCGAAGCCCTGTGACAGGACGCGGGTGACGGTGCCGGCCTCGGCGGTGAACTCGGCACCGGCCTCGGCCAGGGAGTCGATCAGCCAGGTCCAGCCGACCTCTCCGAGCATCGGGTCGGACGCCAGTTCCGGTTCCAGTTCGGCGCGCGCGAAGGTGACGATGCGCCAGGCGCCTGCCCAGGGCTCGGGGCAACTGGGGTCGTGCAGCACGACGAAGCGTCCCGAGGCGAGTTCGTCGTCGTCGGGGGAGTTCGCCACCTCGGCGGTCATGGCGACGGAGTACGGCGCGATGCGCCCGGGCGCCGGAACCTCGGTCAAGCTGACCTCGGGCCGAAGGCGCACGGTCTCGAGCTCGCGGACGACGCGAGAGAAGTGCGACCCGATGTCGCTGCTGGCATTCTTCGAACCCACGTCGTCGAGGGTATGTCGAACATGCCTACGAATCGCGGAACGGCACGCCGTGAGCCCGGACGGGTACAGCAGGATGGGCGGATGGTCGCTCTCCTGGCTCTCGGTTCCAGTCTGGTCTGGGGCACCTCGGACTTCGCGGGCGGTCTGCTCGCCAAGCGCATCGCCGCCGTCCGGGTCGTCGCCGTGGCGCAGATCGGCGGCCTGCTCACGATGTGTGTCGTGCTCGGCATCCGGGTCGCGCAGGGCGTCGCGATCGCAGACGGGCCCTGGTACCTCTACGGGGCGTTGGCCGGCCTGACCGGTGCGGTCGGCCTGGTCTGCTTCTACGCCGCGCTGTCGATGGGCACCATGGGCGTCGTCTCGCCGATCGCCTCGATGGGTGCGGTCGTGCCGGTCGCGGCGGGGCTGGCCACCGGTGACCGGATCGGAGTGGCGGTCGGAATCGGGTTGGCACTCATGGTGTTCGGCGTGGTGCTCGCATCCGGTCCTGAGCTCGGTGGCGGCGCCGGACGGACACCGGTGCTGCTCGCGTTCGTGGCGGCCGTCGCGTTCGGGTTGTCGCTGTTCTGCATGGATCGCGCCGCCGAGGTCGACGTCATCCCCGCACTGTGGGCGATGCGGATCGCGAGCGTGTCGGCTCTGCTGCTCGCCTGGCGCTTTTGGCCGGGTGGCCCGGTGGGCGCACGGGTGCCTCGCCGCGATGTGCCGATAATCATGCTCGTCGGAGTCGGCGATCTGGCAGCCAACGCACTGTTCAGCTTCGCCGCTGCGCAGGGAATGGTGAGCGTGGTCAGTGTTCTCGGGTCGCTTTACCCGGTCGTCACGCTCATCTGGGCACGGGTGCTGCTGGACGAGCGATTACGTCCCGTCCAGGTCGCGGGGGTGGCAGCAACGCTCGGCGGCATCGCGTTGGTCGTGGGCTGAGCACCGCTGCGGTCGTGGGAGGATCGGCGGCGTGACCGTTGCATCGTCTGACCCGCGCGACAGCGCCCTCGTCCGTGCCGCTCGCGGCCAGTCCGTCGACCACACCCCGGTGTGGTTCATGCGCCAGGCCGGGCGCTCCCTGCCTGAGTACCGAAAGGTGCGCGAGGGCGTCCCGATGCTGCAGTCGTGCCGCACACCCGAACTGGTCACCGAGATCACGCTCCAGCCGGTGCGGCGGCACAAGGTGGACGCGGCGATCTTCTTCAGCGACATCGTCGTGCCGCTCGCCGCAGCCGGGATCGACCTCGACATCGTTCCGGGTACCGGCCCCGTCGTTGCGTCGCCGGTGCGTTCGCGAGCCGATGTCGACGCACTGCCGGAACTCGACCCCTCGCAGATCGACGACATCGCGACGTCCGTCGGCATGCTGACCGCCGAGCTCGGCGGCACTCCGCTGATCGGCTTCGCCGGTGCGCCGTTCACGCTTGCCAGCTACCTGGTCGAGGGCGGTCCGTCCAAGAACCACGAACACACCAAGGCGATGATGTATGGCGACCCGGAAGCGTGGAATGCGTTGTGCGCCAAGCTCGCCCGCATCTCCTCCACCTTCCTGAAGGTGCAGGTGCAAGCCGGTGCCTCCGCGATCCAGTTGTTCGACTCGTGGGTCGGTGCACTCAGCCGCGTCGACTACCTGACGTACGTGCAGCCGCATTCGGCGGCGGTGTTGTCGGCGTTGGGTGAGCTCGACGTCCCGCGCATCCACTTCGGCGTCGGCACCGGAGAGCTGCTCCCGGCGATGGGCGAGGCCGGCGCGGACGTCGTCGGCGTCGACTTCCGCATTCCGTTGGACGAGGCTGCACGACGGGTCGGCCCGACCTACGCCCTGCAGGGCAACCTCGACCCGGCACTGCTGTTCGCTCCCTGGGAACCGTTGCGCGACAAGGTGATCGAGATCCTCGACGCCGGCTTGGGCGCACGTGGCCACATCTTCAACCTCGGCCACGGCGTGCTCCCGACGACGGACCCCGACATGCTCACCCGGGTGGTCGAGTTGGTGCACGAGCACTCCGCACGCTGAGTCAACGCAGCGGCGGGTGAGCCTCGCTCGTCAGGCGCGCCGGCTGGTGAGTTGGACGTGGTCGTCGTCGACGACGTCGTAGGTGATGGTGGTGTCGACCACCTTGAAGCTGCTGCCCTGGGTGCAGATGTTGTCAATCAGACCGAGGTTGGCGGTGGCGCAGGCCGCACAGGACGGTCGCCGCCGAACTCGTGAACGCGTCCACCGAGGCGGCGGGGCGCATCGAACGGCAGTTGCTGAGCGCTCGCGGCTTCGACACATGGGGTTCGCAGCGGCTCAAGGGCACGACGAAGGCGGTGCTGCTGAAGTTCGAGCCCGGCGCTCTCAAGCAGGCGCGTCGGCATACCGTTCGCAATGAGTCCGGAGTGTTCGTCGACGCGAAGACCAGAGGCGTCTGGGACTACGAGATGACCGACGAGGGCGTCTACACCTGGACCAGCCGCACCGGGCAGACCTACGTTACGTATCCACCGGGCGATTGACGGCAGGCTTGGTCCGCCGACGACCCGCCGGTGATCCTCATTCGCCGCGCTCGGCCAACTCGGTCTCGGTCGGTGTGTGTCGCTCGGGCAGGTCGACGATGCAGGCCGGCAGGAACAACTGCACGAGCGGGCCGATCAGCAGCGCGTAGGCGAGCGTGCCCACGCCGACGATGCCGCCGAGCAGCCAGCCGATGCCGAGCACGCTGAGCTCGATGCCGGTGCGCACCACCCGCAGGCTGATGCCGGTGCGACGGTGCAGACCGGTCATCAGTCCGTCGCGCGGCCCGGGGCCGAGTTGGCTGCCGATGTAGAGCGCGCCGCCGAGAGCGTTGATCACCAGGGCCGCCGCGAACAGCGGCACCTGCACGGCGAGGCCGTGCGCGGTGGGCAGCAGCCGCAGCGAGATATCCGTGGCAACACCGATCCAGAGGGCGTTGGCGACGGTGCCGAGGCCGGGCCACTGACGAAGTGGCGCCCAGAGCAGCAGCACCGGAATGCTCACCACGATCACCGCGACACCGAGCGACCAGTCGGTGTGCAACGAGACGCCGTAGTGGAAGACGTCCCACGGGTCGAGGCCCACGCCGGCGCGCACCATCATGGCCATCGCGAGGCCGTACATCGACAGGCCCACGAAGAGCTGGGCCAGGCGGCCGGTCAGCCGTCCGGCACGCAGTTGCGCCAAGGGGGAGAGGTTCGCCAACTGGCGGGGTGCGGGTCGGGCCGCAGCAGCGGTCGTGCTCATGTCGACAAGCATGACCGAAAGTGGCCTTGTTCTACATAGCCACTTGTGTGACAGTGGCTTCGTGAGCATGCGCATCTCGGCGAGCCGGCTCGGCTCCATTCTCGGCGATGATCGCAGCGACGGCCCGGCGTACCTGTGGATCGCCGACGGCATCCGCGCCGCCGTCGCCGACGGACGTGTCATGCACGGCACCCGACTGCCCGGCGAGCGCGACCTCGCACCGGCGCTCCAAGTCTCGCGCACCACGATCACCAAGGCCTACGCCGTGCTCGCCGAACGCGGATACACCCGCGCTCGCCAGGGTTCCGGCACGACCATCGTGCTGCCCGGTGGCCGGCCCGACGAGGGTGACGCCGAACCGCTCGACGACCGTCCGGCCGACCCGCGGTTGCTCAATCTGGTGCAGGCCGCGCCCCCGGCCACCCCGGGTCTGCAGGCGGCCTTCGAGAAGGGTCTGGAGCAACTGCTGCGCTTCACCGCCGGCCGCGGCTACTACTCGCTCGGCATCCCCGACCTGCGCGAGGCGATCGCGCAGCGTTACACCGACCGCGGGGTGCCCACCGGCGCCGACCAGGTCGTCGTGACGACGGGCGCGAGTTCCGCGGTCGGCATCGCCCTGACCGCGCTCACCGACCCGCGCTCGGCGGTGCTGCTCGAGAGCCCCGGATACCCCAACACCGTCCAGGCCATGCGAGGCGTCGGGCGGCGCCCGGTCGGTGTGCCGGTGGCCGACCCGGCGGCCATGGACAACGCCTTGGCGCGGGTGAACGCGTGCCTGGTCGTGCTCGACTTCCAGAACCCGACGGGCCTGCTGGCCGACGAGGAGCGCCGAGCCGAACTTGCTCGCATTTGGAAACGTCGTGGCACAACCGCGATCGTCGACGAGACGCTGGTCGAGACCTGGCTGGACGACGAACCGCAGGTGCGCCCGATGGCGGCGCACCACCCGGGTGTCATCACCATCGGATCGGCCAGCAAGACGCACTGGGGCGGGCTGAGACTCGGCTGGATCCGGGCGCCGCGTCAGCTCGTGGGTGCGCTGTCGGCCGCCCGGCGCAGCTTCGACCTGGGGTCGCCGGTGCTCGAACAACTTGCCCTTGACGAGCTGCTGCGCACCCGGCCCGGCCTGCACCCCGACATGCGCGTGATGCTGCGGGGGAGCCGGGATCGGTTGTGGCAGTTCGGAATCGAGTGCGGCTGGCGGGCCCTTGCGCCGTCCGGCGGACTCAGCATCTGGTGGCGTCTGCCGCGCCCACGCGGCAATGCGCTCGCCGCTGCCGCCGAACGCGAGGGCCTGCTGATGCTGCCCGGTTCGGCTTTCGCGGTCGACGGTCGCGGGCTCGATTCCTTCCTGCGCACGCCGTTCACGCTGCGTCCCGATGAGATCGACAAGGTGCTGCCGGCCCTGCGTACGGCGGCCGAGAACAGCGGGTGCGTCGAGTAGCTACTACCCCGTGTCGGAGTCGTTCGCCGGACGTGGGAGACTGAGTCACGTGGTCGATGTAGCCGTCGTCGGAGGCGGGATCGCGGGCCTGAGTGCTGCGTGGGAGCTTGTCGGCTCCGGAGCCTGCGTCTCAGTGTTCGAGTCCACCGACCGGGTCGGCGGCAAACTCCGCACCGAGAACGTCGCGGGCACGCCCGTCGACGTCGGCGCCGAGTCGATGCTCGGTCGTCGCCCGGAGGTGCAGCAACTCCTCGCCGAACTCGACCTCACGCCCAGCCCGCCCGCCCAGGTCGGTGCGTCGATCTGGAGCCGCGGCGCGCTGCGTGCGATGCCGAAGGGCACGCTGATGGGTGTGCCCTCCGATGCGAGCACGCTCGCCGGCCTCCTCGGCGACGCCGAGGTCGCCCGCGCGGCCGACGAACAGACCGTCCGGCTCGACACCGGTGGCGACATCTCGGTCGGCGATGCCGTCGAGCAGGCCTTCGGACCGGCCGTGGTCGACCGACTCGTCGAGCCGTTGCTCGGTGGCGTCTACGCCGGCGACGCCCGCTATCTGTCGCTGCGGGCGTGTGTTCCTGCCCTGTACGACGCTGTGCAGCACGGCAACTCGCTGGGGGGCACAGCCGCTGCGGCCTCCCGCCAACCCGCCGTCGCCGCAGCCGACCAGCCGCCGGTCTTCGCCGGACTGCGCGGCGGAATCGGCTCGCTCCCGACCCGGCTCAGCGAGGCGCTGCACGCGGCGGGGGCGCAGGTGCGGGTCGGCACGTTGGTCACCGGCATCGACCGCGACGAGCAGGCCGGACGCTGGCGGCTCGTGCTCGGCGACGGCACCACCTTCGACGCCGACGCGATCGTGCTCGCCACCCCCGCACCCTCGTCCGCGAAGCTACTGGCGACCCTCGCACCCGGGGCGTGCGACGAACTGCGCGCCATCGAGTACGCGTCGATGGCCGTGGTCACGTACGCCTTCCCCGCGTCGGCGCGCGAGTTGCTGGGGGAGCAGTCGGGCTTCCTCGTGCCGCCGGTCGACGGGCGCCGCATCAAGGCCTCGACGTTCAGCTCGGTGAAGTGGCCCTGGCTGGCGCAGGAAAGCCCCGACCTGGTCTTCGTTCGGGTCTCCGCGGGCCGTTTCCGCGAGACCGAGGCACTGCGTCGCCCCGACGCGCTGCTCGCCGCCGACGGCCTCGCCGAACTGCGGACGGCGCTCGGTCCCTTGCCGACTCCGGTGGCCGCTCACGTGCGGCGCTGGGGCGGCGGCCTGCCGCAGTACGCCACCGGGCACATCGACCTCGTCGCCCGCTTGCGACGCGAACTCTCAAGTCTTCCAGCGGTTTCCGTGGCCGGCGCAGCCTACGACGGTGTGGGCATCCCGGCCTGCATCGGTTCGGGTCGCACCGCTGCCCGTACCGTGCTGGATCAGTTGAACCCATCCGAACCCACCGAAGGACGCTCATGACCGACCAGCAACACGACGTGCACCGCCAGCCCACCGAGGCCGAGGCGGAAGCGATCAACGCCAGCATCCGCTACGCGATGTACTCGGTGTTCAAGGCGGAGCGCCCGAAGCCGGAGGGCAAGAAGGCCGTCAAGGAGGCCGAGAAGTTCTTCGCCGGCCTGGAGAAGTCGGGTGTCACCGTCCGCGGCATCTACGACGTGGGCGGCCTGCGCGCCGACGCCGACCTGCTGGTCTGGTGGCACGCCGACACCGTCGAGCAACTCCAGGACGCCTACCGGGGCTTCCTAGCCACCGAGTTCGGTCGCAGTTTCGACGGCGTCTGGTCGAACGTCGGGCTGCACCGTGCCGCGGAGTTCAACCGCGGCCACGTGCCGGCCTTCCTGTCCGGCGAGGCTGCGCGCAAGTACATCTGCGTCTACCCCTTCGTGCGCTCCTACGACTGGTACTTGCTGCCCGAGGACGAGCGGCGCCGCATGCTGCGCGAACACGGTGAGGCCGCCCGCGACTTCGGCGACGTGCGCGCCAACACCATCTCGGCGTTCGCCCTCGGTGACTACGAGTGGCTGCTGGCGTTCGAAGCCGACGAACTGCACCGCATCGTCGACCTCATGCGCGAACTGCGCGCGGTCGACGCGCGTCGCCACGTGCGCGAGGAAGTGCCGTTCTTCACCGGCCCGCAGACCACGATCACCGACTTCGCGCAGCGACTGCGCTGACGACCAGCACCACACCGAACCAACAGCAGAGCCCCGGGATCGTCCGGGGCTCTGCTGTTCGTCGGTGTTGTTCGTGATGCGGTCGTTCAGTCGTTCGGCTGCAGGGTGAGCGACACCGAGTTGATGCAGTAGCGCTGGTCGGTCGGGGTGGCGTAACCCTCGCCCTCGAAGACGTGCCCGAGGTGGGAATCGCAGCTGCCGCAACGCACTTCGGTGCGCACCATGCCGTGCGACCGGTCTTCGATGAGGCGCACGTTGTCGTCGCCCGACGGCGCGTAGAACGACGGCCAACCGCAGTGGCTGTGGAACTTCGTCGTCGAGCGGAACAACTCCGCACCGCACGCCCGGCAGTTGTAGATGCCCTCGGTCTCGGTGTCGGTGTATTCGCCCGTGAACGCGCGCTCGGTGCCGCCCTCGCGCAGCACCGCATACTCCATCGGGCTCAGCTGCTCACGCCACTCCTGCTCCGACTTGGTCACCTTCGTCATCGGTCCACTCTCCTTGTCCGGTCTGCCTCTGCGTCAACGACGCGGGCCGGGCGGATCATTCCGCCCGGCCTGCGCCGATGTGTCGCAACTGCGGGTCAGCGGGTCACCTGCACGGGCAGACGGACGATCTGGGGGTCGTGGTCGGAATCCTGGTCGTGGAACTCGGCATTCGTGTGGACGATGTCGTAGGAGTAGCGTTTGTTGGCCATCGTGCGCACCAGGTTCCGGCTGAGCAGGATGTGGTCGAGCACCTGGTTGTTGCCCTGGAACACATAGGTGTACCGCTCGGGCGCCGGCAGCGTCCGCGGCAGATCGGTCAGTGCGCTCGAACCGGACCCCACCAGGATGTCGGTGGTACGGCTGAACTCGAAGTCGTTGATGTCACCGAGGACGATGACGTTCGCGTCCGGGTCGGCGGCGAGCAGCTTGTCGACGAATCCACGCACCACCTGTGCCTGGCTGTGTCGCTGGGCCTCCGAACCACGCACCGGCTGCTGGAAGCGGCCGAACAGTGGGTCGTCGCCACCTTTGGATGCGAAGTGGTTGGCGATGACGAACACACTGCGGTCGTTGTAGCTGAACTGTCCGACCAGCGGCTTGCGCGAGTTGTTCCACGCGGCGTTACCGACGTCGATGCGTCCCGGAGACTGGGTCAGTGAGGTGCCGCGGCCGGTGCCGACGACGTCCGTCGAGGTGTTCGCGGTTGCACCGGGCTTGTCGACGAACCAGACGCCTCGGTCGGTGCGGAACAGGAAGACCTGGCGGATGTTGCCTCCCGGCTGGCCACCGTCGGTCAGGTTGTTCGGATTGACCCACTTGGCCTCGTACGCCGGTCCGCCGGCCGCCTTGATGGCGGCGATCAGCGTGTCGCTGGTCGCGGTCGAGTCGACCGTGCCGTCGTTGCGAGAGCCGCTGTTGTCCTGGATCTCCTCGAGCGCCAGGATGTCGGGCGACTTGAGGTTGGTGACGATCTGTCCGGCCAGCCGTGAGTACTTCTCCGCAGGGTCGGACGGCGCGAGGTTCTCGACGTTGAACGTCGCGACAGCCATCTCGTTGCCGCGCGGGGACGCGGTGACCTCACGCTGCAGGCCGTTGTCGGTCAGCGTGCCGGGGTCGGTCGCGAGCAGGGTGTAGTTGGCGAACGAGTAGTCCAGGACGCCCGTTGTGGTGCCGCTGAACACGTCGCCGACGTTCGCCGCACCGATCTGACCCTTGACGAGCGAGTCGTTGAGGATCAGCCGCATGGCGTTGGGGTGGGCATAGGAGCTGTACACGACGCCGCCGCGGGGTGAGTTGACCGCGTCGACGTTCTGGCCGGGAACGACCGGGGTTTCGCCGTAGCGCGTGTTCGTCGGTCCCACAGCGCGAGCGTCCTTCAGCGCCAGACGCATTCCTTCCATCGACTCGTTGAAATCGATGGCGTTCTGCGCGGGTTCGAACGGGACGCCGGGCAGTTCGATGTTGCCGGGGTCGCCGGCGAAGATCGTTTGCTGCGGAGCGACGCGGTCGACGCCGAGCACGACCGGCGCGGGCAGCGCAGCGGTGCCCGTGACGGTGACCGTCGGACCGTCGATTTCGGTGGTGGTCAGGTTGGTGGTGCCGCCCGAGCCGCCGGGGCGGTACTCGGCGACGGTACCGACAACAGAAACCTTGTCGCCCGCCTTCACCGTCGGTGCCGTCCGGGTGAAGACGTAGATGCCTTCGCTGGTCGAGTCGTCGCCGTCCGGAGTGAGCGACTGGATCCAGAAGCCGGAACTCTTGACCGCGGTGACGACGCCCTCGACGTCCTTGACCTTCGTGCCGGCCAGGGGGGAGGTGTGTGAACTGCCCTGGATCTGCGCGACCGTTGCGACAGTGCCGTCGTCGGGCGGCGTCGGGCTGCAGTCCTGTTGTCCGGCAGCCGAATTGCGAGGACTCGGGGAGCCCACGGCGAAGTCGACCGAATTGTTGTCGGTGTCGGTGCACGTGGAGGTGCGTGCGACGGACGTCGGGTTGGAGGTGGCGGCAGCCGGGCTGCCCTCTGCGGTCGACGCGCTGCCCCATCCGAGCAGGTCGACGACCTTGCCGGACGGGTCGACGATCGCGACCCGTCCACCCGATGCGCTCATCGGAATGGTGCCGACGACGTCCGGCGTGGGCAGGGGAGTGGCCGACGTGTTCGCTCCGGATGCTTCCTTGACCAGGAAGCTCGTGGCCGGCGCGACCGTGCCGCTCAGCGGGGTGCGCTGGGCGGTGGTGCCGTTCGCCGACCAATACTGGACGCTCCAGCCATTCAAGTCGACCGGGGTACCGCTGAGGTTGTACAACTCGACGAAGTCGCTGTTGTGGACGGCGCCGGAGTTGCCGCCACCGCCGTACACCTCCGAGATGACGACGGACGAGGAGACGGCTTGAGCAGAGGGCGCAAGTGACACCGCGCCTGCGGCGGCGAGGGTGGCGGCAGAGCCTGCCACGGCGAGGCGGAACAACGAACGAGAAGGCATCGGGGCACTCCGGGGGAATTTGACTGGGTCTTGGGACGGGGCAGTTCCGACGCTAGGTCGCCCCGATGTCCTTCCCCTCCGGTTTCGGTGAATGTCCGGCAACGGTTCGGTCATGAGATGGCAAAGTCGCCGGGCCCAACTGTGCGAACCGCGGATCGGAACACCCGGGCTGCCGGCGTGCCAGGCCCCTAGGGTGAGTACATGGCAGCTGCGAAGCCGGTGATGCTCGAGGTCGACGGACCGGCCGGCGTCCGGACGGTGAAGATCTCCAGTCCGGACCGACTGATCTATCCCCAGGACGGGATCACCAAGCTCGATCTGGCGCAGTATCTGGTCGCCGTCGGCGAGGTGTTCATCCACGCCAACGGCAACAGACCCGTCGCGCTGGAACGGTTTCCGGAGGGCATCGAGGGGGAGCAGTTCTTCTCCAAGAACCCTCCCCGCGGAGTGCCCGAGTACATGCGCTCGGTCATGTGTACCTACCCCTCCGGACGCAAGCACCCGCAGTTGGTGCTCGACGAGCCGGCTGCCGCGGTGTGGTGTGCACAGATGAACACCGTCACCTTCCATCCGTGGCCGGTCTGCGCCTATGACAACGACAACCCGGACGAACTGCGCATCGACCTCGACCCGCAACCCGGGCGCGGTTTCAAGGATGCTGTCGAAGCAGCCTTACCGTTACGCGACCTGCTCACCGAACTCGGCTTCCAACCGCGAGTGAAGACCTCCGGCAACCGGGGAGTCCACGTGTACGCCTCGATCGAACCGACGCACGAGTTCCTCGACGTCCGCCACGGCGTCATCGGTATCGCTCGCGAACTCGAGCGCCGCCTGCCCGATCTGGTGACCACGGCGTGGTGGAAGGAAGAACGAGGCGAGCGAGTCTTCGTCGACTTCAACCAGGCGTGCCGGGATCGCACGATCGCCGGCGCGTATTCGCCACGTCCTTTGCCCGGTGCTCCTGTCTCCATGCCGCTCACCTGGGAACGGCTGGCGGACGCCGACCCGCGCGAGTTCACCGTGCGCACCGCTCCCGGCATCGTCGAATCCGAAGGTGATGCGTGGGCCGATCGCGGCGAGCCCGGCGATATCGCTGCCGCGATCGCGTTGTGGGACAGAGACGTTCAGGAACGCGGGCTCGGCGAACTGAACTTTCCTCCCGATTATCCGAAGATGCCCGGCGAGCCGCGCCGCGTCCAACCGAGCAAGAAACGCAACGACCTGCCGGATCCCGAATTTCGATGAAGAGCTGTCGATTCGGGCGGGTTTACGTTCGCCGGCACCATGTCTCGATCGCGCTCGGTCGGTAACCCTGCCTCACCACTCGACCGGCGGGTTGTGTCGGGCCTGCCCGAGTAGCCCATGGGGAGTTCTCCCCATGGTCACCCCGGCTGCCGATCGACAGGATGTTCGTGGGGGCAAGAGATCGGCGCCGGATCCTCGGGGGAGGTCCGGCGCCGATCTTCGTCCGGTGATGATCAGCGGCTGAGTACCGCGCCGAGGTCGTACGCCGGGGCGCGCTCCACCTGGTCCAGCAGGCACGATTCGGGGTCGCGATCGGGCCGCCAGCGCAGGAACGTCACGCCGTGCCGGAAACGAGAACCCTCGAGTTGATCGAACTTCACCTCGACCACGCGCTCCGGACGAAGGCGTACGAACGACACGTCCTTGTTGCTGCTGAACCGCGACCGGTCGGTCTCGCCACGAACCGTCTCTCCCTCGTCGTCGGTGACCACGAGGTCGGCGAGTTCGTCGATCAGCTCCACTCGTCGCTTCGCGGTGAACGCAAGAATGCCGCCGACATTGCGCAAGTTGCCGTCGTCGTCGTACAGCCCGAGCAGGAGCGAGCCGACTCCGTTGCCGCTCTTGTGAATTCGATAACCCAGCAGCACCGCCTCACACGTGCGGCTGTGCTTGATCTTCAGCATCGAGCGCTTGCCCGGCTGGTACGGGCTGGTGACATCCTTGGCGATCACGCCGTCCAGACCGGCTCCCTCGAACTGTTCGAACCACTGCTGCGCGACCTGGGGATCCTCGGTCACGCGGGTCAGGTGGAAGGGGCCGTCGGTGGGCAGACCGTCGAGTGCCTCGACCAGCGCGCAGCGGCGTTCGGCGAACGGTTGTTCCATCAACGAGTCACCGCCGGTCCACAGGCAGTCGAAGAAGATCACCTCGGCGGGTGTCTCCACCGACAGCTTGGTCACCCTCGAGGCGGCCGGGTGGATGCGCTGCCCGAGCGCTTCGAACGACAGGCGCTGCGCTCCCGGTGCGCCGGAGCGAACGACGATCTCGCCGTCCAGGACACACTGCTGCGGCAGCAGCCGACGAGCCGCTTCGATCAGTTCGGGGAAGTAACGGGTGAGCGGTTTGGAGCCACGCGACTCGAGTTCGACCTCGTCCCCGTCCTTCACCAGAACACACCGGAAGCCGTCCCACTTGGGTTCGTACAGGTACCGCTTGGTGTCGTCGGGTGTGGGCACCGCGGGAGTGGCCTTGGCCAGCATCGGCGTGATCGGGGTCTCGAACGGCACGGTCATGCCCGCCATTGTGCTGCCCGGATGTCACGATGGACAGGTGCAGCCTCGCCACATCGTTCGTGCCGCCTCCATGCTCGGCGCCGGAGCCCTCATGGGGGCCGGAGCCGTCACGTCGGCTGCCGCCGTCTTCGCCCGCAAGGTGCTCACACCCGAGCCGCCGGCCGACAAGAGCGTGGTCAGGACGTTCAACGACCTCACGATCACCCTCGACGTCAACGACGAGACCGTTGCGCCCGGCCGCTACGGACTCTTCGTCGGTGGGTACGACACCCACGCCCGCATCGGGGACGTGCTCGCCGTGGAGGGCGAGGAGGTCACCCGTGAACTGCTCGGCGTCGACTTCGGTGAGCTCGATGCCGGACCGGCGCGGGTCAACGGCAGCTACTTCGTCGGACCGCCGGCGGACTCCCTCGGTATCGATCTGCGCGAGGTGGTCTATCGCAGCCCGGTGGGGGACATGCCGGCCTGGCGGATGGACGTGCCCGACTCCACCCGGTGGGCCGTCCTGGTGCACGGGCGCGGCGCGCTGCGCTCGGAGTGTCTGCGAGCGCTGCCGACCCTGCAACGTTGCGGAATCAACGCATTGATCATCAACTATCGCAACGATCCAGGGGTCCCGTCCGGAGCCGACGGTCTGTACAACCTCGGCCTCACCGAGTGGCAGGACGTCGAAGCGGCCATGCGCTACGTCCTGGACGCGGGTGCCGCCGACATTCAGTTGTTCGGGTGGTCGATGGGTGGCGCCACCGTATTGCAGACCGTCGATCGATCGCCGCTGGCCGAGCATGTCAGCCGGATCGTGCTGGACGCCCCGGTGATCAATTGGCGGCACGTGCTGGCCTTCCACGCGGGGCTCAACAAGCTGCCCGGTGTCGTCAGTCGGGTCGGGCTCGACCTGATGCGAGGACCGTTGCACCGCAACCTGATCGGGTTGGCCGAGCCACTCGACGTCACCCGGGCCGACTGGGTCACCCGAGCGGGGGAACTGACGAAGCCGACGCTGCTGATCCACTCGGTCGACGATGACTTCGTGCCCTTCGAACCATCGCAGGACCTCGCCGACGCACGACCCGATCTGGTGCGTCTGGAGACCTTCGAGGTGGCACGGCATTGCCGGGAGTGGAATGTCGACAGTGAGCGCTGGGAGAAGGTCGTGCGTAACTTCTGTGCGCCGGCCTCAGCGCACTGACCAACGAGCCAGCAGCGTCGACTCGGATTCGATCAGTCCGACCAGCCTCGCGCGCAGGTCGAGCGGTGCTCCGTCGACCATCCGGTGGGCCGAGCCGCCCACCAACAACGGCGAGGTGGTCAGGCAGATCTCGTCGATCAGGTCGTCCCCGAGGGCGAGGCCCGCAATGGTCGGGCCGCCTTCGAGCAGCACGCGGTTGTAGCCGCGTCGGCGCAGACGGTGCAGAGCCGTTCGCACTCCGTCCGGGCCGCTGCTGTCGACCGCGAAGACGTCATCACGACCCATCGTGTCCATCCCCGGCGGCAGTTCCGCTTCGGTGCTCAGCACGGCCATCGCGGGGTGTTCCGGGCGCCCTGCACGCAGCGATCGCCACCGCTCGTCGGTGATCGGTGCGTCGTACTGCTCGGCGCGTGCGGTGCCTGCGCCGACCGCGATGACATCGGCCCACGCCCGCAGCATGTGGAAGACGAGCCCGTCGACGTCATTGTTGATCGACCCCGACCGATGATCCCCGCCGACAACCGAACCGTCCACTGTCGCAACGAAGTTCAGCCGCACGAACCAGCCGCGATCGACGCCGCATTCGTAGGCGTCCGGCAGATCACCGGGCGTGATTGCTGCGTGATCGGGGAGCAGTTTCCTCATGTCGGTCATCCAATCGTGAGATCATCCCGTATGGCCAAGAAGAAGACGAAGAAGTCCGACAAGAAGTCGGACAAGCAGCTCAAGAAGTCCGGCGATCTCGCAGCCGAGATCACCGAGAAGCTTTGCGTCGCACCAGGATTCGAGCTCAGCTCCCTGGATGCCTCGTCCACTCCCGGCTACAAGGGTGACAAGGCGGAAGCGGAGGAACTGCTCGCAGCGAGCGCCGCCGAGCTCGGCGAACTGCAGGAGCGCCTCTACGCCAACGGGCGTGACGGCGACGGCACGTCCGTCCTGTTGGTGATCCAGGGCATGGACACCTCAGGCAAGGGCGGGATCATGCGTCACGTCGTGGGAAGCGTTGACCCGCAGGGAGTTTCGCTGACCTCTTTCAAGGCGCCGAACGCCGAGGAGCGCAAGCACCCGTTCCTGTGGCGGATCCGCAAGGCGTTGCCGAAACCTGGGATGATCGGTGTCTTCGACCGGTCGCACTACGAGGACGTGCTCATCGCACGGGTGCGCAATCTCGTTCCGGCCACTACCTGGCAGCGGCGGTACTCGCAGATCAACACCTTCGAGAAGTCGGTGACCGACAACGGCACCCGGATCATCAAGGTGATGTTGCACATCGACGCCGACGAGCAGAAGGCGCGCCTGATGGAGCGGCTCGATCGCCGCGACAAGTGGTGGAAGTTCAACCCGGGCGACATCGATGAGCGCGAGCTCTGGGACGCCTACCAGGAGGCCTACCAGGCCGCGTTGGACAAGACCTCCACCGACAGCGCTGCCTGGTACGTGGTGCCGGCGAACCGCAAGTGGTACGCGCGGTTGGCTGTCCAGCAGATCCTGCTGCAGCACCTGCGTGAACTCGACCAGCCCTGGCCGGACGCCGACTTCGACGTCGAGGAACAGAAGGCGCGTCTCGAAGCGTCCTGAAACCGAACTCCGCAGTGAAGGGCTCCCCGAGCGATCGGGGAGCCCTTCACGGGTTTGTCAGGTCCGGTTCACTGCTCCTCGTCCGGGGTGCAGCTGAGTACCACGATGGACCGGCCGGCCAGGGTGAGTTCGTACCCACCGGTGGCTACGCGCTCCTCGGTCTCATCGATGGCTTCGTCGGCGGTGTCGAGCACGACGCTCCACTCCGCGTCCTCGACCACGGTCGGGACGGTGAACGTCGTCTCCTGGTCGCCGGCGTTGAACAGCAGCAGGAAGTGGTCGTCGATGACCCGTCGCCCCTGGGGGTCCGGCGCCTGGATCGCTGCACCGTTGAGGAACACCGCGACCTCACGTGCCAGGCCGTTGCGCCAGTCGATCTGGGTCATGTGGTTGCCGTCGGGCGTGAACCAGCCGATGTCGCCGAGGGTGCTCTCACCGCCGTGTCCGGCGTCGCCGGAGAAGAACCGGCGCCGACGGAAGGTCGGGTGCTCGCGACGTAGCGAGATGACCTTGCTCGCGAAGTCCAGCAGCGACTGCTCGTCCTCGTCGAGGTCCCAGTCGAACCACGCCAGTTCGTTGTCCTGGCAGTACACGTTGTTGTTGCCGAGCTGCGTACGGCCGAGTTCGTCGCCGTGAGCGAGCATCGGCACACCCTGGCTCAGCAGCAGCGTGGTGAGGAAGTTGCGCTGCTGACGCGCCCGCAGCGAGCGGACCTGCGGGTCGTCGGTCTCGCCCTCGACGCCGCAGTTCCAGGACCGGTTGTGCGCCTCGCCGTCGTTGCCGCCCTCGCCGTTGGCCTCGTTGTGCTTCTCGTTGTAGCTGACCAGGTCACGCAACGTGAAGCCGTCGTGGGCGGTGATGAAGTTGATCGACGCGATCGGACGGCGTCCCGAGTGTGCATACAGGTCGCTGGATCCGGTGAGGCGAGAAGCGAATTCGGCCAGTGTCGATGGCTCACCGCGCCAGAAGTCACGGACGGTGTCGCGGTACTTGCCGTTCCACTCGGTCCACAGCGGCGGGAAGTTGCCAACCTGATAGCCACCGTCGCCCAGGTCCCAGGGCTCCGCGATCAGCTTCACCTGACTGATGATCGGGTCCTGCTGGATGATGTCGAAGAACGCCGAGAGGCGGTCGACCTCGTGGAACTGTCGCGCCAGCGTGGCGGCGAGGTCGAACCGGAAACCGTCGACATGCATCTCGGTGACCCAGTACCGCAGCGAGTCCATGATCAGCTGCAGCACGTGCGGGCTGCGCATCAGCAGGCTGTTGCCGGTGCCGGTGGTGTCGTAGTAGTGCGCCGGGTCGCTGTCGACCAGCCGGTAGTAGTGGGCATTGTCCAGGCCGCGGAACGCCAGCGTCGGACCGAGCTGGTTGCCCTCGGCGGTGTGGTTGTAGACGACGTCGAGGATGACCTCGATGTCGGCAGCGTGCAGCGCCTTCACCATCGCCTTGAACTCCGTGACCTGCTGACCTTCGCTCCCGCCGGCGCTGTACGCGTTGTGCGGCGCGAGGAAACCGATGGTGTTGTAGCCCCAGTAGTTCGACAGGCCCTTGTCGACCAGGGTCGAGTCCTGGACGAACTGGTGCACCGGCAGGAGTTCGACCGCCGTCACGCCGAGTTGCTGCAGGTGGTCGATGATCGCCGGGTGCGCGACGGCGGCATAGGTGCCGCGGATCTCCTCGGGCACGTCCGGGTGGGTCATCGTCAGGCCCTTGACGTGCATCTCGTAGATGACGCTGTCGTGGTACTCGTGCCTGGGCGGACGGTCGTGGCCCCAGTCGAAGAAGGGGTTCACCACCACCGAGAGCATCGTGTGGTCGAGCGAGTCGTCGTCGTTGAATGCGTCCGGGTCGTCGAAACGGTAGGAGAAGAGCGACTCGTCGCCGTCGATCTGCCCGTCGATCGCCTTCGCGTACGGGTCGAGCAGCAGTTTCGAGGGATTGCAGCGGTGGCCGAGCTCAGGGTCGTAGGGGCCGTGCACCCGGAAGCCGTACCGCTGACCGGGCTGCACCCCGGGCAGGTAGGCGTGCCAGACGTGTCCGTCGACCTCGGTCAGATCGATGCGCTCCTCGTCCCAGGTGTGTTCGCCGTCCTCACCCGGCTCTTCACCGGGTGTGAGCAGGCACAGTTCCACCCTTTCGGCGACGGAGGAGAAGATCGCAAAGTTGACGCCAGAACCGTCGAAGGTGGCGCCGAGCGGATAGGGCTGTCCCGGCCAGATGTCCATGGCACGCCATTGTGGTGCACGGCGGGAGCCGTTCGGACCATTACCGTGGGTGACATGTGCTTCACGAGGTCGGCGTCCGGGGCGTGCGGGTGAGTCCGCGCAGCCGCGCAACACGCGCACTCGGGCGGATCCCAGGGGCACTCGCGCTGGCACGTCTGACCCGCGAAACCGTGCGTTTGTGCATGCGATATCGGGTGACCGGCCTGGCGGCGGAAGCCGGTTTCTTCGCCCTCCTGTCGTTCCCGCCGCTGGTGTTCGGATTGCTCGGCGGGGTCGGTTATCTCGGTGGGTGGATCGGTGAGAACGCTGTGACTCGTGTCACCGAGGCGATCGAGGCCTACTCGTCCCAGTTCCTCACCGAGAACTCGTTGCGTGATGTCCTGATGCCCACGATCTCCGACGCGCTGCGCGGCGGAAGACCCGACGTCATCTCCGCCGGTTTCCTGTTGTCGCTCTGGTCGGGATCACGTGCACTCAACGTGCTGCTCGACACCGTCTCGATCATGTACGGGCAGGGCGGCAAACGAGGCATCGTCCGCACCCGGTTGATGAGCCTGAGCCTGTACTTCGTCACGCTCGCCTTCGGGGCTATCGTCGTGCCGTTGATCGTCATCGGTCCGCAGTTGCTCAGCGAATGGCTGCCGGCGCGGCTGCAGGTGCTGATGGTCTTCTACTGGCCCCTCGTCGGCGGCTTGACGATCCTCGGGTTCGCGACGCTCTTCTATCTCGCCACGCCGATCAAGACGCCCTGGGTACGCGACCTGCCGGGGGCCGTTCTCACCCTGGTGATCTGGGTGCTGTCGGCCATGGCGCTGCGCTTCCTGCTCGGTGCCTCGGTCGGTGGCACCAGCATCTACGGGCCGCTCGCGGCAGCCATCGTGGTGCTGATCTTCCTGTACTTCCTCGGCATCGCGGTACTCATCGGGGCAGCGCTGAACGCCGCCACGATGAAGCTGTGGCCCGTGCAGGAGTTCTTACCGGCCCATCACCGGGCGCGCGAACTGCTCAGCGACGGTGTCTCGCGCACCCGCGCCCGCGTCAATGACGTCCGCACGGGACCGATCCCGCTGGCCCGCAACGGATCCGCCGGCAAGAAGGTCAACCCAGCACCCGCCGCGCGGTCACAAGATCCGGACGACGAACAGTTCCCGACTAATCCGAAGGCGAGCACCGATGGCGACGGCGACACACCCGCACCCCGGCTGGATTCGGCGGCGTCCATCGGTTAGCCTCATGCACCGCACCTGAACGCGTTTCCACAGCGTGATTCCAGGCGCAGGCGGACATAGCTCAGTTGGTAGAGCGCAACCTTGCCAAGGTTGAGGTCGCCGGTTCGAGCCCGGTTGTCCGCTCTGATCTCGCTTTGTCGTGAGATCTCCGGTGGCGTGGCCGAGAGGCTTAGGCAACGGCCTGCAAAGCCGTCTACACGGGTTCGAATCCCGTCGCCACCTCGGGCGATTGGCGCAGCGGTAGCGCGCTTCCTTGACACGGAAGAGGTCACTGGTTCAAACCCAGTATCGCCCACCAGTACGCAAGCAGGTCCCGGTCGTTCTCGGCCGGGACCTGCTGCGTTTTGGAGTCGTGCTCAGTGCGAGGGCTCGTCCTCGGGCGGTCGGACCCCGGCGACCTCGAAGAGTTCACGCCGCCCGGCGATATGGTCGGCGCGCGTGCGCCGCACGGTGATCGTCAGCCGGTGCACGGTCACCACGGCGACCACCCAGCCGATGCCGAGGAACCACGCCGCGATCACGTCGGTGAGCCAGTGGTGCCCGAGATAGACGCGGGACAGACCCATTGTGATCGTCATCGCCGCCGTCAGGAGCACCGTGGCGACGCGGGCCCAGGTGCGGTGCGACCAGACCAGCAAGACGTACGCCGCGATGCCCATCATCACCGTCATGTTCAGGGTGTGGCCGGACGGGAAGGACGGCGAGGACTCGAAGGGCGGCACCGCGAGCTGCGTCGGCGGGCGCAGGCGGGCGGTCGCTTCCTTGCCGAGGACGGTCACCAGCAGCGATCCCGTCATCGCGATTCCCATGAGCACGGCCGGCGTCCGACGGCGCCACAGCAGGCACAGCAGGGCGGTCAGCACCACGCCGAGGATCGGGCCGCCGACCTTTCCACCGATGTCGGTGAAGTGCGTGACTGCGGCGTCGGCACCGGGGGAGCGCCACGAAACCATCCGGTCGAGCACCGGGCGGTCCCACCCGGCGACTCCGTTGTGGTCGAGCACGTTGTCGTACACCTGCGCTGCGATCGCCTGCGAAGCACCGAGCAGGAGGACGCCCAGCGCGGCCGTGATCAGGGCTGCGAGGGAGAGACTGCCGTCCGCGGAGTACCGGCGAATCGTGCGCTCCAGCCACCGGAAGGCACGCAGCAGCAGCCGACCCAGCCACGTCGTCCAGCGGCCGAGGTCGCGTGAACCGATCGACTCGACGGCTCGGGGAAATGCGGTTCGCGCACCGGACTCGGTCTCGGGCCCCGGTGTGGCATCGGCTGGTTCGGGCATGCCATCCATTGAACCCTTCCGGGGCCCGAAGGACTCGTTTTGGAGAGTCGGCGAACTGTCGGGTATTGTCTTGCCGTTGCCCGCAAGGGCACAGGCGGACATAGCTCAGTTGGTAGAGCGCAACCTTGCCAAGGTTGAGGTCGCCGGTTCGAGCCCGGTTGTCCGCTCTCCTCATTTCCAAGGGCGATTGGCGCAGCGGTAGCGCGCTTCCTTGACACGGAAGAGGTCACTGGTTCAAACCCAGTATCGCCCACCATGAGCAGAGAGGCCCCGGCATGAGCCGGGGCCCCTCTGCTCGTCACAACCGCATATCCCGAAGGCCGCAGGGGTGGTTGACTTGGCAACGACGCCCCGGCCCGGATCGGGTACCCAGCTGGGCTCGGCGCCAAGGAGGTCGGTAGTGCCCGGTGAACACGCAGAGTTCGACGGGCTGTCGGCCAGAGGCGTCGCGGAGATCCGTCACGACGCCGCAGCGCTGGACGAACCCGGCGTGTGGGTGGTCGTGATCACTTTCGAGGGGCAACTCACCGCCGTCCGGATGCAACATGTCGACCGGGTCGCTCGGCCCGCCGTTCGGGAGACCCGGTCGACGCCGGCCGCCGACAACGGTGAGCATTCCTGGCGCAGTTCGCTCAGCCATGCGCAGTACGAGGCTGCGGTCGAGCAGGTCCGCCGCCGCGTCGCCCTCGGAGAGGTCTACCAGGCGAACATCTGCCGGGTGCTGTCCCGCGATGTGCCGGCGACGTTCGATCTGCGGCGTCTGGCGGACGTCCTGCTGGCGGGAAACCCGGCCCCCTACGCCGCCCTGATCGACCTGCCCACAGCCGGACTCGAGATCGTCTGTGCCAGTCCGGAGCTGTACCTCGAGCGCGACGGCGACCGGCTTGCATCGGCGCCGATCAAGGGCACCGCCCCGACCGAGCAAGAGTTGCTGCCGAAGGACTTCACCGAGAACGTCATGATCACCGACCTGGTGCGCAACGACCTGGCACCGGTCAGCGTGCCGGGCACGGTCGAGGTCGACGGCTTGTGCGCGGTCGAACAGCATCCCGGCCTGGTCCACCTGGTCTCGACCGTGCGTTCGCTGCTGCGTCCAGGAGTCGGCTGGCCGGACATCCTCGGTGCGTCGTTCCCGCCCGGGTCGGTGTCAGGTGCGCCGAAAATCACTGCCCTGCATGCAATTCGGGATCTCGAGCGAGTGTCGCGGGGACCGTACTGCGGTGCCATCGGGTACGTCGACAACGAGACTGCCACCGCCCGGTTGGCGGTGGGTATTCGTACCTTCTGGATGCAGTCCTTGCCCGGACGCCGGGTGCTGAAGTTCGGGACGGGCGCCGGAATCACCTGGGGCTCCGACCCCGAGGCGGAGTGGTGTGAAACGCTGCTCAAGGCGAGACGACTGATCGGGTTGGCCGAGGTCGCGTTGGAGGAGAGGACGTCATGACGGTTCGAGTGTGGGTGAACGGCGAGCTGGTCGGCGACCGAGCCAGCATCAGCGCGCTCGACCACGGCGTCACCGTCGGCGACGGGGTGTTCGAGACCTGCAAGGTCGAGAACAACGAGGTGTTCGCGCGGGAGCGGCACCACGACCGTCTCGACAACTCGCTCAAGGGCCTCGGTCTGCCGCCCGCGGACCGGGACCGGCTGGACGAGGGAATCGCCGCTGTCCTGTCAGAACCGTTGGAGTTCGGGCGTGTTCGTTACAGCGTGACGGCCGGCCCGGGACCGCTCGGCTCCGACCGTGACGACACCGAGGCGACGTACATCGTCCTCGCGGGGTCTGTGCCGCGTCCGCCGCGGACGACCGCAATCACGACCGTTCCGTGGACCCGGAACGAGAACAGCGCAGTCGTCGGACTGAAGACCACCTCGTACGCCGAGAACGTCGTCGCGCTGGCCTACGCGAAGGAACGCGGCGGCAGCGAGGCGATCTTCGCCAACACCCGCGGCGAACTGTGCGAGGGCACCGGCAGCAACATCTTCGTCGTCGTCGACGGCGACGTGCTCACCCCGCCGACCGACTCCGGCCTGCTGCCCGGGATCACCCGCGACCTCGCCATCCTCGCCGCTCGCGAAGAGGGCATCACGGTCAAGGAGGTCGCGCTGCCGCTGTCGATCCTCCAGACTGCAGATGAGGTGTTCATCACCTCGTCCACTCGGGATGTGCAAGCCGTGTCGCGCGTTGACGAACGGAACATGGACGCTCCCGGTCCCGTCACAGCGCGGGTCGCGGACGCGTTCCGGGCACGAGCAGCAACATTGGCGTGATGAAGAAGGAGACTGCAGTGGGGGAGCAGGTGGCGGACAAGCACGTCGTGTCCGGCGGCGACGGCGGGAGCACCGCCGTGGCGCCGAAGCGACGCGCGGACGGGGCCTTCGAGGAGCCGTTCTCACCCAAGACATACAAGTTCGCCTGGCGTCGCAAGCTCGCGGCGAACCCGGTCTCCAACCACACCTACCGAATCGTGGTCGGTGTCGTCGGGTTCATCGTGACCGGCATCGGCGTCGTCGCCATCCCGTTCCCGGGTCCGGGCTGGTTGATCGTCTTCCTCGGCCTCGGCATCTGGGCGACCGAGTTCATGTGGGCCGCGCGTCTGCTCAACTTCGCCCGGGAGAAGGTCGAAGCCTGGAACGACTGGATGCGTCCGAAACCGTTGTGGTTCAAGGGCATTGTCGCGTTGCTGACGTTCGCGTTCGTGTGCTTCGTCGTCTGGCTGACCCTCAAGCTCGGCGGCATTCCCGGCTTGTTGCCCGGCTCGGCCAAGGACTTCCTGCAGCAAATGCCCGGCCTCGGCTGAGCGCACAGGCCCGATTAGGCGGCGACTTGAACGGCGGGTAAAGTACTTCCTCGCAGCCCGGGCGGGCTGTGATCCGCACGGATGTATAGCTCAGTTGGTTAGAGCGTTCGCTTCACACGCGAGAGGTCAGGGGTTCGAGTCCCTTTACATCCACCGACATGCACTGAAGGACCCGCCACGTTTTGGTCGGGTCCTTCAGTGTTCGGTCAGTCGGCAGCGTCCGTGAATGCAGCGAGCACTTCGGCGGTGATCGCTGTCATCGCCGATTGCGCGGCCCTGGTGTCGCCACGCCAGATGGCGTCCGCGACGTCCTCGTGCGCGTCCAGCGCCTCCGGCTTGGGCTGCTGGGGCATGAGGGACAACTGCGTGCGACCGATGAGCACGACCTCAACGAGATCCGCCATCGCGGCGAAGAGGTCGTTGCCGCTCGATTCCAGGATCATCCGGTGCATCCGGATGTCGAGGGTCATGAACTCCTCCAGGCGTCCGGCCTCGCCCAGTTCACGCATCCGGGCAGCAAGCGGGGGGAGGGCTGCGCGGGCCTCGACGGTTGCCAGGCGGGCGGCCGCACCGGCTGCGGCCGGCTCGACGACGTGCCGCAGCTCAGTGAGATCGCGCAACTGCTTGGGGCGGTCGGTCGAATGCAGGCGCCAGTCGATCAGGGTGGGGTGCAACGCATTCCAGCCGGCGCGGTCCTGCACGACGATGCCGACCCGGCGACGCGAAGTGACCAGGTGCAGCGTCTCCAGTTCGCGGACGACCTCGCGGGCCACGGTGCGCGAGATCCCGAAGCGGCGTTGCAGGTCGTCCAGCGTCATGCCGGCGTCGACCGCGATTCTGCCCTCGATGATCTCGATGCCGAGTTCGCGCGCGGGCGCGCGGTGCAGCAGCGGCGCGGACGGCGTCCGGACGGCCTGCCCGATACCCGACATCGGCGTCCCCTTTCGGCTTCTCTCGGCAACTGCTCTCGGCCTGGTGAATGCGACCGAGCCTACGTCGCGGCGCCACGCCCGTATTAAAAATACTCATATTGCTTGATTAAGTACTACGAATAACTCTACAGTCGTGTGACCCACCCCACGTGATTCATCACACTCGACGAAGGATCCTCGATGTTCCTGACCGCAGAAGAGGTGCAGCCCGCATACAGCTCGGGCGTCCTGCTCCTCATCGCCGCAGCGGCGGTGGCAGTTCTGCTCCTGCTGATCATGCGTTTCAAGTTGCACGCCTTCGTGGCGCTCGTGCTGGTCAGCTTCCTGACCGCCCTGGCCACGAAGGTTTCGTTCGAGAAGGTCGTGCCGACCTTGCTGGACGGGTTCGGATCGACGCTCGCGAACGTCGCCCTCCTGGTCGGGTTCGGCGCGATGATCGGACGACTGCTGGAAGTGACCGGCGGTGCTCAGGTGCTCGCCGACACCTTGATCGCACGATTCGGCGAGAAGCGCGCACCGCTCGCGCTCGGTGTCGCCTCGCTGCTGTTCGGATTCCCGATCTTCTTCGACGCCGGCCTGGTCGTCATGCTCCCGATTATCTTCTCGGTCGCCCGTCGCTTCGGCGGCAGCGTGCTGACCTACGCGCTGCCTGCCGCGGGTGCGTTCGCGGTGATGCACGCGTTCGTCCCGCCGCACCCCGGCCCGGTCGCCGCAGGTGAGTTGCTCGGCGCCGACCTCGGCCTCGTCCTGGTGCTCGGCATCATCATCGGTCTGCCGACTTGGTACATCTCCTCCTACCTGTTCGGTCTCTGGGCGGGCAAGCGCGTCCACATCCCGGTGCCGGAGCTGCTCTCCGGTGGCGACGTCGAGGAGGGCAAGGCCGGTGGGTCGAAACCGTCGTTCGGCCTCGTGCTGTTCGTGCTGTTGCTGCCCCTGGTGCTGATCTTCCTCAACACCGGACTGAACACGTTGGCCACCAACAAGACGATCGACGGTGACGCGACGTGGGTTCGCCTGCTGCGCATGTTCGGTCAGACCCCGATCGCTTTGCTGATCACCGTGCTGGTCGCGATGATCCTGCTCGGCATGGGACGCCGCTCGAAGGCCGACATCGAGGAGATCGTCAACGGCGCACTCGGCCCGGTCTGCGCGATCATCCTGATCACCGGTGCCGGTGGCATGTTCGGTGGCGTCCTTCGCGCCAGCGGCATCGGCCAGGCGCTGGCCGGCTCGCTCGAGTCGACCGGTCTGCCCGTCATCGTCGCCGCGTTCGTGGTGGCGACCGCACTGCGCGTGGCGCAGGGTTCGGCGACAGTCGCCCTCACCACGACCGCCGGGCTCATGGCGCCGACCGTGGCTGCGACCGGCGGACTGTCCTCGATCGACCTGGCCTGCATCGTCATCGCGATCGCCGGTGGCGCGACCGTGTTGTCCCACGTCAACGACTCCGGCTTCTGGCTGGTCGGTCGGTTCCTCGGCATGGACGAGAAGACCACGCTGCGCACCTGGACCGTCATGGAGACGCTCATCGGTGTCGTCGGCTTCACCTTCGCCGCTCTCGTGAGCGCGATCCTGTGACCGTGGGCGTGCGCCACGCTGTCCTGATGGGTGTGTCCGGCAGCGGAAAGACCACGGTCGCCATGGGCGTCGCCCGGGAACTGGGATGGGAGTTCGGCGAGGCCGACCTGTTCCACCCCGAGGCGAACGTGGAGAAGATGCGCGCCGGCACCCCGTTGGACGACGACGACCGGCTGCCGTGGCTGCAGACCTTGGCCGACTGGATCGCCGAGCGGGACGCCGCCGGCACCAGCACCGTCCTGGCCTGTTCGGCTCTGCGTCGTCGCTACCGGGACATCCTGCGCAGCAGCGGGGCCCAACTCGACTTCGTCCACCTCGCCGGGTCGAAGGAACTGATCGGTTCGCGACTCGTCGCTCGCCAGGGTCACTTCATGCCGGGAAGTCTGCTCGATTCCCAGTTCGCGACGCTCGAGCCGCTGGAGGAGGACGAGGCGGGAATCACCCTCGACCTCGCGCACACACCGTCCGAGCTCGTCGCGCTGGCGGTTGAGTACCTGCGCGCCGGATGATGCGCGCACGAAGGCCCGGGACGTTGGTCCCGGGCCTTCGTGGTGCCGCGGGTGCACGATGGACTCATGAAGACCGTGCGGTTGGACGATGTGTATCCCGATGAGCGCGAGCGCGCCGGTGAGTCGAAGGTCGGTCGCAGCGCGCTGACCTTGAAAGGTGGCGGTGGCCAGACTCTCGGCCAGGTGCTGCTCACCATGAACGCCGGGTCGCAGTTGGCAGACCACAACAACCCTGGTGAGGCGACCCTGCTGGTCCTGTCCGGTGAGGTCACTCTCGGCTGGGCAGACGGGTCCGCCCGACTGAAGGCGGGGGAGTACACGGTCATCCCGCAGACCAAGCATCGCCTCGATGCGCACGCCGACAGCGTTGTCCTGCTGTCCGTGGCGCGGACGGGCTGAACCCTCAGGCCGCGGCAGCGCAGAGCTGGGCGTCCCACAGACGTGCGTAGTGGCCCCCGCGCAGCAACAACTGCTCGTGGGTGCCCTGCTCGGCGATGCGTCCCCGGTCGAGTACGACGATGCGGTCGGCGTCGCGGACGGTCGACAGGCGGTGCGCGATGGTCAGCGTCGTGCGCCCGGCGCCTGCCGCGTCCAACGCGCGTTGCACGGCGCGTTCGGTGGAGTTGTCCAGCGCCGAGGTGGCCTCGTCCAGCACCATAATCTTCGGATTGCGAAGAATGGTGCGCGCCAACGCGATCCGCTGCTTCTCACCGCCGGAGAAGCGGTACCCGCGAGCACCGACGACGGTGTCGTAACCCTGCGGGAGTGACTCGATCAGTTCGTGTACCTGCGCTGCCCGGGCTGCTTCGATCATCTGGTGGTCCGTGGCATCCGGACGGGCGTACCGCAGGTTGTCGGCGACCGACGCGTGCAACAGGTAGCTCTCCTGGCTGACGACACCGACCAGGCCGGCGATGTCGGTCAGACGCAGGTCGCGCAGGTCGTGGCCGTCGATGAGGACCCGCCCGTTCGTCGGGTCGTGCAGACGTGAGACGAGGGCTGCCAGGGTGGACTTGCCCGAGCCGGTGGCGCCGACGACCGCGACCGTCGACCCCGCCGGGACGGTGAGGTCGATGCTGTCGAGAGCGGGGCGGTCGGCGTCCGGATAGGTGACGGTGACCCCGTCGAATCTGATTTCACCGCGCGCCCGATCGGTCTGCAGCGGGGCCGGATCGGCCGGGTCGTCGATCTCGACGGGAAGGTCGAGGTATTCGAAGATGCGGCTGAACAGCGCCATCGAGGTGACCACTTGGGCGCCGACGTTGAGCACGCCCATCAGGGGTCGGAACAACTGGGTCTGCAGTGCGACGAAGGCGACCAAGGTGCCGATCGTCATGCCGCCGCCGGTGGCTGGGAGTCCGGCCGCGAGGTAGATGAGGGCGGGGATCGCGGAGAAGATGATCGCCATCGTGCCCATGCGCCAGCGTCCGGCGAGCTGTGACTGCACCTCGAGTTCGGTGAGGGTGGTCGAGGAACCGGAGAACCGCTGGGAGAGAGCGGGTCCGGAGCCGAGCGTCTTGGCGAGGATGACACCGTTGATCGACAACGACTCCTCGATCTGGGTCTGCATGTCGGCGAGCGTGCGCTGTGCCTTGCCTTGGATGGCACGCCGCTGGTGGGCGACGCGGCGGGTCAGCCAGATGGCCGGCGGCAGCACGACCAGGCTAAGCAGCGACAGCTTCCAGGACAGGAAGGCCATCGCTGTGGCTGTGCCGACGGCGGTGGTGACATTCGATGCGATCGATGTCGCGGAGTCGGTGACGACCGCCTGCATCGCGCTGATGTCGTTGGTGACGCGGGATTGCACCTCACCGCTGCGGGTGCGGGTGAAGAAGCCGAGCGGCATCCGTTGCAGGTGGGCGAACAGGCGGGTGCGCAGGTCGTGCATCACCTGCTGGCCGATGCGGGTCGACAGCCAGGTCTGCAGGACGCCGAGCAGTTGGGTACAGACCGTGATCGTGAGCATGCCGCCGACCAGGGCCAGCAGCAGCGGCACGTTCTGGGCAGGGATCGCGTCGTCGATCAGGTGCTTCACCAGGAAGGGCGATGCGAGACCGATCAGGGAAGTGAGGACGATGAGCGCGCAGACAGCGGCGAGCCGGCTGCGGTAGGGGCGGAACAGCGCCGCGATGCGCGCGAGTTCGACCGGGTGGTCATCGAGTTGGCGGACGTCGGAGGCACTCTTGTGCGCCATGCGTCCGGGACCGCCGCGTCCTGAGGCGGTCATGGGTTGGGATCCGGCTGCCATGCGGACTCCCTTCGGTCGGAGATGTGCTGAGGTTACTTCAACATGTCGTAACCTCCACAATCGCTAGGATGTTCCCGTGCCTTCCCACGAGTCGTCCGAAGAACTGCCGCTGCGCCAACTGTTGATGCGTGTCGCGCACGTCTCCCGACGGGCGTGGCTCGCCGATCTGGAGCCGTACGGTCTGAGCCCGCACCTGGCTCGAGCGTTGAATGTGATTGCCGCGCAAGAGGATTCGGGCATGCGGGCAGCAGAGCTCGCGCAGCGTCTTCGGGTGTCCCCGCGTTCGGCGACGGAGGTCGTCGACGGACTGGCGGAGCGTGGCCTCGTGCTGCGCAGCCCTGATCCGGACGACCGTCGGGCCAAGGTGTTGTCGCTGACGGATGAAGGCGTCCGCTTGTGGCGCACCCTCGACACCTCGCGCCGCGAACGTGATGACGCGATGTTCGACGTCCTGAGTGCCGACCAACGCGAGGAACTGCGCGCGTTGCTCCTGGTCGTCCTGCGCTCCACCGACAGTGAGCTCGAGTGAGGCGCGACCGACCGGCAGGCGTGCTGGCGCCGGCCGGTCGACGGAGTTCCGTCCCGGATCCGGTTGCGTGAGATGGCTCATCGCGGTGAACTGCCCGGCGTCACGAAGTCGAGTTGCTGATCTCTTAGCCACTTTTCGGGTGCGGAGTTTGGCAACCTGGGTGCATACCCAGTTCCCGCGGCTGCGGCCGCGGGTGTGCCCATCCCACGAGGAGGACGACATGAGCAACTCCGGTCAGGCGAAGGACCTGTTCGACAAGGCCAAGAAGGCTGCGATCGGCGGCGTCGACAAGGTGAAGAAGGCTGCTGCCGAGAACCCCGACAAGGTGCGCGGGGGCATCGACAAGGTCACCCAGACGGCCGACAAGGTCACCAAGGGCAAGTACACCGACAAGATCCAGACTGCCGGCAACAAGGTCGAGGAAACCGTGCAGAAGCAGGCGCACAAGCCGACGCCGGGTGTGAACCCGACCGGCACCGACGCGACAGCCGACGGCGGATTCAGCACGGACGCCACCGGTACGACCGGCGCCCCCGGCACGGCGGGAGCGCCGGACGCCGGCACCGCGGGTCGCCGTCCGGGCCACGTGCCCGACCCGGTCGACCCGCTGGACCGCCCGGACCCGATCGACCGCCCGGGTCCGCTCAACTGAGTCTCGAATTGAAGAAGCCCGGGTGCCGAAAGGCGCCCGGGTTTCTTCGTGCCCGGGGATAAGACGACAGTGAGTTGGAGGCGTCCTGCGGAGTTGGTGCCACGGAATCCACCTGGACGAGTTGCGCTTCGCCGGTTCCCACGACCCGGTCGCATCCCTGGTCCTGTGCGGTGCTCACCGAGCCGACCGGGTGATGGTGGATGGGAAGTGGGTCGTGACCGA
The DNA here is from genome assembly GCF_006715095.1 of Yimella lutea. NCBI lineage: Bacteria > Bacillati > Actinomycetota > Actinomycetes > Micrococcales > Dermacoccaceae > Yimella > Yimella lutea. The sequence continues at coordinate 1,836,765 of NZ_VFMO01000001.1, forward strand.
CGGTGCGATCGAAGGGCTCGACCTCGAAGCGGTCATGGCGCGACACCAGCAGTTCGCGCAGCAACTGGTCACCGGCTGACCGTGCTGCGGGCGGTTGCCGGGGGACAGTGATATCCGGTCGAGAGCAACGTTGATCGACCGATAACCTTGCGGGGTTCAATCCGAACCCAGATCAAGGAGCACCACGTGTCCAGCCAGATCACCGTGTCCGTCGCCGGAAGCGAGCGAGCGGTGCAGCAGGGCACTACCGGCTCCGACCTGTTCGGCGGCGACCGCAGCGTCGTCGCGATGCGCGTCGACGGTCGGCTCCAGGACCTCTTCCGCGAGATCCCGGACGGCGCCGTCGTCGAGGCGGTCGACCTGTCCCAGCAGGACGGCCTCGACATCCTGCGCCACTCCGCCGCGCACGTCCTGGCGCAGGCCGTGCAGCAGGTGAACCCGGATGCCAAGCTCGGCATCGGCCCGCCGGTCAAGGACGGCTTCTACTACGACTTCGACGTCGAGACCCCGTTCCAACCCGATGACCTGAAGGCGCTCGAGAAGGCGATGCAGAAGATCGTCAACGAGGGCCAGACCTTCTCGCGCCGGGTCGTCAGCGACGAAGAAGCCCGTGCCGAACTCGCGCAGGAGCCGTACAAGCTGGAGCTCATCGGGCTGAAGGGCAATGCCGCCGACGCCGCCGAGGGTGCTGAGGCCGAGGTCGGCGCCGGCGAACTCACGATCTACGACAACATCCGCCGCGACGGTGAGCGTGCCTGGGGCGACCTGTGCCGCGGACCGCACGTGCCGTCGACCAAGGTGCTCGGCAACGCGTTCAAGATCATGCGTTCGGCCGCCGCGTACTGGCGCGGCAGCGAGAAGAACCCGCAGTTGCAGCGCATCTACGGCACCGCCTGGGCCAGCAAGGACGAACTCAAGGCCTACCTCGACCGCATCGCCGAGGCCGAGAAGCGCGACCACCGCAAGCTCGGAGCCGAACTCGACCTGTACTCCTTCCCGGACGAATTGGGTTCGGGCATGGTCGTTTTCCACCCCAAGGGCGGTGTCATCAAGCGGGAGATGGAGGACTACGTCCGTCGCCGGCACCTGGAGGAGGGGTTCTCCTACGTCAGCACCCCGCACATCTCCAAGGAGGGGCTCTTCCACACCTCGGGGCACCTGCCGTACTACGCCGACACCATGTTCCCGCCGATGGAGATGGAGAACGCGGAGTACCGGCTGAAGGCGATGAACTGCCCGATGCACAACCTGATCTTCAGGTCGCGGGGCCGTTCGTACCGTGAACTCCCGCTGCGGTTCTTCGAGTTCGGTTCGGTCTATCGCAACGAGAAGTCCGGTGTGGTGCACGGTCTGACCCGCGTCCGGGCGATGACCCAGGACGATTCGCACTCCTACGTGACCCCTGAGCAGGCACCGGCCGAGATCGAGCACCTGCTGAACTTCGTTGTCGGCCTGCTCAAGGACTTCGGGCTGAACGACTACTACTTCGAACTCTCGACGCGCGACACCGAGGGCGACAAGAAGGACAAGTTCATCGGCTCGGACGAGCAGTGGGAGACCGCGACCAGGGTACTCGAGGACACCGCACGAAAGTTCGGGGTCGACCTCGTGCCCGACCCCGGCGGTGCCGCGTTCTACGGACCGAAGATCTCCGTCCAGGCCAAGGACGCGATCGGCCGCACCTGGCAGATGTCGACGATCCAGTACGACTTCAACCAGCCGAACCGTTTCGGACTGGAGTTCCAGGCCGCGGACGGCAGCCGCCAGGAGCCGGTGATGATCCACTCGGCCAAGTTCGGTTCGATCGAGCGGTTCATCGGTGTGCTCGTCGAGCACTACGCGGGGGCTTTCCCGGTGTGGTTGTCGCCGGTGCAGGTGCTCGGTGTGCCGGTGGCCGACGACTTCGCCGACTACCTGAACGACGTTCTGAAGCAGTTGCGCGACAACGGAGTTCGGGTCGAGCTCGACGACAGCGACGACCGCTTTCCGAAGAAGATTCGCAACGCGTCGAAGTCGAAGGCGCCGTTCGTGCTCATCGCCGGCGCCGAGGACAAGGACGCCGGCGCGGTGTCGTTCCGCTACCGCGACGGCTCGCAGCGCAACGGTGTGCCGGTCGGCGAGGCGATCGAAGAGATCCGAGCCGCGATCGGGTCCAAGGCGCAGATCACCACCGCTCCGCAGCACTGACGGGCCTCATGCAGAGCGCGCCACATCCGGCGCGCTCTGCATGACTTCGACGCAGGTGTGCTTCGATGCCCAGGTGAGCAGAATCGTCCGTGCCGAGCGTGAACACGCCTTCATCCTGGGCGCGTTGACGCTGCAGGCCGATCTGGAGGACGGCGGCACGAACCGTGCCGGGTTCATTGCGCAGTTCGCGGATGCGTGGTTGGAGGAGTTCGAATCCATGCCGACCTGGGTCGCGTTCGGCGATGACGGATCCGCGGTCGGATTCGTGCAGACGAACTGGGTGTCGAAACTGCCCAGCCTGCGTCGGCCGACGACCGGTTGGGTGCACGTGAAGAAGGTGTTCGTCACCCCGGCCGCGCGTGGGAACGACCTCGCCGAACAGATGCTGCGCGCGATGATCGCCTGGGGTACGACCAACGGGATCGAGCGCTACCAGCTGACGGCGCGTCCGCCAGCACGTTCGCTGTACGAACGGCTCGGCTTCACCGCCCCCGACGAGCGACTGATGGAATTGCGTCCGGCAGCGGTCAGCTCGGCTCGATGAGGAGGACCGGGATCTCCCGGTCGGTCTTGGTCTGGTACTCGGCGTAGGGCGGAAAAGCAGCAACGGCGCGCTCCCACCATTCGTCCCGTTCGGCGCCCGAGATCCGCCGCGCGACACCGTCCAGGTGACGCGAGCCGTCCTGAACCTCGACGTCCGGGTTCGCGACGATGTTGTGATACCACGCCGGGTGTTCCGGAGCGCCACCCTTGGACGCCACCGCGGCGTAGACGCCGTCCTTCTCCACCCGCATCAGCGGAACCCGGCGCAGCAGACCCGACTTGTTGCCGCGGATCGTGTAGACGACCACAGACCTTCCCTGCACGTCGGCCACCTCGGTGGTGCCGGCTTCGTCGATCGCGGCCAACTGCTGCGCGACCCACGGCGTCTTCTCCAGCGCGTACTCACCCTGCAACGGCATGACGAGCTCCTTAGAACGTGTCGATCGGTACGTGCGGTGCAACCGTCCGCACCATGATGCATGGCAACGGCCGGTGCCACCGAGGCTATTCCAGATGGGGCCACTTAGGATCGACGCCGTGACCGATCCGACCGATCCGACCGATTCGACCGTGCAGTCCGAGAAACCCGACGACTTCGCCGGCTCGCCCGACGGTTTCGAGCGCCTGTGGACCCCGCACCGGATGGTCTATATCGAGGCAGACCGGCCGGCCGACCACGACGACGAAGCCTGCCCCTTCTGTGCGGCGCCGAAGAAGGACGATGCCGACGGGCTGATCGTGCACCGCGGCGAACGCTGCTTCGTGGTGATGAACCTGTTCCCGTACAACCCCGGTCACCTGCTGGTCTGCCCGTACCGACACGTGCCGCTGTACCTCGACCTCACCGACGAGGAGACGGCCGAGTTCACCAAGCTGACCAAGGAAGGCATCCGCGCGCTGCAGGCCGTATCGGCGCCGATGGGTTTCAACCTCGGTATGAACCAGGGCGAGGTCGCCGGCGCCGGGGTGGCCGCTCACCTGCACCAGCACATCGTGCCGCGTTGGGGCGGCGACTCGAACTTCCTGCCGATCATCGCCCGGACCAAAGCGCTACCCCAGCTGCTCGAGGACGCCAGGTCGCGGCTCGCCGAAGCATGGCCGAAGAACTGAACCGGTCGCTCGGTAACCTGGGACCACCATGCTGAACAAGTACGCCCGCGCGTTTTTCACGAAGGTCTTCACCCCTGTCGCCAAGCTCTTCCTCAAGATGGGGATCAGCCCCGACGTCGTGACGATCATCGGCACCCTCGGCGTCTGTTTCGGCGCGCTGGCGTTCTACCCGCGTCACGAATTCCTGATCGGGACGCTGGTCATCACCGCGTTCGTGTTCAGCGACACGATCGACGGTGTCATGGCTCGCATGTCCGGTCGCTCCAGCGTCTGGGGCGCCTACCTCGACTCGACCCTCGACCGGGTCGGCGACGCAGCCATCTTCGGAGCACTCGTCCTGTACTACGCCGGCGACCAGGGCCACAACATGCTGCTGGCCGGGCTCGCACTCGCCTGTCTGATCTTCGGCAGCGTGGTCTCCTACGCCAAGGCACGCGCCGAAGGCCTCGGTATGACCGCGAACGTCGGCATCGCCGAACGCGCCGAACGACTGGTCGTCGTGCTGGTTGCCACCGGACTGTGCGGATGGTTCCTGCGGCCCTGGGAAACCTGGATCATGGGCGTCGTACTCGGCCTGCTCGCGCTGGCCAGCTTCATCACCGTGCTGCAGCGGATGCTCACCGTGCGTCAACAGGCGCTCGGCAAAGCTCTGTGAGTTTCGCCGATTCGCTGCAGGTCGCCGGGTTCCGGACGGCCTGGAAACTCGTCTGCAGACTGCCCGAGTCCGCGGCCTACGGACTCTTCGAACGTATCGCCGACGCCACCTACAAGCGCGGCGGCAAGTCGGTCGAGCGGATGCGGTCCAACTACGCCAGAGTTCGTCCCGAACTGTCCGATGGCGAGCTGGATGCATTGGTGCGCAACGGGATTCGTTCCTATATGCGGTACTGGTGCGACGCCTTCCGGCTCTCGGTGCACTCGCCCGAGGAACTCGCCGAGCGGATGCGGCTGACCGGCGCGGACGAGCAGGCCAGGGCGATCGTCGGGCGCGGCGAGCCGATCATCCTGTTCCTCGGCCACATGGGCAACTGGGACCTCGCCGGAGCCTGGTCGACCACCTACTTCGCGCCCGTGACGACCGTCGCCGAACGCCTCAAGCCCGAGGAACTGTTCGGGGAGTTCTTGGCCTTCCGGGAGTCCTTGGGCATGACGATCCTTCCGCTGACAGGGGGCGACAACACCTACGGACGCCTGGTCGATGCCCTCGACGCCGGCGGGTTCGTCCCGCTTCTGTCCGATCGAGACCTGACGTCCAACGGCGTCGAGGTGCGGTTGCTCGGCCACCGCATCAAGGCGGCCACCGGGCCGGCGCGATTGGCCCTCGACACCGGCGCCGCGCTGTTCCCGCTCGCGATCACCTACGAACCCGTGCCGGGTCGGGCGGCGCAACGCGTGGTCGCGCACTTCGGCGACCGGGTGGTCGTGCCGGACGGCGACCGGTCCGACCAGGTGCGTGCGATGACCCAGCAATGCGTGGACGCGCTCGGGGACGTGGTCAGGCAGCGCACCGAGGACTGGCACATGATGCAGCGCATCTTCCTCGACGACTTCGACAGCGGCCTGCAGGAGCGGCGATGAGAATCGGGCTGGTCAGCCCGTACTCGTTCGACGTGCCGGGCGGCGTCCAGTTGCACGTGCGCGATCTTGCCGAATACCTCATCGGACGCGGTCACTACGTCGAGGTGCTCGCGCCGTCCGAACTCGACACCCCGTTGCCGCCGTACGTGGTGAGCGCGGGCAGTGCGCTTGCGGTGCCCTACAACGGCTCGGTTGCGCGGCTGACCTTCGGCCCGGTGACGGCGAGCCGCGTGACCCGCTGGATCGAACGCGGCCGCTTCGACGTGCTGCACGTGCACGAGCCGGTGAGTCCGAGCGTCTCCATGCTCGCGATGTGGGCCGCCGAAGGACCGATCGTGGCGACCTTCCACACCAGCAACACCAAGTCGCGGGCTCTGCTGGCTGTCGGCCCGATGCTCCAACCGGGCCTGGAGAAGCTCATGGGACGCATCGCGGTGTCGGCGGAAGCGCGCCGGTTCGTCCACGAACACATCGGCGGGGACGCGGTCATCATCCCGAACGGGGTGTACGTGGACCAGTTCGCGAACGCCCCGGTCAATCCGGCCTGGCAGGGCACCGACGACCGTCCGACGCTGGCGTTCCTCGGGCGCATCGAGGAGCCGCGCAAGGGCCTGCACGTGCTGCTCGACGCCATGCCTGCGCTGCTGGCTGCGCGACCTGGGCTACGCCTCATCGTCGCCGGGCCGGGCGACCCCAAGCAGGTTCTCGAGGGACGCCCGCGCAACGTCATCGACGCCTGCGAGTTCCTCGGCCCCATCAGCGACGCCGACAAGCAGTCGTTCCTGCGGTCGGTCGACTGCTACATCGCGCCCAACACCGGCGGCGAGAGCTTCGGCATCATCCTGGTCGAGGCGATGAGTGCCGGCGCCGCCGTTGTCGCCAGTGACATCAGGGCCTTCCGCGCGGTGCTCGACGACGGCTGGGCGGGTGCGTTGTTCGCCAACGAGCAGCCGGGTGAACTCGCGGACGTCGTCCTCGAACTCCTCGCCAACGCGGCCGACCGATTGCAACTCGCAACACAGGGGAGCAGACGTGCGCGTCGCTTCGACTGGTCGCGGGTCGCGTCCGACGTTTTCTCGGTGTACGAAACCGTTTGTGCAGCAACTGTTCCGGCAAGGATGGGCAGATCCGATGTCCGTCCGGTCCGTTGGTGGAGAGGCGAGAGCTGATGCGTGTGTGGTTCTGGGTCATGCTCGTCGTTGCGGTCCTCGCGCTCGTTGCCTGGTACCTCTCCTACACCGCGGCACGGTTGGACCGCTTGCACGCCAGGCTGGAGGGTTCGGTGTCGGCACTGGATGCCCAGTTGGTGCGCCGGGCCGAGGCGGTCATGGAACTCGCGCACTCCGGTGTACTCGATCCCGCGAGTTCGATGTTGCTCGCGCAAGCGGCCACCGGCTCGCTCGACTTCGCCGACGACGCCGAGGTGCACGGCGAGGTGCGTGACTTCGGCATCGACCGGGAACGAGCCACCGCCGAGTCTGCGCTCAGCCATACGCTGCGACTCACGCTCACGCCGGACGCGGTCCGCGAGATCGAGACGCACAAGGGTGGGCTCGCGTTGACGCAGCGGGTGCAGCAGGCGGGCCAGCGTGTCGTCCTGGCTCGTGCGTTCCACGACGACGCAGTACGCGCCGTGCGTCGGGTGCGGGCGCAGCCGCCGGTCCGTGCCTTCCGGCTCGCCGGCCGCACCACCATGCCGCAGGTCGTCGACTTCGACTCCGACCCACCGGCCATCGACAGCTTCTGAGCTGTCTGGACGCTGCCGTGGCAGCAAAGTGCCATATCCGACGATGTGGCTCGAAGTGGACTCCGCACGGGTCTAGCCTTCGAGCAACACCATCGAGGTTCGAACGAGGAGTTCCGCCGTGACCCAGGTCGCCGACCACACCACCGATTTCACGCGCACCGGCACCGCCCGCGTCAAACGCGGCATGGCCGAGATGCTCAAGGGCGGCGTGATCATGGATGTCGTCACCCCCGAACAGGCGAGGATCGCCGAGGACGCGGGAGCCGTGGCGGTGATGGCGCTGGAGCGCGTTCCCGCCGACATTCGCGCCCAGGGCGGTGTCTCCCGGATGAGCGACCCGGACATGATCGACGCAATCATCGAGGCTGTCTCCATCCCGGTCATGGCGAAAGCACGGATCGGTCACTTCGTCGAGGCGCAGGTGCTGCAGAGCCTCGGCGTGGACTACATCGACGAGTCCGAGGTGCTCACCCCGGCCGACTACGCCAACCACATCGACAAGTGGGAGTTCACCGTCCCCTTCGTCTGCGGCGCCACCAACCTCGGCGAGGCGTTGCGCCGCATCACCGAGGGTGCGGCGATGATCCGCTCCAAGGGTGAGGCCGGCACCGGCGACGTCTCCAACGCGACCACGCACATGCGTCAGATCCGCCAGGAGCTGCGTCGGTTGCAGAACCTGCCCGAGGACGAGCTGTACGTCGCCGCCAAGGAACTGCAGGCACCGTACGAGCTGGTCAAGGAGGTGGCCGAGCTCGGCAAGCTGCCCGTCGTCCTGTTCACCGCCGGAGGCATCGCCACCCCGGCCGACGCCGCGATGATGATGCAACTGGGCGCGGAAGGCGTCTTCGTCGGGTCGGGAATCTTCAAGAGCGGCAATCCCGCCGAGCGCGCAGCCGCGATCGTGGAGGCGACCACCTTCCATGACGACCCGGACGTGATCGCCAAGGTCTCGCGCGGCCTCGGAGAAGCCATGGTCGGCATCAATGTCGATGACATCCCGGCGCCGCACCGATTGGCCGAACGGGGCTGGTAGTCCTAGCTGATCCGGATGGCGCCGGCGGGCAGGTCTACCGTCAGGCGGTCGCCGTACGTCAGACCAGTGATGCGCGGCATGAGCAACTCGATGACTGAATCCGGTTGGAAATGATCGGGTTTGGTCTCCGGGTGCGGCCAATAGAGGTAGCCCCCGAACCGCTGATCACCGTTCAGTGCAGAACACCGAACGAGCGAGAAGGTCTCCGCGTCATGCTGATCGGTCCATGCGAGGCCCGCCAGCGTGATGGTCGGGCGGACCATCTGCACGGTGGCAGCGTCGAGCGAGAGATTGATCGTGGCGGGCTCGAGCCCGGCGAGGTCGACGCCGCGCGAGGTGAAGTGGGGCGTCTGGGCGGCGATCGTTCCACCCGGATGTCTCGCGTCGCGGCCGGTGCCGGAGGCAACCCCATGACCTCGAACGACTGTGCCGGACAACAGAATTCGACCGATATCGTCGGGGAGGGCGAAGAACTGGACATCAGGCGCCCAGTCGGGCAACCAGTCGGGACGGCTGTGGCCGAGGAATCGCCAGCCCCGGTGTCGATAGACCGCGGTGGCGCTCGACCTGCTCTGGGTGACGTCGAGTACAGGAGTCAGACCTCGGGCACGGATCTCGGCGACAGCGGTGTCCATCAGTCGTCCACCGACCCCGAGTCCGGCAGCCTCCGGTCCGACGAAAAGCACCGAGAGACAGCCCAGCGCTTCGATCGGCCGGCCGGTTCCGCGCGACCAGAACGCCCCGTCCGGGTTGTCGCTCACCCGGGTGACAGACACGTGGCCCGCGACCTGATCGTCGATCTGCGCGACGAAGGCAACCAACTCGGTGTCGCGGACGATGAACTGCTCAGGCGGGAACGGCAGTGGCCAGCGCAGGGGGTACTCGGAGACCGGTTGCTGGGTGCGCAGCTGCTCGACCAGCTGCGGCAGGTCCGACTCGAGGCGAGGACGGATGATCACGGACACAACGGGAGGCTAACCAAGTGACCGCTGCATCGGTGCCGGATGCTCGGCAGGTTACCGTCGGCGTCCTGGCTCTGCAGGGCGATGTCCGCGAACACCTGCACGCTCTGCGCACAGCGGGAGTCGCCACGGTCGCGGTGCGACGGCCCGCCGAACTCGACGCAGTCGACGGTCTTGTGCTGCCCGGTGGCGAGTCGACGACGATCGACAAGCTGCTGCGCATCTTCGACCTGCGGGATCCGATCCGCGAGCGTCTAGCACAGGGGATGCCGGTCTACGGATCGTGTGCCGGGATGATCCTGCTGGCTGACTCGATCGTCGGTGGCACCGCCGACCAGGAGACTCTCGGCGGTATGGCGATCACGGTGCGCCGCAACGCTTTCGGTCGACAAGTGGACTCGTTCGAGTGCGACCTGCCAATGCCTGCGCTCGGTGACATCCCGGTGCACGCCGTGTTCATCCGAGCGCCATGGGTCGAAGCCACGGACGACGCCGTGAAGGTTCTCGCCCGGGTCCCGCAGGGTCATGATGCGGCGTCGGGGCGAGCGGTCGCGGTGCGCCAGGGCAACCTGCTCGCCACCTCGTTCCATCCTGAGGTCACCGGTGACCACCGCGTGCACGCCTACTTCGCCGACATGGTCCGGCACACCTGAGGCCGGACGCAGGAATGCCGCGGACGAACGTCCGCGGCATTCCTGAACTGATCGACGATCAGGACAGCGAGATCACTCGGTGGCCTTGATGTCGTCCGGCAGACCGGACGCGTTCGGCGCCTGAGCGGCCGTCCCGGCGTCCGGCTTGATCGCCGCGTCACCCAGGTCGGTGACCATCGGAGACTGCAGACCCTTGCCGATGCCGTTCTGGATCTCGACGACCTCGACACCGGAGATACCGAGGTGGCTGTCGGCCGAGTAACGGAAGGGCAGCTTCTGCGGGCCTTTCCACTTCGCGCCGTTCTGCTCGATCGCCTTGACGATGCCTTCACGGGTCAACTTCTTGCCCGAGGCCTGCAGCGCCGAGACGAACGCGTACGCCTGGGACATGCCGTAGATGCGGTAGTTGGTCAGTTCGCCCTTGCCGCCGGACTCCTTCCAGACCTTCTGCCACAGCTTGACCCACGGGTCGTCGGCCGAGTCGACACCCGGGATGTACTCGGTCGTCATGATGCCGTCGAGAGCCGAGCTGCCGTTCTTCACGCTGCCCTTGGAGAACTTCGCGAGCAACTCCCCGACGAGCTTCGGGTCGGATCCGACATTGGTGTAGAACCACTTCGGCTTGTAGTTCAGCTTCATCGCGGTGAGCTGGCTGAGGGCGGTGTAGGACGGGACGTTGAAGCCCACGATGAGGTCGGCCTTGGACGCCTGCAGCGCGGCGATCTGCGGCGCGACGTCCGTGTTACCCGTCGTGTACTTGACCTCCTTGACGACCTGCCCACCGGCGAACTGCTTCAGGCCCTTGGCCCCGTCGGCGCCGAGATCGTCGTCCTGGAGGTAGAGGCCGATCTTGGCGTTCGGCATCTTCTCCTTGATGTACTTACCGATGATCTTGCCCTCGATCTCGTAGTCCGGCTGCCAGCCGAACGTCATCGGGCGCTTCTTCGGGTCGTCACCCCACTTGATCGACCCCGAGGAGACGAACAGGTCGGGCACCTTCTCACTGTTGAGGAAGTCGACGACCGCCGAGTGGGTGGGGGTGCCGAGACCACCGACGACCGCGAAGACCTTGTCCTTCTGCACCAGCTCGTTGACGGCCTGTGTGGTGTTGGTGGGGATGTACCCGTCGTCCTTGACGACGTACTGGATCTTGCGCCCGTGAATGCCGCCCTTGGAGTTGACGTAGTCGAAGTACGCCTTCGCGCCCGACGGAATCTCGCTGTAGCCGGGTGCGGCGACGCCGGTGAGCGGGTAGTGCGCACCGATCTTGACCGTGGTGTCGGTGATGCCGGTCGTGGAACCGGCGGACCCGCCGTCCTCGGAAGCCTTGTCGTCGCGGCCGCCTGCGCCGCAAGCGGCGAGCAGAACGGTGCTGAGCGCCATGCTCACGACGACCGTGCCCTTCTTGGACCTTCTCATCATTGGTGCCTCCTCGGCGGTTGTTCCTCGCGGGCGAGGTCAGTGGTGGGTATTGCGGTGTGCGGTGTGCGGTGCGCGGGAGGCCGGCGCCGCTCCGGGAGCTGATGAGTGCTTCCCGGTGTCCTGGGGGTGGGCCGAGTCGGCTTCCACGGTCGGGGTGTCCGCGGCTGCGCCGGGACCACCGCCACGACCCGGACGTCGAGCCCACAGTTTCCTGATGCCGCCGACGATTCCGCCGGGCATGAGCAGAATGACCAACATCGTGGTCAGACCGATGATCAACGGTGCGAGCTGAGCCGCCTGGATGTCGGTCAGACCGGCCGAAGTGCCCGCGTTCGTCGCGAAGTTGGGCAGCAGGGCCAGCAATCCGGAACCGAGCAGGGCTCCTGTCAGACTGCCCAGACCGCCGAGCACGACCGCGCTGAGCAGGGTGAGCGACAGTGTCAACGAGAACGATCCGGGAGCCGCCAGCCGGTTGGCGAGGGCGAGCAGAGCGCCCGCGATTCCGGCGCACGCCGCACTGACGACGAACGCGATGACCCGATCGCGGCCGAGGTTGATCCCGGCCAGGGACGCGGCGACCTCGTCGTCACGCACTGCACGCCAGCGTCGTCCGACCCGGCTGGAGGAGAGGTTCGCCAGCAGGATGTAGACGAAGATCAGCAGGAACCATCCCGAGTAGGCGACCCATTCCGACGGTGTGGTCTCCGTGCCGGTCAGGAAGTAAAGCGCGTCGTCGGCGAGTTTCGGTACCTCGGGCACCATCACGCTGAGGCCCTGTTCACCGCCGAGCGTCTCGGAGAAATGCAGCGCAAGAGCGGGCACGGCAACCGCGAGCGCGAGCGTGGCACCGGCGATGTACGGACCGTGCAGACGAGCAGCGGCGACCCCCACCACGGCGCCGATCACGGTGGCGGCCAGTGCCGAGAGCGCGATGATCAGCAGCGTCGGCAGGGCGCCTTCGCGATCCTGCAGCAACAAGGCCGTGGTGTACGCGCCGATCGCCATGAACGCGCCGTGACCCAGGGAGAGTTGACCGTTCAGGCCGGTGAGGATCGTCAGACCGCCGGCCGCTATGGCGTAGTACGCCATCATCGCCAGCTGTCCCTGCCGGAACGGGTCGACCGATTCCATGACGAGGATGACGAGGGCCGCGGCCAGCAGGCCGAGGAGCAGGTGCCGGAGCAAGGGATTGCCCCGGACGGTTGTCACTGCGGAACGCATGTCAGACCTTCCGCTCGGAGGTGTGGGAGAACAAGCCGCCGGGCCGCACCAGCAGGACCAGGACCAGGATGACGAGGGCGGCGAAGGAGACCAGCCCGGAGCCGAGGTATCCGGAGACGAGGCTGAGGCTGAGCCCGATGATCATGCCGCCGGCGACGGCGCCGAACGGACTGTCGAGGCCGCCGATCACAGCCGCCACGAAGCCGAAGACGACGACCGAGTCCATGTAGCCGGGGTGCACCAGGTTGCCTCCCGCGATCAGCAGGCCGGACAGTGAACCGACCAGTGCGGCGAGCGCCCAGCCGAGCGTCAGCATCGTGCTCACCCGGACGCCGAGCAGGCGGGCCACCTCGGGGTTGAACGCGGAGGCGCGCATCTGCAGACCGATGTCGGTCTTCTGGAAGAGCACGAGCAGCAACAGCATCACCGCGAACACCGCGAGGATGGTGAAGATGCCGAACGGGGTGATCGCCAGGCTCGTGCCGCCCACGGTGATGCCGCGGACTCCGAAGGCCGCCGGGAAGGACTTGTAGTCGCTGCCGAAGATGAGCGCCGCCGCCGAGTGCAGCACGATGAACAGACCGAGGGTCAGGATCACCGCGTTGATGTCGGACTTGCCTTCGACCGGGCGGACGATCACTCGTTCGACGAACGCGCCGAGCAGGAAGCCCGCGACCAGCGCCGCGATGAAGGCGATCCAGTAGTTCATCCCGCGTTCGATGAGGTTCATCGCGACGTAGGTGGTGACCATGGCCATCGGTGCCTGCGCGAAGTTGACGATACGGGTGGAGCGCCAGATGAGCACCAGTGCCAGCGCGAACGCCGAGTACACGGCACCCATGGTGATGCCGTTGAGGATGGTTGTGACGAACTGTTGCACGACGGTTCCCTTCTCAGAACCCGAGGTAGGCGTGGCGTAGACCCTCGTCCGCCGCGAGAGCGTGCGCCTCCTGGGTCGTGACGACCTTGCCGAGGTTGAGGACGACGCCGAGGTCGGCAATGGACAGCGCGCTGCGCGCGTTCTGCTCGACCAACAGGACCGACAGGCCTTGTTCGTCGACGAGCGTGCGCACCAGGTCGAAGATCTGCGCCACGATGCGCGGCGCAAGGCCGAGCGAGGGTTCGTCCAGCAGCAGCACCTTCGGGGTGGCCATCAGCGCTCGCGCGATGACCAGCATCTGGCGCTCGCCACCGGACAGCGTCCCGGCGAAGGCCGAGCGCCGGTCGGCGAGCTTGGGGAACATCTCCCAGACGCGATCCATGGAGACGGGGTCACCGTTCCTGGCGCGTCCCAGTTCACCCAGCCGGAGATTCTCGGTCACGGTGAGTTCGGTGATCACTCCGCGGCCCTCGGGGACGTGGGTGAGGCCGAGGCGGGACATGCGTTCGGGTGCCGCGTGCGTGATGTCAGCGCCGTCGAGGGTCACCGTGCCGGACTGTGGACGGATCAGGCCGGACACGGTGCGCAGCAGTGTGGTCTTGCCGGCGCCGTTGGCGCCCAGCACGGCGGTGATCGTGCGGTCGGGCACCTCGAAGGAGACGCCCTGCAGGGCCTTCACCGGTCCGTAGGAGGCAGAGAGTTCCGAGACCTCAAGCACGTCGGTCTCCGTTCGCGTCGTCACGGTCGAGGGAACGGTTCGGGTCGCGGTCGTCGGCGTCGTCGTCGATCCCACCGTCGTCGTGGGTCACCTCGTTGCCGAGGTAGGCGGCGAGGACGGCAGGGTCCTCCCGGACCTCGTCCGGTGTGCCGCGAGCGATGACCCGGCCGAAGTCGAGCACGGTGATCCGGCTGCACACCCGCATGACCAGATCCATGTGGTGCTCCACGAGCATCACCGACACCCGGTCGGACAGCCCGAGGATGATGTCGCCGAGCTCGGCCATCTCCGACTCGGACAGGCCGGACGCCGGCTCGTCCAGCAACAGCAACTCCGGCTCGCTGACCAGGGCGCGTGCCAGGGCGACACGCTTGCGGATCGGGTAGGGGAGGCTGGCCGGTGAGCGGTCGGCGTATCCCTCGATGTCGAGTTCACACAGCACGTCGAGGCTGCGCTCGCGCAGTGCCTTCTCGTCGCCGGTGCTGCGCGGGATCGCCAGCAGACCCGACCAGAATCCGGCCCGGCCGTGACGGTCGGCTCCGACCATCACGTTTTCAAGCACGCTGATGCCGTCGAACAAGCCGAGACCCTGCAGGGTGCGGGCGATGCCGTGGCGGGCCAGGTGGTGGGGCCGCAGGCCGTTGAGCTGTTCGCCCTTCCAGGTGATCGTGCCGGAGGACGGTTGCACGAAGCCGCAGGCGACGTTGAACAACGTGGTCTTGCCGGCGCCGTTCGGACCGATCACGCCGTGGACCTCGCTCGGACGGACCTCGAGACCGACGCTGTCGAGCGCGACGATGCCGCCGAAGCGAACGGTGATGTCCTGCAGCGTGAGCATGGTCGTGGGCGAGGCGAGGGCTGCGCGGTCTGGTGCACCGTCTGGTGCAAATGCGCTCACTTTGACTCCTGGGGTGGAAGTGCGGGTGACCCAACTTTGGACGCTACGCACAAGAAGGGGTATGGGCGCAGCGCACAATATCTGTGGTGCAGGCGGTCATCCCGGGGATCTGCCACTAGCGCTTTTTGTGCGCCGGTGTCATTCTCGGCCCATGGCCGCGCCCACCGAGTCGAGTCTGTCGACCTCCCGGCACGAGATTCCCGCCGCCCAGCGGGAGGCGATCCGACGTGCGTGGGCGAGCATGCTCGACGACGCCGAGATCATCGCGGACGCGATCACTCTCGAACTGTTCGGGCGCGACGAGGCCTACTACCAGCAGGTGACCAGCGAACTGCGTGAGGAGGTTCGCACCAGCACCCGCCGCCACGTCCGGGCCGGATTGCTCACGATGGCCGGCCTGGCAGCCCCGGACGATCGCGCGATCCACGTCTGGCGCGAAACCGGGCGCCGGCGCGCACAACAGGGCGTGCCACTGGAACAAGTGTTGAACGCCTACAGCTACGGCGCGAGAGCCCTGTGGGAGACCGTGCTGCTGCAGGGTTCGGGCAACGTGCGCGAGGTGAGCGCGCAGACGCTCATCCTGATGGGACAACAGTTGTGGAGCGCGCTCGACGTGCAGAACGCAACCGCCTGCGAGTCCTACCGTCGCGAGGAAGCGCTGCTACAACGGCGGGACCTGCAACGCCAGCTCACCGTGCTGGACGGGCTGGTCCAGGGACGTGGGTCCGAGCCTGACTTCGCCTCGGAGGCCCGTCAGGTACTGAGCGTCGGTATCGACGAGGACCTGCTCGCGATCAGCTGCATCAACGACGACGAGGCCGATCAGCCCACCCGGTGGGCCGAGGAACGCCTGGAGCAGATCGGGGTCCAGTCGCACTGGCTCCAACTCGGCGCGCAGACCGTGGGGCTGATCGACCTCGCCGGTCGTGACCCGGCGCAGGTCATCGACCATCTCCAAGTTGCGGCGCGGGGACGGGCCGCCGTCGCGCTGTGCAGCGACGGTCTGCAGGGTTTCGCGGTCGCGCGACAGCTGGCCTCGCGGGCCGCGTCCTCGCTGCCCGGTGGCAGTCGCGAGGTGGTCGACGTCCGGGATCGTCTGCCGGAGGTTCTGCTCACCGGTAGCCCGGAGGCAACCGTGCTCCTGGTCCAGGAGACGCTCGGACGTCTGAACCAGCAGCCCGACTCGACGCGCCGGATGCTGCTGGAAACCCTCGGTGCGTTGCTGCGGCACGGGGGCTCACCGACCCACGCCGCCCAGGAACTGTTCTGTCACCGCAACACCGTCATCTACCGCCTCAAGCAGATCGAGAACCTCACCGGGCGCTCGCTGACGCAGCCGCGGGATCGGCTGATGCTGTCGCTGGCCATCATCGCCTTGCGCGCCGGAGGAGACGGGGAGAGCGCGCCGTCGTCCGTCGGCGCCTGACGCCCGTCCGGTCAATTAGGATGGCCGACGCCCTGTGGGCCGAAGCGAACGTACGAGTGTGTAGAGGGAGACATGAGCGGTCACTCCAAATGGGCGACGACCAAGCACAAGAAGGCTGCGATCGACGCCAAGCGGGGCAAGCTCTTCGCAAAGCTCATCAAGAACATCGAGGTGGCCGCGCGTCAGGGCGGCGGTGACCCCGCCGGTAACCCCACGCTGTACGACGCCATCCAGAAGGCCAAGAAGTCGTCGGTGCCCAACGACAACATCGACCGCGCCGTCAAGCGTGGTTCGGGCGCCGAGGCGGGCGCCGCCGAGTACATGAGCCTGATGTACGAGGGTTACGCACCCGGCGGAGTCGCGCTGCTCATCGAGTGCCTGACCGACAACAAGAACCGCGCCGTGGCTGAGGTGCGTACCGCGCTGCAGAAGAACGGCGGCTCGATGGCCGACTCCGGCTCGGTCGCCTTCCAGTTCCATCGCAAGGGTGTCGTCATCGTCCCGAAGGGCGACAACACCGAGGACGACCTGCTCGAGATCGTGCTCGACGCCGGCGCCGAGGAGATCAACGACCACGGCGAATCGTTCGAGATCGTCTCCGAGGCAGGCGATTTCGTTGCCGTGCGTGAGGCGCTGCAAGCGGCCGGTGTCGACTATGACTCCGCCGAGTCGTCCTGGCTGCCGACCGTCGAGGTGCCGCTCGACAAGGAAGGCGCCAAGAAGATGTTCCGCGTCATCGAGGCGCTCGAGGACTCCGACGACGTGCAGAACGTGTTCGCCAACGGTGACGTGTCGGACGAGGTGCTCGCCGAACTCGACGCCGAGGACTGATCCCGTTCCACCTCGAACTCGACCCGGCAGACTCGCTCCGCCGGGTCGATTCGTTTCTTCCCCGATCAGGGGTCGGTGCCCGGACTGCTGACCCTGAATCTCTCCAATCCGTAGCGCGTGAAGGCGCAGGCGCTCCTGCACTGGCTGTCGCCGCCCAGAAGACGTGTGGGTGCTGACCGAGATCGGCGGCGGCGAGGGGTCACGATTGATCGAGGCCGTCTGCCGCCAGGCTGGGTACTCGGTCATGTCGTCGGACGTGATCACACCGGACTCGGCTGCCGATACGATCACGCGTTCGTCACCGAAGGCTTCGTCGTCCGGCGATGCGACCTCGATCAGACACCGCGGATCGAGGGGCACACCGATCATGCGGCGCTCGTGCTCGATGTCGATGCACCCTGCTCATCCCAGTCCGGCGCGCCTGCGTGAATCGCCCCGCCGGTACGGGTTAACGTTCCTGAAACCGAACATTTGTGCGAGGAGTGGACTGTGCGTGTACTCGGCGTCGACCCGGGGCTGACCCGGTGCGGCATCGGAGTGGTCGACGGCGGCATCGGGCAACCGGTGCGGCTCGTGGGCGTCGGCGTGATCCGTACGCCCGTCGGCGACGACCCGGCCGAGCGACTGCTCACCCTGCAGACCGAACTCGACCAGTGGTTGTCCGACTACGAACCGGACGTGGTCGCGGTCGAGCGGGTCTTCGCCAAGGCGAACATCAAAGGGATCATGGGCACCGCGCAGGCGTCCGCCGTGCCGATGCTCGCCGCCGCGCGTCGCGGGTTGCCGTTGGTGATGCACACGCCCAGTGAGGTGAAGGCGTCCGTCACCGGCAACGGCCGGGCCGACAAGGCCCAGGTCACTTCGATGGTGACCCGTATCCTGCGGCTCGAGGTCGCGCCCAAACCGGCGGACGCCGCTGACGCACTCGCTCTCGCGATCTGCCATGTCTGGCGCGGGGGTGCGCAGGCACGCATTGCGAACGCCGCTGCTGCACAACGAAACTCACGACCGAAAGAGGCTCCGTTGGTCCGGGCGTCAAACAGGTACGCACGATGATTTCTTCCATCCGCGGCAGCGTGTTGAGTGCCGGTCTCGACAATGTCGTCGTCGAGGTCGGGGGAGTGGGCATGCTCGTTCACACCACGCCCGCGCATGCAGCGTCAGCGCGCGCCGGCACCGAAGCGACCTTCTTCACCACGCTGGTCGTGCGCGAGGACTCCCTGACGTTCTACGGGTTCGGCGACGACTCCGAACGCAAGCTGTTCGAACTGGTCCAGACCGTCAGCGGGGTCGGTCCCCGGCTCGCACTGGCGATGCTCGCCGTGCACGCACCGGATGCCCTACGCGGGGCGATCGCCGGTGGGGATGTGCCCACGCTGATGAAGGTGCCCGGTATCGGCAAGAAGGGCGCCGAGCGCATCGTGCTGGAACTCAAGGACAAGGTCGGTGCCCTCACCGGCGGCGGGTCTTCCTCGTTGCCGCAGCCGCAGGTGCCTGCCGCCGACGAGACGCAACAACAGGTCGTCGATGCGCTCGTCGGCCTCGGCTGGTCGACCAAACAGGCGCAGGACGCCGTCGCCAAGGTCACCAAGGCCGACGACGCCCCCACGGATGTCTCGCAACTGCTGCGAGTGACCCTTCGTAGCCTGGGCCGATGAGCGAGTACGACGACTCCTCCTACGAGGCCGGCGCCCGCATCGTCGACCCCGGCGTCGCACCCGATGAACGCCACTTCGAGGCGGCACTGCGTCCGAGGCGGTTGGCGGAGTTCCCCGGCCAGCCACGGGTCAGCGAGCAACTCGGACTCGTGCTCGCGGCGGCGAAGCGTCGTGGCACGACGCCCGACCACGTCCTGCTGTCCGGTCCGCCCGGCCTCGGCAAGACCAGCCTGGCGATGATCATCGCCGCCGAACTCGAGCAGCCGATCCGCATCACCAGCGGCCCCGCCATCCAGCACGCCGGTGACCTGGCGGCGATCCTGTCCTCGCTGGCCGAGGGCGAGGTGCTCTTCCTCGACGAGATCCACCGTATGGCCCGTGCGGCCGAGGAGATGTTGTACCTGGCGATGGAGGACTTCCGCGTCGATGTCATCGTCGGTAAGGGCCCTGGCGCAACGGCGATCCCGCTCGAACTGCCGCCGTTCACGGTGGTCGGTGCGACCACCCGGGCCGGTCTGCTGCCGGCCCCGTTGCGAGACCGCTTCGGCTTCACCGGACACCTGGACTTCTACACACCCGAGGATCTCGCGGCCATCCTGCACCGCAGTGCCGGTCTGCTCGGGGTCGACGCCACCCGGCAGGGCATCGCCGAGATCGCCGGACGCTCCCGCGGCACACCCCGTATCGCCAACCGGTTGCTGCGGCGGGTGCGCGACTATGCGCAGATCCATGGCAGCGAGGTCGTCGATCAACCGTCCGCCATGGCTGCGTTGAAGCTGTTCGACGTCGACGAGAAGGGCCTTGACCGGCTCGACCGCGGCGTCCTGGAGACGTTGTGCAAGCGGTTCGGCGGGGGACCGGTCGGGCTCACGACCCTCGCGGTGGCCGTCGGCGAGGAACCCGACACCGTCGAGACGGTCGCCGAGCCGTACCTGGTGCGTGAGGGATATCTGTTGCGCACACCGCGCGGACGTGCCGCGACGGCGCAGGCGTGGGCGCACCTCGGGCTGACGCCGCCCAAGGATGCCGGAACGTGGGCGACGCAGTTGTCGTTGCCTGAGGGTGAAGGTCGTTTCTCGGACTGAACATTCCGATCCATCCGCCGGGTATTGCTCGAACTCGGGCATGACACGCCTCACACCCGAAGTTGGGGCAGCCGCACACCTGACTTAGACTCACCCGTCGGCGTACGCGTCCGATCGCACCGGCGAAGCACAACCGTCCGGGCCGTCGCCACATCTATCGATCGCAGGGAGCACCACTCACATGCACGCACTCGTCGCCGAGACCGGCACTCAGAACTCGGGCGGCATGGTCTTGTTGCTGCTGCCGCTGGCGCTGCTCGCCGTGATGTTCTGGTTCAGCCGTCGCCGGCAGAAGCAGTTCGCGCAGGCGCAGTCGCAGATCACGGTAGGCGACGAAGTCACCACCACGTCCGGCCTGTACGGCCGTCTGGTCGCCATGGACGACCAGACCGCAACGCTCGAGGTCGCCGACGGTGTCCAACTTCGTTTCGACCGCCGGGCGGTCGTGCCGCGCAGCATGGTCATTGAGGCGACCCCCGAATCCAACGACAAGAAGGCCTGAGTTCGTGGCAACCCGTGCAACCCGTGCTCGTCGTGCACCGGCTTCCAAACCGAAGCGCACGCTGATCCTGCTCTTCTTGATCATCGCCGCGCTCTTCGGCGGCATCGCGGCGACCACCGTCTGGGCCAAGCCGGCCGGACAATGGACCCCGAAGCTCGGCCTCGATCTCGAAGGTGGCCGCCAGGTCGTCCTCGAGCCGGTGCTCGGACGCGGCCAGCAGGTCAGTTCGGGCCAGGTGAACCAGGCGGTGAACATCATCCGCCAGCGCGTCGACGGCACGGGCGTCGCCGAGGCGGAGGTCAGCACCCTGGGTGACCGCAGCATCGTGGTGGCGATCCCGGGCAACCCGTCCAAGGAGATCCTCGACTCTCTCGCGCAGTCCTCCAAGCTGACGATCCGTCCGGTCATCGCCACGACCCCGCCGGTGGCGGATGCCGCTGCAACGGCGAAGCCGTCGACCAGCAGCGCGCCCTCGACTCCGTCCGGCTCGCCCTCGACCGCTCCGGCCAAGCCGAGCACGAGCGCTCCGGCCAAGCCGAGCACCTCTGCACCGGCAGCATCGACCTCTGCGAACGCTCCGTTCCCCGAGGCGTACGCCAAGGCCGCACCGAGCACTCCGGCGCCGAGCACTCCTGCGACCTCCAAGCCTGCGACCTCCAAGCCTGCGACCACGTCGAAGACCGCCGCGACTACGCCCGCTGCTCCGGCCGACCCGGTTCCCGCGCAGCCGACGCTGCCCGGTGCCGAAGACGCCGGTATTCCGGCCACGCCCAGCGACCCGCAGTGGGGCGCCAAGCCGGTCGCCGACATCTGGGTGACCAACGGGCTGGCCAAGAAGGGCACTACTTACCAGCAGTTGATGTCGCAGTTCAGCTGCCGCAACACCGACCCGAAGAAGGGCCCCACCGCGGCGAAGTTCCGTGAGATCTCCGCGCAGGCGCCCGAGGACGAGCCCTCCGTCGCGTGTGCCAAGGACGGCAACGAGGTTCTGCTGATGGGTCCGGTCGAGGTGGACGGTTCCACCATCACCGACGCTTCCTTCGGCCAGCGCACCAACCAGCAGGGCATCGCCACCGGTGAGGTCGCGGTCAACCTGGAGTTCAACGAAGAGGGCAAGAAGGCCTTCGGCGACATGACCCGTCGTCTGTCCTCCCTGAAGCAGGACCAGAACCGCTCCGCGATCAACGTCGACGGGGTCGTCATCTCCGCTCCCGGTACGAACGGCCCGATCGTCGACGGCCGCGCCGAGATCAGCGGAGGCTTCACCTCCGACAGCGCGAAGACCCTCGCCGATCAACTCAAGTTCGGCGCGCTGCCGTTCAGCTTCAAGGAACTCACCTCCGACCAGATCAGCCCGCAGCTGGGCACCGACCAGTTGCAGAAGGGACTCATCGCCGGCGCGATCGGTCTGCTCCTGGTGGTCCTCTACTCGCTGTTCCAGTACCGCGCGCTCGGCCTGGTGACCGTGGCCTCGCTGATCGTGGCCGGTCTGCTCACCTACGGTGCGGTCACCTTCCTGGGCTACGCGAACAACTTCCGTCTGACCATGGCCGGCATCACCGGCCTCATCGTCGCGATCGGTATCACCGCCGACTCCTTCATCGTCTACTTCGAACGAGTCAGGGACGAAGTCAGATCCGGAAGACCATTGCGTGCCGCCGTCGAGACGGGTTGGGCCCGTGCCCGCCGCACGATCCTGATCTCCGACGCGATGAACTTCATCGCCGCCGCGGTGCTGTACGTGTTGTCCGAATCCAGCGTGAAGGCGTTCGCGTTCACCCTCGGTGTCACAACCCTGATCGACCTGCTGGTCGTCGTGATGTTCACCCACCCGGTGCTGTCGCTGCTGGCCCGCACCAAGTTCTTCGGCGACGGACACAAGTGGTCCGGCTTCGACCCCGAGCGCCTGGGCGCCAAGGGTGCGACCTACGCCGGGCGCGGACGCGTCACGATCGCCGATCGCAAGGCCGCTGCGGCCGAAGGAGGAATGCTCTGATGGCGAGCTTCGCGCAGTTCGGTAACGACCTCTACACCGGACGCCGTCAATTCGACTTCGTCGGACGCCGCAAGACCTGGTACGTCATCTCCGCGATCCTTCTCGTCGTCGCGGCCGCCGGCCTGCTCGGCCGGGGTCTGAACCTCGGCCTGGAGTTCAAGGGCGGCTCGGAGCTTCGCGTCCAGGGCGTCACCCAGATGGACAACTACGAGGAGCGCGCCAAGGACGCCGTGAGTTCCGCCACCGGTGCCAACGACTCGCTCAACGTCACCAAACTGGGTGACAACCAGGTACGCATCCAGGCCAAGAAACTCGGCGACAACTCGGCCGCGACGACCGACAAGGTCTCGAACGCGCTGGCCGAGGAGTTCGGTGTCCCGGCCACCTCCATCGACAGTTCGTACATCGGACCGTCCTGGGGTGAGACCGTCACCCGCAAGGCCCTGATCGCGTTGATCGTCTTCCTGGTGCTGGTGTCCGTCGTGCTCGCGATCTACTTCCGCACGTGGGCGATGGCGGTCGCCGCGCTGGTCGCGTTGATGCACGACCTCGCGTTCACCGTCGGCATTTACGCGCTGTCCGGGTTCGAGGTCTCGCCGGCCACGATGATCGGCTTCCTGACGATCCTCGGTTACTCGATCTACGACACCGTCGTCGTGTTCGACAAGGTGCGTGAGAACGTCGACGAGGCGCACGCCACCGGTAAGCGTTCCTACGCGCAGGCTGCCAACTACGCCGTCAACCAGACGCTCGTCCGTTCGATCAACACCTCGGTCGTCGCGTTGCTGCCGATCCTGGCGTTGCTGGTCGTCGGATTCACCATGCTCGGCCCGGGCACCCTGCTCGACCTCGCGCTGGTGCTGTTCATCGGCATCGCCGTCGGCACGTACTCCTCGATCTTCATCGCCACTCCGCTGCTGGTGTCGCTGCGCAACCGTGAGCCCGCCAACAAGGAACTGGCCCGGCGCGCGGCGCAGTACCAGGAAGCGACCGGAGCCGACCACGCAGGCACCGCCGAGACCTCGTCCGGCGTCGTCGACCCGGAGCGGGAGAAGGAACTCGTCGCCGCCCGCAAGGAACGCACCGCCCGTAAGCGTGAGGTGCACCCGTGGGCCACGAAGGACGACGCGTGAGCAACGCCTCGCAGGTGCTCCTGGAGCGCGTGCGCGACATCCCCGACTTCCCCCGGCCGGGCGTGTTGTTCAAGGACCTCAACCCCCTGTTCGCGGACCCCGACGCGTTCGCTCTCGTGCTCGGCGAGGTGGCGTCCGGCTGGGAGGGCACGATCGACCTGGTCGCCGGCATCGAAGCTCGCGGCTTCGTCGTGGGCGCTGCGCTGGCCCAGCGGATGGGCGTGGGTTTCCTGCCGGTGCGCAAGGCTGGCAAGTTGCCGGGGGAGACGATCGACCAGACGTACGACCTGGAGTACGGCACCGCCACCATCGAGATCCCGGCCGACGCGTGCGAGGGCAAGCGCGTGCTGTTGGTCGACGACGTGCTGGCCACCGGGGGCACCGCCGCCGCTGCGGTCTCGCTGCTGGAACGGGCGGGCGCGACGGTCGTCGGAATCGAGTTCCTGCTCGAGGTCGGGTTCCTGGAGGGGCGCCGGCTGCTGGAGGGTCACGAGGTCGCGGTCGTCGCGACCGTGTGACGGCACGGCGGTCAGTTCTGCCGCGCTGCGGCACTAAGATCAATTCATGGTCGAGCAGGAGCGTTCCGGGTCGCGGGTCAGGGCCCGTCTGGTGCGGCTGGGCGCCCCGCGCACACCGCAGCACAAGGTGCTCGGCCCGCTGCTGCGCACCGTCCGTGACTCTCACCCCAAGGCCGATGTCACGCTGCTGGAACGCGCGTATGCCGTGGCCGAACACGCCCACCGTGGGCAGACCCGCAAGTCCGGCGACCCGTATATCACCCACCCGCTCGCGGTCACCACGATCCTGGCCGAACTCGGCATGCAGCCGGCCGTGCTCGCCGCCGCGCTGCTGCACGACACCGTCGAGGACACCGACTACTCGCTGAACCAGTTGCGCGAGGACTTCGGCGAGGAGATCGCCCTCCTGGTCGACGGCGTCACCAAGCTCGACAAGATGAAGTACGGCGACGCGGCGCAGGCCGAGACCGTCCGCAAGATGGTCGTCGCGATGGCCAAGGACATCCGGGTGCTGGTCATCAAACTCGCCGACCGGCTGCACAACGCGCGCACCTGGCGCTACGTGTCGGTGGAGTCGGCGACCCGCAAGGCCAACGAGACGCTCGAGATCTACGCTCCTCTCGCGCATCGACTGGGCATGAACACCATCAAGTGGGAGTTGGAAGACCTCTGCTTCGCGGTGCTGCACCCCAAGCTGTACGACGAGATCGCCCGGTTGGTGGCCGACGCCGCCCCCGCGCGCGAGCAGTATCTGCAGGGTTTCCGCGAACAGGTCAGTACCGACCTCAAGGCGGCGCGGATCGACGCGACGGTCACCAGTCGGCCCAAGCACTACTACTCGGTCTACCAGAAGATGATCGTGCGCGGCCGGGAGTTCAAGGACATCTACGACCTGGTCGCGGTGCGCATCCTGGTCGACTCGGTGCGCGACTGTTACGCGGTGCTCGGCACCCTGCACACCAGGTGGAGCCCGGTGCCGGGGCGGTTCAAGGACTACATCGCCACCCCGAAGATGAACATGTACCAGTCGTTGCACACGACGATCATCGGGCCCGACGGCAAGTCGGTGGAGATCCAGATCCGCACCCACGCGATGCACCACCGGGCCGAGTACGGCGTTGCGGCGCACTGGAAATACAAGGACGATGCGAAGTCGGCTGCTGCGCCGGTCCCGGCGTCGTCTGACGGCGGGCAGCTCGATGAGATGGCCTGGTTTCGCCAGTTGCTGGAATGGCAGCGCGAGACCGCCGACCCCGATGAGTTCCTCGACAACCTGCGCTTCGATGTCGGCAGTCAGGAGGTCTACGTCTTCACGCCCAAGGGTGAGGTCGTCGGTCTACCCGTCGGGTCGACCCCCGTCGACTTCGCCTACGCGGTGCACACCGAGGTCGGTCACCACACGATCGGGGCCCGGATCAACGGACGGCTCGCGCCGCTGGAGTCGCCGGTCGAGAACGGTGATGTCATCGAGGTGCTCACCAGCAAGGCCGACGGCGCCGGGCCCAGTCGTGACTGGCTGGGCTTCGTCGCCAGCCCGCGCGCCCGAAGCAAGATCCGCCAGTGGTTCTCCCGCGAACGTCGCGAGGAAGCGATCGACTCCGGCAAGGAACAGCTGACCAAGGCGCTGCGCAAACAGGGTCAGGGCATCGCGCGATTGACCAATGTCGACACCATGGCCAAGGTCGCGACCGGTCTGCACTACCAGGACGTCGACTCGCTGTACGCCGCGGTCGGCGACAACCACGTCTCCGCCGAACACGTCTCCAAGCTGCTGCGCGAGGCCGTCGGTCCGGACGAGCCGGAGCCGCAGCAGACTCCCGAGAGCGCTCCGATCATCACCCGCGCCGAGACGCGGCGGCGTGCGGGCGACCCGGGAGTCACGGTCGTGGGCACCGACGACGTCTGGGTGAAGCTGGCCCGGTGCTGCACCCCGATGCCCGGCGACGACATCCTCGGCTTCGTGACCACCGGTCATGGCGTGTCCGTGCACCGCGACGACTGCACGAACGCCGCCCAGTTGAAGTCCCAGCCGGATCGGCTGGTCGAGGTCGCGTGGGCGCCGTCCGCGGCGAGCGTGTTCATGGTGCAGTTGCAGGTCGAGGCGCTCGACCGCAAGGGCCTGCTCTCCGACGTGACCCGGGTGCTGTCCGAACAGCACGTCAACATCCTGTCGGCGAACCTGTCGACCGCGAACAATCGCGTCGCCGTCTCCCGGTTCACTTTCGAGATGGGCGACGCCGGCTACCTCGACCACGTGATCCGGGCAGTGCGCAAGGTGGACGGCGTGTTCGACGTATACCGGCTCACCGGCTCCGGTCAGCGCGTCGGCGCCTCCTGACCCCGACTCGTCTTGAACGGGCGTCCATCACGGTTTGATCTCGTCGGCCGCGTCACCCGTGACGACCCACCCCTGGGTGTAGTACCATGGTGGCCATGCGTGACGAGGGGGGCGTGCGCGTCGGCGAGCAAACGCCGGCTGCGCGTAAGCATGTCGGGGGACTGGACGGACTGCGAGCGATAGCAGTCGTCGCCGTCATCCTCTACCACCTCGAACTGCCCTGGGCCGCAGGCGGATTCCTCGGAGTCGACATCTTCTTCGTGATCAGCGGCTACCTGATCACCTCGCAATTGTGGGCCCGCGCATCTGCTCCGGGCGGCGGAGTCGATCTGCGTCGGTTCTGGGCGGCTCGTGCACGCCGGCTGATCCCGGCACTGGTCGTCGTCCTGCTCGCCACCACGCTCGCGCAGCTCGCCGCCGGACGCGATCAGCTCACCAGCTACCTCGGCGACCTCGGTGCGGCCGCGACGTACACCTCCAACTGGTGGTACGTGCTGCACGAACGTTCCTATTTCGAGGCGTTCGGTCGACCGCGGGCCCTGCAGCACCTGTGGTCGCTGGCGGTGGAGGAGCAGTTCTACGTC
Source organism: Yimella lutea (assembly GCF_006715095.1). NCBI lineage: Bacteria > Bacillati > Actinomycetota > Actinomycetes > Micrococcales > Dermacoccaceae > Yimella > Yimella lutea. The sequence continues at coordinate 1,863,788 of NZ_VFMO01000001.1, forward strand.
GTCTGGCCGTTGGTGGTCGCGCTCATCGTGTTCGTGTTCCGTCGTCCGCATGCGCGCAGGTTCGCGATGCTCACGGTCTGCGTACTCGGCGCGGCCGCGTCGATGCTCGTGATGGGCGTGGGCACCTGGCGTTCCGGCGCGCCGCTGGGAGCAGACGCCTCCCGTTTCTACTTCGGCACCGACTCCCACAGCGCCGGTCTGCTGGTCGGCGCGGCGCTTGCGGTATGGCGCGGCGGCGCCGGCTTCGGCGGACCCGCGCTCCGCCCGGCCACCGTTCGGTCGACGCTTGTCGGAGTCGTGGCGCTCGGTGCCCTGCTGTGGTCGCTGTGGGCGGTGCACTCATGGTCGGTTGCGTTGTACCGCTGGGGTTTCGCGGCTCTCGCTCTGCTCACGGCCGTTCTCGTCGCGGCTGCCACTCGTCCCGGTGTGCTGGGCCGAGTGCTCGACCTCGAACCCCTCGCTGCGATCGGACGCCGGTCCTACGGCCTCTACCTGTGGCACTGGCCGGTCTTCGTCTTCACCCGTCCCGAACTCGACGTCCCGCTGACCGGCACGGCGAACATCGCCCTCAAGCTCGGACTGACGTTCGTGCTGTCGGAGTTGTCGTATCAACTGGTCGAGCAACCCGTCCGACGGCTGGGGCTGCGCGGTGCATGGCGGTCACTGCGTTCGCACTCGATCGGACGTATCGCGCGTCCGGCGCTGGTGAGCACGCTCGTCGCGGTCTTCGCATCGACCGGTGCCGTCGCCGCGATGAGCCCGCAGCCGAAGACCACGGCGAAAGCTGCCGTCACCGCGGCTGTCGAGGAGCCTGCTCCGCCGTCGTTCGCCGTCCCGTCTGCGGCGCCGTCAGCAACGAGCGACCGACCGACCGGTTCCGCCCCTTCGGCGCCGTCCCTGACCGCATCGCCGACGTCGTCAACCAGCAGTTCACCGACTCCGTCCTTCGACGGTCGCACATCGGACATGACCATGACCGTGTTCGGTGACTCGTTCGCGATCGGTGCCGCCAACGGGTTGCACCGGCGGTTCAAGACGGCGACCCTGCACGCCAAGGAAGGTGAGCAGGGGTTCGTCGCTGTGTCCGAACTCGACCGGTTGGCGCCGTCCCTGACCACGGACATCGTCCTCATCCATGTCGGCAACAACGGTGTCATCGACGAGGTCGCGCTGGCCGCCGCCATCGCGAAGATCCCGACGCACAGCGTCGTGGTACTCGGGCTTCCTCGCGTGCCTCGGTTCTGGCAGAACGAGGTGGTCAAGCAGTTGCGCTCGGTCGCCGCTCGCTCACCGCGAGTGAAGGTGGCTGACTGGTACTCCCTGGCCAACCCGCACGACGACTGGTTCGTCGACGGAGTTCACCCGAACGGCAACGGAGTTCGCGAGTACGGCAACTTGATCCAGCGCACCGTCCTCGGCGAGTAGAACCGAACCTGCTCAGGCGGGTGCGAGGAACGCGGTCAACGCGTCGGCGTACATCTGCTGGTCGTCCGAACCGACGAGTTCGCGCACGGAGTGCATCGACAGGGTCGGCGCACCGAAGTCGACGGTGGTCGCACCGGTGAGCGCCGAGGTCATCGGTCCGACGGTCGAGCCGCACGGCAGATCCGAACGCATGACGAAGGACTGCATCGGCACGCCGGCCTGCTCACAGGCGAGCGCGAACGACCCGGCACCGACGCTGTCGGTGGCGTAACGGCCGTTGGTGTTGACCTTCAACACCGGACCGCCGTTCAGCGCGATGCGGTGGTCGGGTTCGTGCCGGTCGGCGTAGTTGGGGTGCGTGGCGTGCGCCATGTCGCCGGACGCGATCACCGTGCCGGCAAGCGCACGGTGGTAGTCATCCCGTCCGCCACCGAGCCCGGAGACGATCCGTTCGAGCACGGTCGGCAGCAGCACCGAGAAGGCGCCACGCTCGGTCATCGACCCGATCTCCTCGTGGTCGAAGAGCACAAGCACCTGGACGGTCGAGTCGGCCGGGCCGTCCTCGACCGCGCGGATCAGCGCCCGGGTGCCGGCGTAGGACGTCGCGAGGTTGTCCATCCGCGCGCCGGCCACGAACTCACCGTTCAGCCCCGTGCGGCCGGCCGGTTGGATGTCGTGCGTCATCACATCCCATGCCAGGACGTCGGCCCCGGCGACCCCGAGCCGGTCACCGAGGAATTCGCGGAACGAGGGTGCGTCACCCAGCGCCCAGTGCGGTGCGATCTGGAACTGCTTGTTGAAGACCTCACCCTCCGCGGCGCTGCGGTCGAGGTGGATCGCAAGTCGCGAGATACGCAGCAGCGGTTCGTCGACCCGTAGCAGTTTCGCTGCGACAGAGCCGTTCTCGCGAACAGTGACCCGCCCCGAGAGGCCGAGGTCGCGGTCCAGCCAGCTGTTCAGGATGATGCCGCCGTACGGCTCGACCCCCAACTGTGCGTAGCCGATGCTCCGATGGTCGGGCTGCGGCTTGATCCGGAAGTTGGGGGAGTCGGTGTGCGCCCCGACGATGCGGAACGGTGTCGTGGCGCCGTCGGCGTGCTCGGTGCTCCACGCGGCCAGCGTGCCGCCGCGGACGAGGTAGTAGCGCCCGGATTCGCTCGGCCAGGCGTCCGTCTCCAGCAGCCGGACGAAACCCGCGTCCTCCAGCATGCGAGCTGACGTCTCGCACGCATGGAACGGCGACGGGCTCGTGCCCAGGTACTCGATCAGTCCGTCCGCGGCATCCAGCATCAGCTGCCGAACTCCTTCAGTCCGCCCATCGCCTGGTCGAGCCAGGTTTGCTTGGTCTTGAGCTCCTCGCGCAGCTTCGCGGCCTTCTTGTCATCACCCTTGGCCTCGGCCGCGGTGATCTCGTCCTGCAGGTCGCTGACCGCCCGCTGCAGCTGCTGCGCGAACGATCCGGCGCGCGCAGCGAGTTCGGGGTCGGTCTTCTTCCACTGCTTGTTTTCAGCCTCGCGGATGGTCTGCTCGACCTTGCGCATGCCGCGCTCCATCCGCTCGATGTCCTTACGCGGCACCTTGCCGGCGGCGTCCCACTTGTCCTGGATCGCGTGCAGATCCTTCTTGGCCTTCTCCAGGTCCTTGATCGGCACAAGCGCCTGCGCCTGGGTGAGGAGTTCTTCCTTCACCTTCAGGTTGGCCTCGAACTCGACGTTCTCAGCGGCGGCCACTTCGTCCTTGGCGTTGAAGAACGCGTCCTGAGCTGCCTTGAACTTCGCCCACAGTGCGTCGTCGTCGGCACGGGAGGCGCGACCGGCGCGCTTCCACTCGCTCATCAACCGCTTGAACGCACCTGCGGTCGGGCCCCACTCGGTGCTCTCGGACAGCTTCTCGGCTTCCTCGACCAACTTCTGCTTGGTGGCCTTGGCGGAAGAGTGCTCCTCGTCGAGCTTGGCGAAATGGGTGCGTCGGGTCTTGTCGAAGCCGTTCCGGGCGGCGCTGAACCGCGTCCACAGGGAGTTCTCGGTCTCCTTGTCGAGCCGAACCTGGCTGCGCTGCAACGTCTTCCACTCGTCCAACAGTTCGCGCATTCGAGCGGTGGACTGCTTCCACTGCACCTTCTCGACCGGCTGGGACGCGATCTTCTCCGCCTCGGCGACAAGCTCCTCGCGCTTGGCGGCCGACTCCTTCTTGGCCTCGGCGCGAGCCTTCGACTCGACCTCGGCCTTGGCTGCGAGGGCGGTCGCGATCTGCTCGACGGTGTTGTCGAGTGCGGGCAGGTCACCGACGACGTTCGCCTGCAAGACCTGCTCGCGCAGGGACTTCAGCGCCGTCTGGCCGTCCTGGGTGGACAGGTCGGTCTGCACCACGCGCTGCAGCAGCAGGTTCGCGGATGCCGCCAACTCGTCGTACTTGCGGGCGAAGTAGGCGAGCGCCTCCTCGTGGGTGGCGTCGGGGTAGGACCCGACCTCCTTCTCACCGTCCGGGGTGCGGACGAACACGGTGCCGTCGTCGGCGACCCGGCCGAACGTCACGGAGTTGCTGGACGCGGCCACCGGGGTGGCAGCGGGCGCTGCGGCCGGGGTGTGCGGCTTGATCGCAGCGGGCGTGGGGACGCCGGGGCGGGGCGTCGGCTTCGGTGCGTCGGTCGACATCGTCAGGCCTTCTTCTCAGTGACGGTGATCTTCTTGATCGTGACAGGGGTCTTGGGTGCGGTGCCGTCGGCACCGACGCCGCCGGCAGCCACCTTGTCGACGACGTCCATGCCGCTGACCACCTTGCCGAAGATGGTGTAGCCGCCGGCGTTGTCGGACGGGATCGGCACGTCCTTCAGGGTGACGAAGAACTGACCGCCGTTGCTGTCGCCCTTGTTTCCCTGGCGCGCCATCGCAAGGGTGCCGCGCGGGTACTGGTCGTCGGCGGGTGCGTTCTCCAGGCCGTAGGTGTAGCCCGGCCCGCCCTGACCCGTGCCGGTGGGGTCACCGCACTGCAGCACGAAGTCGGGCACGAGACGGTGGCACGAGGTGTCGGCGTAGTAGGCGCCCGAGAGCTGGATGAACGACGCGACCGTCTGCGGTGCCTTGTCGCCGTACAGCTCGAACTTCACCGTGCCCTGGTCGGTCTCCATGCTGGCGTCGAAGGTCTTGCCCTGCGCGCACTCCTTGGCCGGCAGCTTCAGGCCCTCTTTGCTCGTCGCCGGCGTGCAGGCTGCGCCACCCGCGCCACCCTCGCCGGCCGAGGTCGCCGACGATCCGGCGGACGTGGTGTTCTGCGGGCTGTCGTCACCATCGGCGCAACCGGCGAGCGAACCGCCGATCACGGTGGCTGCCACAAGGGCTGAGATCAGACGGTGCGGATGGCGCGTGCTTGCTCGCTCGGTGGGTCGCGATGTGGGTCGCACGGGTGAGGACTCCCAGTCGGTGCAGCCTGGCGGCTTGTACTGCCCCGAAGGGCACGGTCGCCGGTCAGTCTAGGGACATCCGTCCGGCGCGTGCCCGGGCGGCAGGTCACGACCTGGATACGCCGTCGATAGGCTTGGCCGGTGCTGACCGTCTATTTCCCGGCCCAGGCCTTCGCAACCAACTGTTATGTGCTGGCCACCGGCCGCGGACAGGAATGCGTCGTCGTCGACCCGGGCATCGGGGTGATGCCGCAGCTGACCGAGGTCCTGACCGATCTCGACCTGAAGCCGACCGCCGTGCTGTTGACCCACGGACACGTCGATCACGTGTACTCCGTGACGCCCGTCTGCGGCGGCGAACTCGGCGCCTACATCCACCACGACGACCGTTACCGGCTCGCCGACCCGCTGTCGAGCCTCGATCCGGGCCTGCTGCACATGTTCGAGCAGCAGTTCGGGCAACAGGCCGGTTGGAAGGAACCCGAGCACATCGTCGAGATCGCCGACGCACAGAAGCTGACGCTCGCCGGCCTCGACTTCACCGTCAGCCACGCCCCCGGCCATACCGAGGGTTCGGTGATGTTCGGCATCGACACGATTCCGGACGGTCTTCCCGGCGAGGTCGAGGTGACCTCGACCGTGCTGTCCGGCGACGTGCTGTTCGCGGGCTCCATCGGCCGCACCGACCTACCGGGCGGTTCGCACGAGTCGATGCAGCGGTCGCTGAAGGACGTCGTCCTGCCGCTGCCCGACACCGCACTGGTGCTGCCCGGCCACGGCCCCGGCACCACCATGGCTCACGAGCGCATGAGCAACCCCTTCCTCCAGAACCTCTGAGACACAAGGATTCACAACACATGGCTTCCAAGGTCACTCCGATCAGTGGCTTCCAGGAATGGCTGCCCACCGAGCGCATCGCCGAGCAGTACTTCCTCGACACCATCCGTGAGGTGTTCGAGCTGCACGGCTTCGCCTCGGTGAACACCCGCTCCGTCGAGTCGGTCGAGCGGCTGTCCAGCCAGGGCGAGGACGCCGACAAGGAGATCTACGCCGTCCGCCGGTTGGCAGCCCCCGCCGACGAGCAGGCTGAGCCGACGCTGGGCCTGCACTTCGACATGACGGTGCCGTTCGCGCGCTACGTGCTGGAGAACGCCGGCAAGTTGACGTTCCCCTTCCGTCGCTACCAGATCCAGCAGGCCTGGCGTGGTGAACGACCGCAGCGCGGCCGGTACCGCGAGTTCATCCAGGCCGACATCGACATCGTCGACGCGGGGGAGTTGCCCGCGCACTATGAGGCCGAACTGCTGTTGGTCATCGCGGACGTGTTCGCGCGGCTACCGGTCGGTGACTACACGATTCACGTCAACAACCGCAAGATCTGCGAGGGCTTCTACCTCGGTCTCGGTATCGACGACGTGATCGGCACGCTGCGCATCGTCGACAAGCTCGACAAGATCGGGCCGCAGAAGGTCGCGGAGCTCCTGGTCGCGAACGGCTTGACCGACGAGCAGGCCAAGCAGTGCCTCGCGCTGGCGGAGATCAACTCACCGGACGGTTCGTTCGTCGAGCGTGTCCGTGCCCTCGGGGTCGAGCACCCGACGCTGGACGAGGGACTGGCGCACCTCGAGTCGGTCATCGCCACCGCGGCCGAGCACGCTCCCGGCGTCGCGATCGCCGACCTGCGCATCGCGCGCGGCCTCGACTACTACACCGGCACCGTCTACGAGACGATGCTCGAACGTGACCCCGGTTACGGGTCGATCTGCTCCGGAGGTCGGTACGACTCGCTCGCCACCGACGGCAAGCGCACCTACCCCGGGGTCGGCATCTCGATCGGCGTCTCGCGCCTGCTGGGTCTGCTCATCGGCGAGGAGGGCCTGACGGCCTCCCGGGAGACCCCGGTCGCTGTGCTCGTCGCCGTCAACGACGAGGACTCGCGGGCCGAATCCACCCGCATCGCAACGGCTTTACGCAGTCGCGGGATTGCGACGCTGGTGGCGCCGAAGGCCGCGAAGTTCGGCAAACAGATCCAGTTCGCCGACCGTCGCGGGATTCCGTTCGTGTGGTTCCCGGGGGCCGGCGAGGACGGCAGCGACCAGGTGAAGGACATCCGTTCCGGCCAGCAGTCGGCAGCCGACCGCTCCTCGTGGACGCCGCCGCAGGCCGACCTGCGTCCGTCGCTGGTGAGTCCTACGACGGACTGACGTCGTCGTCCCGCCGGACCGGCTCAGTGGCCGGACCGGTGGGCTCGCGATCCGGCTCCGACGCGGTCACCGGTCGGGCCGTCGCAGCACGGGACACGATCGGTTCTGCCTTGGCTGCGTTCAGACCCAGCTTGCGCAGGTGAAGCTCACCGAGGGCCCGATTGGTCTCCTCGTCACCGGTGCGCCAGCTCGTCGCCGGTCCGGACGACACCGCGAAAAGCTCTGCAGCCGAACGGTGTTGCAATGCTCGGAGCGCGAGCACGTCCATGCCTGCCGTCGTCCTGCGCAGCTTGGCGGCCTGGGACGCCTTGCGCAGCCAGGGGATACGGATCATGCCCCAGAGGAGCAGGGCGAACAGGTACGGAGCTGCTGCGGTGAGGTAGCCGAGCAGATCCCCGAGGTCGTCGATGCCGACGGACATGTCACGCCCGGCCGCCGAGATCTGGTTGGCTGCCGCGGCCGACTTGTCGAACGGCGACTGCAGGGTGTCGCCGACCAACGGCACCTTGCGCAGGCGCTGGCCCGCCTCGGTGAGGTTGCCCGAAAGCGAGGCGGCGCTCGTCTGCAGCTTGTTCGCGCCGACGGTCGACGCGTCCGCCGTGTTGTTCACGCGATTCGCGACGTTCCACCAGAAGGCCAGCCACGTGACGATCGCCGCGTCGAACAGGATCTGCGGCAGCAGTCGGATCGGTCGTTCGGCGTAGAGCTTCATCGGTGTCCCCTCGCGATGCGCATGGGATGGAACCTACCCGGCGGCCACGCCGCGCGGACGCGCTCGTCCGGATCGGCCGGTGCAGAGGGCAGAATGCACGTCCATGGCCGCCAGCGCGCTCGAACGCAGCGTCCGCGGGTGGCTCGATCACCTGCGGGTGGAGCGCGGTGTCTCGGTACACACCCTGAAGGCGTACGGTCGCGACCTCGAGCGCTACCGCGGCTATCTCGCCGGCCTCGGTGTCACGGACGCCGTGAAGGTGGGGGAGAACGAGGTCAGCGGGTTCCTGGCTCACTTGCGAGAGGGCGACGACGAGCATCCGCCACTCGCGGCGTCGTCTGCGGCCAGGTCGCTGGTGGCCGTGCGCGGCTTCCACAAGTTCCTCGCGTTGGAGGGGGAGACCACCAAGGACGCGGCCGAAGGTGTGTCCCCGCCGACTCCGGGACGACGGTTGCCGAAGGCGATCAGCCAGGACGAGGTGGCGCGACTGCTCGACGCGGCGAGCGTCGGTGACACGCCGAACTCGTTGCGGGACAGGGCGATGCTGGAGCTGATGTACGGCATCGGTGCGCGCGTCAGCGAGATCACCGGGTTGGACGTCGACGACGTCGACTTCGAGACCGACACCGTCCGCGTCCTGGGGAAGGGCGACAAGGAACGGTTGTTACCGCTCGGTTCGTTCGCCAAGGACGCAGTGCAGTCGTACGTCGTCCGTGCCCGTCCGGTGTTCGCATCGAAGGGCAAGGGGACGCCCGCGTTGTTCCTGAACCAGCGCGGCGGACGCCTGTCGCGCCAGTCGGTGTGGAACACCATTCAGGCCTGTGGGGAGCGTGCCGGACTGACCGCTCAGCTGTCGCCGCACACGCTGCGCCACTCGTTCGCTACGCACCTGCTGGACGGCGGTGCCGACGTCCGCGTCGTGCAGGAACTGCTCGGTCATGCCTCCGTCACCACGACGCAGATCTACACGCTGGTCACCGTCCAGCAACTGCGTGAGGTGTTCGCCGGATCGCACCCGAGGGCGCGCTGATCTCACCCTCCGGCGAAGAGCACGAACTCACGCCGATTTCAATGGTGACTGGGGAACGGAGTGGGTTTGCGTCGAGGGTTCGGGGGGTTTCGGCACCGACGGATCCGTTCCTCATCCGTCCGGCTCAACCAGCGGGCGTGGGTGGGTTCTCGATCCCTTCGACACGACGCTCGTACCTCGCGTCGGCTCAAGTGCAGGCACTCCGCCCCCAGTTCGACCACCGTCTTCGTCGGGGACTGGGCGCGGGTTGGGGTGGTGGCATAGGCTGGCCGCTGATCGGCGAGAGCCAGAGCACGTTCTAGGAGTGAAGTTGAGCCAGCAGGAGACCCTCGGTCCCACCGGCCGCCCGCTACCGACCTTCCCGTACCCCAAGCGGCTGGAGAGTCACGGACCCGCGCGCATCATCGCGTTGTGCAACCAGAAGGGCGGGGTCGGCAAGACCACCACGACGATCAACCTCGGCGCAGCCCTGGCCGAGTACGGCCGGCGCGTTCTCGTCGTCGACTTCGATCCGCAGGGTGCGCTGTCCGCCGGTCTCGGCGTCCGCAGCAACGAACTCGACCTCACCGTCTACAACCTGCTGGTCGAACGCGGTCACGACATCCACAAAGTCATCCAGGGCACCGGGGTCATGAATCTCGATGTGCTGCCGGCCAACATCGACCTGTCGGCTGCCGAGGTCCAGCTGGTCGGCGAGGTCGCTCGCGAGATGATCCTGGCGCGCGTGCTGCGTCCGGTCGCCGACGAGTACGACGTCATCCTGATCGACTGCCAGCCCAGCCTGGGTCTGCTCACGGTCAACGCGCTCACCGCGTCACACGGCGTGATCATCCCGCTCGAGTGCGAATTCTTCGCGATGCGCGGTGTCGCCCTGCTGGTCGAGACCATCGACAAGGTCACCGACCGCCTCAACCCGCGCCTGGAGATCGACGGCATCGTCGCCACCATGTACGACGGACGCACGCTGCACAGCCGCGACGTCGTCCGATCGGTGGTCGACCACTTCGGCGACAAGGTGTTCCACACCACGATCAACCGCACGGTGAAGTTCCCCGACGCCACCCTCGCGGCCGAACCGATCACCAAGTACGCCTCCAACCACGGCGCAGCCGAGGCCTACCGACAGTTGGCTCGTGAACTCATCGCCCGCGGCGACGCAGCCTGAGCAGGGCGGCGAGCCCACTCACGGCATTGAGGACGCGATCGAGTCCGGCGACGCTGCACTGCTCGCCGAATCCGCTGACGTATCCACATCGGACGAGGTCGTACCCGGTGGCGTGATCACCAAGCGCGGTGCGTCCACCCCGTTCCAGGTGCACCTCGACGTCTTTTCCGGGCCCTTCGACCTGCTGCTCGGCCTCATCGCCAAGCACAAGCTCGATGTCACCGAGATCGCGTTGCACAAGGTCACCGACGAGTTCATCGCGCACATCCGGCAGGCACAGAAGACGAAGGCCGACTGGGACCTCGGTCAGGCGTCGGAGTTCCTGCTCATCGCGGCAACTCTGTTGGACCTCAAGGCTGCTCGGTTGTTGCCGAACTCCGGCCCGGAGGACGAGGACGACCTCGCCCTCATCGAGGCGCGCGACCTGCTGTTCGCACGACTGTTGCAGTACCGCGCGTTCAAGCAGGTTGCCGCAGCCTTCGATCAGCGCATGGCGACCGCCGGACGCATCACGGCCCGCCAGGCAGGTCTGGAGGAGCAGTTCGCCGGTCTGCTGCCCGAACTCGTCATGAATGTGACGCCCGAGCAGCTGGCGATGATCGCGGCGTCCGCGATGATCCCGAAGATGCCGCCGTCGGTCGGTCTGGAGCATCTGCACCAGGCTGCGGTCAGCGTGCGTGAGCAAGCCGAGATCGTCGCGAACAAGCTTCGGGCGCAACCGGTTTCGTCGTTCCGCGACTTGGTTGCCGACGCCGACAACACGCTCGTGATCGTCGCGCGGTTCCTTGCTGTGCTGGAACTGTTCAAGGAGGCGGTGATCGTCTTCGAGCAGGAGGAGGCGCTGGGCGATCTCACGGTGCGCTGGACCGCGGACACAGATACTCACGTGGAGGTCAGCGCCGAGTTCGACGAGGACGACCCGGTGCCGACGGCTGAGCCCGACCCCGACACCACAGCACCAGATGACGAAGGAGCCGGCGATGACTGAGCCGCAACAGGAACCGCTCGACGTGCCGGTGCCCGCGATCGAGGTGCCGGTCGAGCCCGAAGGCTTCGACGTCGAGGACTTCCCAGGTGGTGCACGCAGCACGATCGAGGCCATCCTGATGGTCGTCGACCAGCCGCTGACGCCTCTCGAGCTGGCCGACGCCCTCGAACTCGAGGAGCACGACGTCCGGGAACACCTCCTCGCGCTCGAGGACGAATACGCCTTGCAGCAGCGTGGATTCACCATCCGCGAGATCAACGGTGGGTGGCGCGTCTACAGTCGGGCGGACTACGCACCGGCTGTGGAGAAGTTCCTCCTGGGCGGTCAGCAGGCCAAGCTGACCCAGGCGTCGCTGGAGACCCTCGCCGTCATCGCGTACCGCCAGCCCATCTCCCGCGCCCGGGTCGGCGCGGTGCGCGGCGTGAACGTCGACGGCGTCATCCGCACCCTCACCACCCGTGGCCTGATCGCCGAGATGGGCACCGACGGCGACGGCGGCGCGATGCTCTACGGCACCACCCCCTACTTCCTGCAGCGCATGGGCCTGTCGTCACTCGACGAACTGCCCGCGCTGGCCCCCTACCTACCCGAGACCGACGTGATCGACGAACTGATTGAGCAGGGACACGCATGAGCACTCCGAACGGCCGCCGTCCGGCGAAGAAGACCAACCACCGCAAGGGTTCGTCGGGTACCACCGCGAACCGCGGCGGAGCGCCGCTCCCGCCGAAGCGGCAGGCCCCGGCCGAGCCGATCGACGTCCACGACCCCGACGGCGTACGCCTGCAGAAGCTGCTCGCTGCCGCCGGCGTGGGCAGCCGCCGCGTCTGCGAACAGCTGATCGCCGACGGACGCGTGTCGGTCGACGACCAGATCGTCACCGAACTCGGGGTGCGCATCGACCCGTTGAAGCAGATCGTGCACGTCGACGGTGAGCGCGTGGTGCTCGACGAGAGCCGCGTCTACTTCGCCTTCAACAAGCCGCTCGGTGTCGTGTCGACGATGGACGACGATCTCGGCCGCGAGTCGGTCGGCGACTTCGTCGGCCCCCGCAAGGAGCGCCTGTTCCACGTCGGACGCCTGGACGCCGACACCGAGGGACTGCTGCTGCTCACCAACGACGGCGAACTCGCCAACCGTCTGCAGCACCCGCGGTACGGGGTGCAGAAGACGTACGTCGCCGTCGTCCCGGGTCCGCTGCCCCGTGGCCTGGGTAAGGAACTGCGTGCGGGCATCGAACTCGAGGACGGCCCGGTGAAGGTCGACTCCTTCAAAGTCGTCGACTCACGACCCGGCTGGGTGATGCTCGAGATCATCCTGCACGAGGGCCGCAACCGCATCGTGCGACGCATCATGGAGGCGGTCGGCCACCCCGTCGAGTCCCTCGTGCGCACCGACGTCGGCCCGGTTCAGCTGGGTGACCTGCGACCGGGCAAGATGCGTCCGCTGTCCTCGGCCGAGGTGAAGGGTCTCTACAAGGCGGCAGGACTGTAGACGGATGCACGTCAGAGTCGTCGGCTGTGGGCTTGACCCCGCAAAGTTCTCCGCTCCTTCGTCGCTCCGATACTTTGCGGGGGCCCCGAACATGGCTGGAGCATCTGCGTGCACGTAAGGATTGTCGGCTGTGGCCTGATCGGAACGTCGATCGGTCTTGCGTTGTCGCGCAGCGGGTTCCGTGTCTCGTTGAGTGACCCGTCCCCGACGTCGCAGGCCATCGCCCGCGACATGGGAGCGGGCGAGATCGACGTCACCGATGCACCCGAGGTCGTTGTGGTGGCCGCACCACCGGACGTCGTTGTGTCCGTCGTCCGTGCCGAACTTGACCGCTGGCCGGGCGCCGTCGTCACCGATGTCGCCTCGATGAAGCAGCAGGTGCTCGACGAACTGCGCTCCGCCGGCGCCGATCTGTCGCGCTACGTCGGGTCACACCCGATGGCCGGACGCGAACGCTCCGGTGCCGTCGCCGCGCGCGCCGATCTGTTCGAAGGGCGCACCTGGGTGATCTGCCCGACCCAGGATGATGACCCGGGAGCCGTTGCCGCGGTCCGCACTGTGGCTGAGGCCACCGGCGCCGCCACCACGACGATGGACGCCGCCGAACACGACCACGCCGTCGCGGCGGTCTCGCACGTCCCCCAAATCGCCGCCAGTCTGGTCGCCGTACGGCTGCGTGAACTGTCGGACGAAGCAATCGGTCTGTCCGGACAGGGAATTCGTGATGTGACGCGCATCGCCGAGAGTGATCCGATGCTTTGGACGCAGATCCTCGCCGGCAATGCGGCAGCCGTCGCCCCGGTGCTCGATGCTCTGCTGGACGACCTCGGTCGCGTTCGGCAGGCGGTCACCGATCTGGCGGCCGGCAACGAGGACGGAGCCCGGCAGGTGCTGGCCCGGGTGATCGCCGACGGCCAACTCGGCCACGCGCGCATCCCCGGTAAGCACGGCAGCGCACCGACGACCTACGCCACGCTCGTCGTGGTGGTGCCCGACCGGCCAGGCGAGCTCGGCCGACTGTTCAACGACATCGGTGCGGCCGGGGTCAACATGGAGGACCTGCGCCTGGAACACGGTCAGGGTGCACCGGTCGGCCTCGCCGAAGTGTCGGTGCTCCCGTCCGTGGCCGAGCGACTGCGCGATGAACTCACCGCGAAGGGATGGAGCGTGCATGAGTGAGGGTGGCGACAATGGTGACGAACGAAAAGGGAGTGGCATGAAGCAGATCCAGGTCGCGATCGACGGCCCCTCGGGCACCGGCAAGTCGTCCGTCTCCAAGCTCGTCGCCAAGCAGCACGGCTGGGGCTACCTCGACACCGGCGCGATGTACCGGGCCCTCACCTGGTGGTGTCTCGACCAGGACGTCGACCTGGACGACGGACCTGCGGTCACGGACGCGTCGAAGTCGTTCGACCTGCAGATGGGCACCGATCCCTCGAACCCCACGGTGGCAGTGGGGGATCGACGCATCGATGCAGAGATCCGCGAGCCCGAACTCACCCGTCAGGTCGCGAAGGTCGCCACCAATCTCGAGGTTCGCGCGAACATGCGGGAGCGACAGCGGGCGCTCATGCAGCAGCTCGCGGAACAGACCGGGGGAGTCGTCGCCGAAGGCCGCGACATCACGACGGTCGTCGCACCGGACGCCGACGTCCGGATCCTGATGACGGCCAGCGAGGAGGCACGGCTCGCGCGCCGTTCCAAGGAACTCAGCTCGACCGTCGAGGCGACCCGCTCCCAGATCGTCGACCGCGACAAGGCCGACTCCACCGTTTCCCAGTTCATGACCGCCGCCGACGGCGTCACGCTCGTCGACACCTCCGAATTGACCTTCGAGGAATCGCTGGCGGCGGTGTTGCAGATCGTCCAGGGGGCCCGACGTGACTGAGATCGACTTCGACCGCGGCTGGTCCGACCGTGGACGCGGCATCGGCAACCGACTGGTGAGGTTCGGGTGGCGCGCGAAAGCCCTTCACCCCGAACGGGTTCCGTGCACCGGACCGGTGTTGATCATCTCCAACCACACCGGATTCCTCGACGGCCCGCTCGTCTTCTGCCTCGCGCCACGCACAGTTCACTTCCTGGTGAAGAAGAGCTATTTCAAGTCCGTGTGGGGCCGGTTGCTGCGCGGCATGGGCCAGATCCCGATCGAACAGCGCACCGGCGATCGTCAGGCGCTGGCTGTCGCGAAATCCCTGCTGTCCGACGGCCATGCGCTCGGCATTTTTCCCGAAGGGACGCGGGGCACCGGCACGGTCGAGTCGGCCCACCAGGGCGCGGCGTGGCTGGCGCTGCAGACCGGAGCCACGATCGTCCCCGCGGCGACCCTCGGGACGCGCGGCACCGGGCGCGGTCGGGAGTCCTGGCCAAAGCCGGGCGCAACGCTGCGCGTGGTGTTCGGTGAACCGTTCGATCTGCCGCCCTACGAAGGCGTCCCGGGTCGGCAGAAACTGCAGTTGGCGACGGAGGAGATCCGTTCCCGCTTGGCCGAACACGTGCACGCCGCGGTCGACGAAACCGGCCTCAAGCTGCCGGTCGACGCCCCACCGGTCCTCTGAGTTTCTCGTTCAACCCAGGTGTCGGGGATGATGGATCAATGACTGAGCAGAATCCCCCCACCGTCACCGACGAGGAGAACGTCGAGCGCGCCTTGCGTGCCGGACTGGAGGACTTCGACCTCAGTGAAGAGGACCGCGCCCTCCTCGAACGACAGGGCGCCGACCTCGATGAGGAGTCGGAGGAATCGACCCGCCCGGTCGTCGCGATCATCGGCCGCCCGAACGTCGGCAAGTCCACCCTCGTCAACCGCATCATCGGACGCCGTGAGGCCGTCGTCGAGGACGTCCCCGGTGTCACCCGCGACCGCGTCGCCTACGACGGCGAATGGAGCGGACGCCGGTTCACGCTCGTCGACACCGGCGGCTGGGAGATCGACGCCCAGGGCATTCACCTGCGCGTTGCCGAGCAGGCCGAGGTCGCGATCGACCTCGCCGACGCCGTCCTTTTCGTGGTCGACGCGACCGTCGGTGCGACCGACGCCGACGAGGCCGTCGTGAAACTGCTCCGCAAATCGGGTAAGCCCGTCATTTTGATCGCCAACAAGGTCGACGACCAGCGCTCCGAGGCCGACGCCGCGATGCTCTGGTCGCTGGGCCTGGGCCAGCCCTGGCCCGTCTCTGCGCTGCACGGACGCGGCACCGGCGACGCGCTCGACGCGCTGCTGGATGTGCTCCCCGACAAGTCGACCGTCTCGGGTGCTTATCAGCGCGGCGGCCCGCGCCGCGTCGCACTGGTCGGACGCCCCAACGTCGGCAAGTCCTCGCTGCTGAACAAGCTGGCCCGTGAAGACCGTGTCGTCGTCGACAACGTGGCCGGCACCACCCGTGACCCAGTGGATGAGTACATCGAACTCGCCGGCAAGACATGGCGATTCGTCGACACGGCCGGCATTCGGCGCCGCGTGCACCAGACCCGTGGTGCCGACTTCTACGCCTCGCTGCGTACCCAGACCGCGATCGAGAAGGCCGAGGTCGCCGTCGTGCTGATCGACGCCGAGGAGTCGATCGCCGAGCAGGACATCCGCGTGGTGCAGCAGGTCATCGACGCCGGTCGTTCGCTGGTGGTCGCCTTCAACAAGTGGGACTTGTTGGATGAGGAGCGCCGCTACTACCTCGAGCGCGAGATCGAGCGCGAACTCGTCCAGATGACCTGGGCGCCGCGGGTGAACATCTCCGCGGTCACCGGTCGCAATGTCGAGAAGCTGGTTCCGGCGATCGAGACCGCCCTCGAGTCCTGGGACACCCGCATCCCGACGGGCCGCCTGAACGCGTTCATCGGCGAGATCGTCGCCGGTCACCCGCACCCGGTGCGCGGCGGTAAACAGCCCCGCATCCTGTTCGCGACGCAGGCGTCCACGCGTCCGCCGCGGTTCGTGATCTTCGCGTCCGGCTTCATCGAGGCGGGTTATCGACGCTTCCTCGAGCGCCGCATCCGTGAGGAGTTCGGCTTCGAGGGCACCCCGATCGAGATGTCGGTGCGGGTGCGCGAGAAGCGCAAGCAGCGCTAGTCCAGGTCGGCATGCCGGATGATCGAACGCGCCCTGGGTGATGACCTGCTGCGCACGCCGCGGCTACAGCGACTCACCGGCTGACCGCGTTCTTTCTGCCGCCGACTAAGAGAGGCCGATATCCGTGAGTGTGTTGAGTGGTGTGCGTCGAGTTCTGCTGGTTCACGCCCATCCTGACGACGAGACGCTCGCGACCGGTGCGCTGATCGCCGAGCTCGTCGAACGCGGTGTGGAGGTGCGGGTCGTGACCGCGACGCGCGGTGAACGTGGCGAACTGACGCCTGCCGTCTCGGGCGTCGAGCCAGGGTCGGACCAACTGGTCGCGCTGCGTGAGGGCGAGCTCGCCTCCGCTCTTCGGACGCTGCAGGTCGCCGGTCATGCGTTCCTCGGCAGCCCGCCTGCACGAGCTGCGGGGCAGACGCAGGAGCGCACCTACCGCGATTCAGGCATGCGGTGGATCACCGAGACCGTCGCCGGTCCCGCCGAGGACGCCGACGACGAATCCCTCACTGCCGCAAAGTTGTCGGACGCCGCCGCAGACCTCGAAGCGTACGTCGACGCCATCGGCCCGGATGTGCTGATCTCCTACGACGAGAACGGCGGGTACGGGCATCCCGACCACGTCCGCACCCAGGAGATCACCCGCGAGGTCGCGAAGACTCGCGGTCTGCCGATGCTGGAAGTCATTCCGCCCGACCGGGAGGTCGGGGGAGACCTCGATCGGATCGAGTGGAGCGACCTGTCGGCTCACTTGCCCAGTGTGCGCGAGGCGCTGCAGGCCCACGCGTCGCAGCTGACCGTCGACGGCGACGAGGTCGTTCACGTCGGCGGGCAGCGCGAACCGATCGTCATGAGAATCGGTCTGCGCCCGGTCGAACTCTGATCCCGGACGGGCGCCCGGCGTACGGTGATCGCATGACTGAACGTGCTGTCCTTCCCGCCCTCCCTGACGAGTCGTGGTCGCGCGTCCTGTGCGTCGTGGCGCATCCCGACGACATGGAGTACGGCGCGTCCGCGGCCGTTGCCACGTGGGCGAAGCGCGGCATCGAGGTCACTTATCTGCTGCTGACCAGCGGTGAAGCGGGCATGCAGCGGTCGCCCGAGGAGGTGGGACCGCTGCGCGCGCAGGAGCAGCAGCGAGCCTGCGACACGGTGGGCGTGAAGCAGCTGCGCATCCTCGACCACCCGGACGGAATGCTCCAGCCGACCCTGCAACTGCGCCGTGACATCGCGCGGGTGATCCGGGAAGTTCGTCCGGACGCTGTCCTGACGATGAACTTCGACCTCGAGGCATACGGCGGGTTGAATCAGGCCGATCACCGCGCTGCCGGCCTGGCGACGATCGACGCGGTGCGGGACGCGGACAACACCTGGGTCTTTCGTGAACTCGCCGATGAGGGTCTCGCCAAGTGGAGCACGGGCCGCCTGCTTGTGGGTGGTCATCCGGACGCCACGCACGCAGTGACTGTCGACGAGGACGCGGTCGCCGCGGCCGTTGCGTCGCTGGAGTGCCACGAGGCCTACCTGGCGGACCTGCCGGGCCATCCGAAGCCGGAGAAGTTCATTCCGGAGATCCTGAAGGACGGTGGCCAGGCCGCCGGATCGCAGTACGCGGTGCTCTTCCGTGTGTACGACGTAGGGATGTCCACGGGAGACGAGGGGGAGTGAAGTAGTCGCCACTGAGCGCCCTTCGTCCACGAGCGCACTGTCGGCTCGGCGAACCGCAGAATGGGTGAGCCCCGGTGACTCACCCGGTCGCGCGGGAGAAGAAAGCGTTCAGTGCGTCGAGGAGTCGGGCGACATCCCGGTCGTTGTTGTACGGAGCGAGCCCAATGCGTACGCCACCTGCCTCCCCGAGTCCGAGCAATTCGGACGTTTCGTAGCCGTAGAACGAGGACGCCGGGGCATTGACGCCCTGTTGCGCCAGAAACTCGCTGACAGCGGACGACTGCACACCGGCGAAGGTCGCCAGCAAGGTGGGTGTGCGCCGGCGCGCCCGGGAGAACATGGTCACACCATCGTGAAGTGCGGGAAAGTGGCGACGGATCGCTTCGACGTCCAAGGGCGCTGCGGGGGACTGGGTTTGCGTGTCGAAGTTCATGGCCTCAGCGTGGCACGGCGCTCTGACGCAGCGGGGCGGAGAAGATGAGGGAGCAGATTTCGGCGGTCGGAAAGCGAACGTCGACCAGGTACGTCTTGTGTGCCGGTCGATTGGATTCCCGCCAACCCCACGGCCTGGCTGATGACGGTCGCCCGGCGCCGGTCGGCCGACCATGCGCGACGCCGTGAGACCGAAGCGCGCAGGCTGACCAGACCTGGCCAGGTGAAAAATGTGCTCCGTCTCGACCGGCAAGCGGGCCATGGCTACTGGGCGGCGGTCTCCACTTCGTCGGACACCTGCACATTCACGTGGTTCAGGGCGCGGACCTTCTTGCCGACCTCCCTTGGACGCGGCAGTGGTGATCTGGACGTTCACGCGCAGATTGCGAAGATCGACACCGACGCCCGTGATCTGTCGGCCGGTCGGGTCAATCTTCTCGACGTCCTGCTGGGTGCGTCGAAGTTCACGATCCCCAACCTCGGAGATGCGCGGCAAGAAGCCCTCGTCCCTGATCGTGGACATCGCGGCGCGTTCCTGAGCGGGGACGATCACGAAGAAGGAGCTCGTGCCGGTCTGGTACATACCGTTGACGGCCGGGTGCTTCCTCTGCAGTTCGGCGTACTTCTGCCCCGCAGTCGACTGGGTGAGAACCGGGATCGTTCCACCGGTCTGCGTCGGCTCAGGACCCGTCGGCCCGGAGCAGCCTGTCAACACAAGAACAAACCCTGCCAGCGCGGTACAAAGTCGGATACCCAGTCGTTTCATCGCTATCCAGCCTCCAAGTTGCGCCGTACTGCCTCAGGGTTCGGCCGGCGGAAAACGGCACCAGCCCTGCAAGTACCGCCGTCGCGGAGAGTGCTGTTAGTCGCTTGAGCACTTGTCCCCCCGAAGTCCCCGCGAGCGGCGTGTGCTGACGAACGTATTCTCTGGCCGGTTGAAGCGAAAGCCCCTGTACTCAGATTGTTGTGCGGCAGCGGCCATCGAGGATCACTACGAAGCCTCCGGGGCTACCGCCGGCTGACCGGAGGCGGGCGAGTGCCCGCGGGTTGCCGGCCTACGACAGCCAGCCCGATGGCCGGATGGCCGGATGCGCTCGCACACAGTGCACAGACGACCGGTCGGAAACATGAAAGAGGCGGTCCCGGTGCTTAACTGAAACCACCTCTTACCTGCGTAAACGCTAGTCGGGCAGTCGGGTTGGGAATGCTGAAGGGTCGGCCGACGCCTGAGTGATGCGCCAGCCGATTACGGGTCGTGGGCACTCGTTCGTTGGACACGGTGGCGTCGCCAAGTGGTGGCTGGGTCGCCAGCGCTCCGCCGCGCGGTGCTCTCGACTGCAACAAGTTCTAATGGGTGGCTGGCCGCACAATTGGGCGCCGACCGGCGTCCTGACGCCGCAATATCCACGGTTCTTCGGGCGGAATTTCGGTGTTTCTGGTCCTGTTGATTAGTACTGTTCTGCGGTGGGCCGGAGACCGTCGCCATTGGGTAGGACGCGCGAGTTGCTCACGGACGTGCCGCGGTTGGAGGCAGCGCGTCGCTCCGCACTGCAGCGGCGATACCTCGCGACGCGGGGTATTGCGGTGGTTGGCAGCTCGACGGCGGAAGCAGTCATCCCACTGGTCATCGTGGTAACGCTCGGGGGCGGTCCGGGTCAGATCAGCGCCGTCCTGTTCGCGACGCTCGGAACAGCACTTGTGCTTCGCCTTCCGATCGCGCGGATCCTGGATCACAGGACCGACGAGGCAAGCATTCAGGCATTGGCCCTTGTGCTTGCAGGCATCGGGTCAGCCTTGATTTGGGCGGCCTGGATGATCGGCGTGCTGACCTACCCCTTCCTTCTGGCCTGCGTTCTACTCATCGCCCTTGGCCGCACGGTTGTCTCCACTTCCGGGTATGCGGTGGTCGGCAGAATCGCGGATGGGCCGGAACGGCTCCGCATGACCGGGCACTTGAGTAGCGTGAACAGTGTGGGCTCAGTCGTCGGCGAGGCGGTGGGTCCCGCACTGACACGGTTCGTTCCGCCGCCGGTGGTGCTTCTCGTCGACGTCGTCCTGAGCGTGGTATCAGCGATATGCGTCCGATCATTGCGCCGCGCCACCGGTGAGGCGGCCAAGGCTGATGAGGACGTGTCATCGAGCGATGCCACGTCGGTGTGGACGTCGATTCGGACGAACCGACCATTGCTGACCATCTGGATGATCGGGTTCGTTGCTTCCGTCTCGGCGCCCGCGATCCTGGTGTTCCTGTTGGACGTACTCGGGATTCCGATGTGGCTCATCGGTGTCACCTTCGCCGCAGCCGCTCCTGGCGGCATTGTCGGGGGTTTGCTGGTCCGCGCGGTCGCCGGCCGCTTCCGGGCGAGCGTTGTGCTGGCGACCGGTGCTGTCATGTCCGCTCTCGCCATCGGCCTGCTCCTGGGCGCCAACGGTCTCGGTCATTGGGCGCTTCCGGCTGCCATCGCCTACGAATTCGTCACAGCCCTTTTCGGCACTCTCATGATCGCGTCGACGATGGGGCGCCTGCAGATGATCACGCCGAGTCACCGCGTGGCACGGACGATGTCCGCCGCCAGCATCGGACTGGAGGCTGCCGCACTGCCCGGACTGCTGGTCGGTGGCACCGTCGGCTCGACCGCGGGTGCGGAGGCGGCGCTGACCGCAGCCGTCGCGCTGTACGTTCTGCTGGCCGGGGTGGCGGTCATGTGGGTGCGAGGGTGACCGTGGATGCCTGCGGTGACGCGTGGGCGCCTTCCGCCGACCTGCTCGGGCCCGCCTACGCACGACACGCCGAGTCTGTTCTGGGACGTGTCCGATTCGAACTGGTTTCGAGTCAACTCCTGGAGGTCTTTCCGCGGACGGAAGGCCACGTCGTCGACATGGGTGGCGGGTTCGGCGAGCAGGCAATCATGCTCGCGCGCGAAGGATTCCGTGTCACGGTTTGCGACCCGGACCCCGACATGCTGGCCATGGTGAAGTCGCGAATTCAGCCCCTGGAGGAAGCGCTTGCCTCGCGGGTTGTCCTAGTGCCGGACGACGGTCGGCGGCTGGAGAGTCTCGGCGCCGGCGAGTGCGATGCGGTGCTGCTCCACAGCGTGCTCTCGAGGTCGGATCGCAGGACGCGAGGGGAGTGCCCGATCGAGGTTCGTCGAATTTCTCCTTCCGATACCACGCGGCGCACGGTCGGCTCGGAGACACCGGTCAGCTTCGCCACCTCGGCGAACGTGTACACCGGGTCGGTCAAAGGGATGATCGCCGGTCCGGCGTCATCAGTCAGTCCGTCCTGCGCGCTTGCGATGCGCGTTCTGTCGCGTGGGAGTCGCAAAAACCCCGTACGACAGAAAGGTCAAAAACCCCAGTGGATGCGGAAGATGGGAGTCGCAAAAACCCCGTACGACAGAAAGGTCAAAAACCCCAGTGGATGCGGAAGAGAGCCGCAGATCTGCCCGGAATACCGGCAAGATCTGCGACCCTCCAACGTCGGGCTGACAGGATTTGAACCTGCGGCCCCTTGACCCCCAGGCGTCCAGACGGCTTCGGCCGCATCGGATTCCGCGTGATTCCGGGCGTCAGATCATGCAGAACACGTCACGAAATGCATGGTTTGCATGATTCTGGTCCCCTTCTGGTCCCCCTTGTGCCAGGCACCGGAGAATGAGTTGGGTGCGTCCCGAGGAACCTTCACACTTCAGCCGACTTCGCCGACCTGAGCTTGCTGATGATCGTGTACTTGATCAAGTCAACGGCGTCCCACTGATTCGTGCACTTGGGCGTCGTCGCAGTGCCAAGCGAGTATCGCGCACTCTCGGCAAGGCTGGACCTTCCTGAGCGCTTAGAGCACGAAAAACCTAAGCACCCCGCCGGAGGTCCGGCCTAGCCCGCCCAGCGGCCATTCGGCTTCGCGTTGAGGACAGTGGCGATGTACTGTCCACGGGATTGGCCGTCGGCAGTAAATTCATCCCAGGTGGCCTGCGGGCACGCAGCGTAGGACCATTCGACTCCGTCAGGGAAGCGAACGAGAATGGTCTCGCTCTCTGGGATGTAAGCCTCGGCGACGATTCGAGATGACCCGTCTACCGCCTGCCAGTCGATCATGTTTCCTCCAGGTTGTAGGTTCCTCGCCACGACGCAATTGACGCCGCTACGTTCGGTGGGCTGCTTGGCTGGCGCCAGGATTCGAGAGAAGGATCGTGTGCGTTCGGGAACGGCATGGGAGCGTCCACCAGAGCACGCGCCGGCAAGCTGACGGCTTCGCCAGTAACAATCGCCTCGCCGGTCCTGAGTGCTGGCAACACTGTGGCAAGGCCGGACACGCTATCGGGTAAGGCAGCTCTGATTTTCGCTTGATCCGCGGAGTTACTAAGCCTCAGCGCGATCAGAGTCCCTGCTTGGGCGAGCGCAGTGTCTGGAAGCTCGGAAGGGCGTTGCGTGACCAGCACCAATCCGACGCCGTACTTTCTGCCTTCACGAGCGATGCGATTAGCCGCCTTGCTGGCCATGTCTGCGGCGGTCGGTCCGAGGTAGCGGTGTGCTTCCTCCAGGACGATGAGAACGGGCCGTGACCGACCAATACCGGTCCCATTAGCCGGCGTGCGAACGGCTGTTTCAAATATCAGTGTGAGAATGACGCCGATTGCTAGTTCGCTAGCTTCATCGGGAACTCCACTGAAGTCAAGGATGGAAACTGGCTTCTCGCGCCCTAGCCAGTTGGCAACCTCGTCGATGAGGGGATCATCTCCGCGCGGATCGCCTGCCGGTTCTTGGAGGAAGGCGCGCCGCGGATCGAGAAGCCCGAGACGGAGCAACTCAGGAACAGCCCCATAGACGCCGTGGCTCGGACTCTTGAAAGGAGCCGCACCACCAGGGCCATAGGGCGCAAACTCCTTGGGCGTTAGCGTCTGTGGGTCACCCTCGCGCTCTACGATTGCCGTGGCCGCGTCGGTCTTGACCTCTCGGACCTCGTTGTTCTCGGCGTCGAGCTGGTGCCACACATTTCGTAGGTCGAAAGGAATCGGCGTGTCGGCAGTGACGGAGGCAGCGTCGAGTTCGAGCCAGTCGGCTGCGGCGGCGAACGCGCGCCGCTCCTCGGTCACCAGTTCACGGAAGCGGCTCTGGACTGTGCCGCCGCCATGTGTTCCTGCAAAGGCGTGAAGGATGTCCATCGCTGGAAGCGCCCAATAGGGAACACGAATGCCTCGGTCTCCAGCATCGAGTACCGAGCGAATGGATGCTTGGGCGCTGAGCGCCTCGGCATACTCACCATGGGGGTCAATCACAACAATGTTGGCTGCATCCCACCCTCCTCGCGAGAATCCCTGGAGAAGTGAGGCGACACAGCTAGTCTTGCCTGCGCCGGTCGAGCCGACGATCGCCGCGTGGCGTGTCACGAATCGACTTGCGTCAAGGCACACCGGAACTTCTTCGGCAGCCGCGAGCCGCCCGAAACGCAAGAATCGTTCGTCGGGCGATGGGAACAGCGCGTGGAGGTCGTCGGGTGTGGCGAAGTGGACTGGATCGTCCAACCCTGGGTATGTCCCTACCCCTCGCTGAAAGTGTCCCGTTCCTCGGTCGATCTCTCCGAGCAACTCGATCTGAAGCCACCGTTCGCCGACTTGCACGGTGTCTGCTGGCTTGGTGGTTCCGCTCAGCTCGGCGATGCCGAGAAGGCTAACCTGTCCAACGAGGTCCACCAGTCCCTGAGGGACTCGCACGATCGAGCCGACTTGGCCGATGCGCTGTAGGCGACCGCGATAAATCGGTGCCGCGCCTGCCAGATCAGAGTCGAGAGCTACTGTGACTTGCGCTCCGAGGACGTGCCGAACCCGCCCGATGCAAGTTGGGTCCTGTTCAGCCATTCGAAACCGCGGCTTTCGCAAGCAAGTCCGCGAGTCGGGACTCGAGTTCTCCGCGGGGCGGAGAACTCCGCGCCAAGAAATGAGTGAAGAACTCGAAGTCACCTAGCAGGAACTTGTCGCCATTCCATACGTCGGCGGGGATCGAATCTGGCTTCTTCCAGGGTTGCCGGATGCCTCCCAGTACTGCCTCGCCACGTGTCACGACTTGGACGTTTGGCGTCGTTGCCGCGAGGGCTGCTACTTCATCAGGGATCGCGGAGTAACAGAACACGATGAACTCTGAACGTGGTCGTCGACGAGCCGCGTTGAAGATGGTCTCGTTCAGGTGTTGATCACCGAACGAGTACCCGGTGATCAGTGTCAAAGTTTCGGGTTCGTCGAGCGCACGGCGTAGCCGATCCTGGAGCACTAGGAATGGGACGCGGCGCGATTCATCGTACTTGGCATCCGACGGGTAGATCGCAGCCGGCTGGCCTCCTGGCGCCGGCATTCCGAGACGTACAACCGTGGGGTTCTCGTTCTCGCTCCAGACCCAGTGCACTGATCCGTGGAGTTTCCAGAGGCGGACGAGGAACGCTGGAAGCGAAGCGCCCACTGATTGGACACCGCGCTCCGCGTCTCCGACGCCCTCCACAAGATCGCCTCGGAACTGAGCACGCAGGGTTCCCACGAATCCGTCGAAGTATGGGACACCCAGTGCCTCTAGTCCTGTTTCGACGAGCAAGTCGTAGTTGACTGTGAATAGCTCAACTGGCCGGTGGTATTCCGCTCTGGCCGCCCAGGATGCCAACCGCCACATCGGCTCATACGTAACCGTTGCGGATGTCAGCTTGTCGATAATGAGTCGACAGATATCGACATCGAGCGCACCCGCCTGTTCCCCAGTCAGTCCGTCGACCGTGTCCTCGGATTCTTCGAGCAAGGTGGCGATGCGGCGTAGACGGCTGAGTACCTGCTCCAGATTGCGACCTGTCGCCAGGCGCTCGAAGGCGGTCAACTCGTCGCCTGTCAGGGCACCACGGACATGCTCAGTCAGGCCCGCGATGTCAGGCAGGCCGCATGCTTTTGACGCACCTGCGCCGAGGAACACGCACACGTGACGCGAACGGGAGGCGAGCTTTTCGCTCAGCCCGTTCACGAACCCCACGACATCGTGTGCCGACATGGTTCAAGATTACGCTGGCGTATGCCCATCCTGGTCGCGTCGGAGACACGCGTGTCTTCCGATGTCAGACCTAGCGCGGCTTCGCCTGGTCTTCTGCACCTGGTGCGAGGGCTACTGCCGGCCTACGGAGTCGGGATGTACTTCGAAGCCGAATACTCCACCAGTCTCCCCCAGCGCGTGGTTGCGTCCGCAGACAGCGACTCCGGCCCAGAGACGCTCGATCGCCGTTGCGATGCGCTCATGGAGAGCGTGGATGAACTTGTCCCAGGCATCGTTGTCGCCCAAGTCGCTCATCGCCTGCTGGTAGAGCGTTGCGACCGTGGAGTCAGCGAGCGCGGCTTGTTCGATGTTCTGCCATGCGTCGTCGGGGCTCACCGGTTGCTGGGCGTCGCCCAACTCATCGAGGTAGTAGAACCGCCCCATGCGTCCGTACATGTCCAGCGCCTCGATGATCGGTAGAACGACAGTGTCGTTGTCGACCTCGGCGAGGAGACCGCGAACGTACTCGCTCTTGTCCGCAGTACGTACTCGCAGCTCGTTCATCACCGTGGTGTGCATAGCGACGAGCTTGTGTCCCTGCTTTTGCATCTCGGTCTTGGTGGGCCACTTGTGGTCAAGATCTAGGGCGATGAGCCCAAGGGTGAGTTTGTACAGCTTCTCCACGCCGATCGACAGCATGGTCAGGATCGGGTCGCGGGTCGTGTCGATGAACGCGCCCGTGCGGATGACTCGGATGCCGTAGGCGAGCAGGTTCCGCGTCGAGGTCATCTCCGCGAGCAGAGCAAACCCCTGCTGCCGGTCCAAGCCCACAATTGCCACGGTCTCAGGCTAACGACGTGGACGGACAGCATCCGTCGCACGAGGCCGAGGAGACGCCCTTTGCCGGTCAGGAGCTGAAGCTCTCTTCGTCGATGCCGATCAGGTCCCACGACCTGGTGACCACGAGGTCCTCATCGCCAGAGACCTCAACAAGGCCGGGAACCCACGCCAAGAACTGTTCACCGTCGGGCGGCTCCATCCGGAAGGTCTTGGCGTTAGGTCCCGAATCGGGAGCGACCCCGGTCTCGGTCGCTGTCATGGCTGGGTGACGCATGACGGTCTGCGGTGTGGGGACCTCTGCGCCGCCGACGTTCAGCGTTCCAGCGGCGGCGACCACTACCTGTGGAGGGTTGCCCTCTGGAGCTGTGACTGTGATCGGGTGACGCATCGCGTGGACGATCTGGCCCTCCAGCAGCAGCCGAGCGCGACGTAGTCTGACACGGTCGTGGTCGTCAAAGCGGCCGTTGCAGGGTTCGAGTGCTTGCCTAACGAGACGCTCGATCGTGACGATGTCCTCGACCGTCTCCGCAAGAACCTCCAGTTCTCGCCGCTCCTCTGCGGAGAAGGTGGGCGGCCCAAGGGACAGCAGTTCGCTCCCTCCGACCTCGAAGGCCATCGCAGACGTGCGGTGGAACTCAAGCATGAGGCGCGTCGATGCGAACTTGAGGTCGTTGGTGGAGTCGAATGCTTCCCACCCTCGGAAGTGGGCGTCGGTCATCCGTTCGCCCTGAATGTCGAAGGAGAACTTGAACATGACGCTGCCCGCGACCAGCACATCCCATTCAGCAGAGTTGGCGTCGGGCGTGCGCCGCGCGACGGCTGCATCGTAGGTCGCGGTGACGTCGCCGTTGTCGTCACGGAGCACGACACGGACATGGTTGGCCGGGTCCTGTCTGAGCAGTTCCGTGACGGTGAAGGCGGTCCATTCCTCGGTCAGCTCTAAGGAGTCGCGCATGTCCGGCATCTCACTACCCAAAGGCGCAACGAATGCCCTTGCCTCCTCAACCAGTTCGGACGCGCCGACGCTCACATCGTCCTCCCACGCCGAGTCATCCACGGCGAGCAACCGTGCGTCTCTCAGGGACTCGACTAACTGCATGGTAGCTACCGTCAGAGCAGCCATGTGAGAGAACACGCGGACGGCCGCGGCGTATCGCTCGCGGAGGGAGAACGCCAGTGCTTGCCGCTTCGGTCCTTGGGCGTCGGCGTGGACGAGGTCGGCGTACAGCCACGCGGCGGCGAGTTGTGTGTCCGAGACCATACTGGTCGCCTCGGTCCCGTCGATACGGGCCGACTGCACTGAATACGCTTGAATCTGGGTTCCCTGGATCTCGGAGGCGTCCCAGGCACGCCGGAGATCGCGCAGGCGAGCACGAAGCGCGTCTTCCACGTCTGCTTCGCCGATGAGACGCTCGATCGCATCGAAGACCTTCACGTAGTAGACGGGCTCGGACTTTACCGTCAAGGGTCTGACTCTCGAGGCCAACGACTCGAAGACCTCCTCGTCAGCAGGGAGGCGCCGCGTGATCGTCATTTGACCGGCCAGGTCGAGGTGCCCGTCGAAGCTGCCGTGCGCGTGCCGCAGCAACTCGTCCCAGTCCTGGACGATCGAGTGCGCATGCACCCGCCGCGCACGCAGGACGAACCGCCGCAGCGTCTCGCGATCTTTCATTCCCGCCATTCTGTCAATTGTCGCTGTCCACCAGTGTTCCTGGCAGGATCAGGAGCGTTGAGTCCGATCATCTCAGGGGAAGGCGAGGGGACGTCTACCGAGATAGGGGCTGGGGCACCTCCCATCCGGGAGCGCTCGTTCGTTCCCGGGTCCGACCGTGACACCCGGCTGGCGGCGCGTGCCCGCCTGCGACGATTGAACATTCGCGCGAGCGGTCTGGATCCCGCTCCGAGCCGAAGCTGACAGGTCGCGGCCGCGGTCACAGCGAACGTGCGACTCGCGCTGACCCGATGCGCCTGGAGCGTTTCTGCTCGGGCCGCGCGTTCGGGCAAGGCCATCCCCCGGTCGTATGCGGTCTCAGCCGGGCGGCACTTTGCTGGGCGTGACTTATAGCTGAAGCGGACTCAGCCAAGTTTCACTAGACGGAGTTCACGCTGACTGTCCGCCGTTCACGCGCGACAGCCCCTGGCGCTATAGGTACATGAGAGTGTCAGCGACTACCTCAGGCAGCCGTTCGATGGCTCCGGATTGTTCACTCAAGGTCCGAAGGTTCCACCAGGTTCGTGCGCGGACTTCTTCGGGCGTTTTGTTCCAGATCTGACCCAACAGCGTTTCTGTGCTTTGTATGTCGGCGGGGCGGCGGGCGCGGACCTTTCGGGCAGGAAAGTCCGTCTCGCACAGGATCCGCTCGGGGGGCAGCAGCCGGATCTGGTCTTCGGGCATCGCGGCGTTGATTGAGAAGTAGGCATCGGCCTCGATCGCGCGTCTGATATCCGTGGCATCACCGTTGAACCAATGCAGGATCGCTCCGCGCACGTTGGCGTTATGAAGGTGCTCTACAACTTCGGTCGCAGCGCCGCTGCTATGGACGGAGACGAGCACCGGTTCGCTGCGAACGATGCTCAGTACCTCGTTGAATATCGTGCGCTGCCCCACCATGTCGCCGGCACGGCGGTCGAGACCGATTTCCCCGACTAGCGCGAAAGAAGCAAGGAGATGGGTGAACTGCTTCGGGTCCCACGCTTCGCGCGCTACCGCTACGCCGGGATGGACGCCGATACCCCAGACAAGTGTCGAGTCCCGCCTGTTCTTAACTTGGCGGGCTTCGTGCAGGCTCCGGGTCATCGCGAACACCACCGACTGTCCGAGCGCCGCGATCTGTGCCGGCGTGACGTCCGGCGCGATGTGGGCGTGGGCGTCTAGGGCGGGGAGAGCAGAGCCGATCACGTCAGGTCCACGTTCCCGAGTTCGGCAAGACCTCGGCGGGCGAGTTCGCTGATTTCGTCCGGGTCGGCATCTGGGGGCCAGGTGCCCGCGTCGATCGCGTCGTCGTCGATACCACGGGTTGTCGCGTATGAGATGGCGGCACGGTCGCTGTAGCGCCTTTCAAGGAGTTCGAGCCGCGCATCTCCAGTGAATTCGTTGGACAGGTAAATGGTCGAGTCTTCGATGCCAGCCGCGATAAATGCACCTCGACGGGTGACACATGTGTAGCAGAGGCCGCAGTTGAGGGTGGAGTCTCCGCCCTTAATTCGCGCGCCGTCGAGTTTGCTGCAGGAGACTGTGAATCCAGCGATACGATCCCAGCCGCTCGCTGGGTGCCTGTCGGCAACGAGCCGCATCTCCTCCCCCTTGGTGTTGGCGGCGAACGGATTGGTCACGGCGAGCGACAAATCGAGACTTTGGAGGAGCGTATTGATGCGATAGAAAGTCTCGGGATGAGTGGAACGAGTCGAGAGCGCACCGGCGCGATTGGGGTGCAGTGGGAGGTTGAGGCTGGTGAATCCGTTCTCCGGCACGAAGAGCTTCGAGGCGCCACGGCTTGCAGCAACGGCGGCCCCGAGCGCGACGAAGAGCAAGGAGCGGCTGCGGCTGGAGCTTTCCTTCTTGGCTGCGACTTGCGTGAACTCGATCTGCGTGTAGGACGGCGGTGGAGTGTGGGTCTCCTGTAGCCAGCTGTGGATGGTGTTCTGGGCCCGGCGTACGGCGGTGGCGGTGTCGTAGTGGCCCACGAATAGCGGAGGCTCACTCAGGGTGGAGAGCAGGTGCAAAGCTCCGAGGTAGGAGTCGAGGCCTCCGCTGAGGAGCGCGACAGACTGCGCCGTTTCAGAGGTGTCTGCTACCGGGTCATTCGGGGTGGTGGGGTCCTGGACGAGCTGGAGTTCCCAGGTGTCGCCGGTGAGCCAGAAAAGTAGCTGAGCGAGCTGGTTGATTGCATCGCCCTCCCACGGCTCGGGATCGGCCACCTCCACAGCGAGATGAAGTCGCCGGGTGAAGGCGCTCGGCCTGCCGGAGAGCCGGTCGACGAGGTAGGCACCGCCGGCGATACGGACCAGATCGATCGCTTGCGTTGGGAGTGATCCCAGAGAGGACAGCCACCAGCCGATGGCGCTCTTGACCGTGTCTGTCTTACCGGGGGCGGTGGGCCACCGTAGATGGTGATGATCTTCCGGGGGCTGGGTGGTGGAGGCCTCGCCGGAGACGTAGAAGTGTGTGAGTGGCATGTGGTCTACCTCGCCCTCAGAACGCGCACGGCTCGTTGGGCGAGATCAGCAGCTGCCTGATGGAGGGCGTTCGCTGAGAGCGCGGGGTTCACATCGATGTCGAGGGCACGGACCTTCGCGTCGATCCAGCCGCGCAGCATGCGCTCGCGCACGACTGCCTCGTTACCGTCGAGCGTTCCGTTGGTGATCTGGTCTTGGAGTTCAACGAGTCCCAGCTGGAAGATGTACGCGCTGACGAAGCCCTTGATTGCCTCGGTAGCCGTCGGAGGCTCGCCTTCGATCGACACCGCCCTGGCCGGGGCGGTGCGCGATGCGGACGTGCCGATCCTGCCGATGGTGGTCGAGCGGCTGCTGCGCCCCGACCCTGCCGACGACCCGGACGGCCGGCTCACCGAGGACGGCCGCCAGGTCGGCCACGCGCTGCGCCGGTTGGTGGCCGGGGACCTGGCCGGTCTGTTCGACGGCCCGAGCACGGTCAGGTTCGACCCGTCGCTGCCGATGGTCAGTCTCGACCTTTCGCGCGTCACCGAGAACAGCACGCTGGTTTCGGTGCTGATGACCTGCTCATCGGCATGGATGGAAGCCGCACTGCTCGACCCCAACGGCGGCCGCAGATGGGTCGTCTACGACGAGGCATGGCGGCTCATGTCCCACCCGGCGCTCCTGCGCAGGATGGACGCGCACTGGCGGCTCGCCAGACATTACGGGCTGGCGAACCTGCTCGTGTTCCACAAGCTCACCGACTTGGAAAATGTCGGCGATGCAGGGTCGGCGAACCGGGCGCTGGCGAACAGCCTGCTGGCGAACGCGGAGACCAGGATCGTCTACCGGCAGGAGACCGATCAGCTCGGCCCTACCGCCGTCGCGCTCGGGCTGACCGGCGCCGAACGCCGCCTGCTGCCCGGACTCGGCACCGGACAAGGGCTCTGGCGGATCAAGGACCGGGCGTTCGTGGTGCAGCACCAGCTCCACCCCGCCGAGCTCGCCGCCTTCGACACCACCGCCCGCATGACCAGCAACACCCAGGATCATGCGCGGGCCTTCATGAACTGAAGCATCGCAATGGGCACCGGCGCAGTTGGTGTTCTAGGAAGGTCGACTATCGGGAGGGCAATCCGCACCTTGGCGATGTCATCCACGCCGAGCTGCAACCACTCGGTGCAGTCGAGGTGAGGAAAAGAGTCAACGAGTTGTCGATCAGCAAGCAGTAGGCTGAAAGGAGCGAAGTGAATCACCGCCGATACCGCCGGTGTAGCCGCGGTCGCCCACTCACCGCTATCGCTGTCTTGTGACATGCGGACAACTAGCGCCTCGTGGCTGCCCTCTACGTGGGCCGGGCTTCTGTTCGGCGCGATGGCTGCCAGGAACCTTATGCCTTCGGGCGGCTGGGCTGGGGTGCCTTCGCGCACGATACGAACAAGATCAGCGTGCGAGTCGATGAGCTTTGGAGTCAGGGCCGTCATGCCCGCGATCGCTGCGCGGATGAATCTGCCGGGACGCACGTCGGTAAGTTCGCCCGTGATGTGGGTCCGCTGGCCCTTCCATTGCGAGCGGAGCAAGTGGCCGGCGAAACAGTGCGCCCACCTGATGTACTCGTCATCCCAGGGCGACGTGCTTGCACGGCAAGCCTCGCAGTGCGCGTACCGGCTCGCGCCCCCGAGCCTCGGTCGTCCGTAGGCAAGGCGGTTATCCGCTGTTGTGCCGCCCCAAGCGAAGCTTCCCCGGTTGAAGGCTGCCTTGGGCGGCACGTGAGCTTGGGTGAGCTTTGCTCGGTTCCCGCAGAGGGTGCATCTGCCGGTTCTGGCCTGCTGGCCACTCGGCCGAAACCCCTCCTGTTCAGTCATCTCGCTCCTCCTCCTCAAAGGCTAACGGTGGAAGCCGAGTCTGCGGTGGGTCGTCCTGCCGGAGGCGGTTCTGGCTCACCTCGGATTCATGAGGAAACCCGAGCCTGAGCCCGTCCCGGTCTCCATCCCGTTCGTCGTGTTCGACGTGCACGAGGACGGCACCGTGACTGTCACCGTCGACGGGAGACGGCTGGACCCCGGCCCTTTCGCGCCGCCGTGGCGGCGATCTTCGTTCGGGCGGATCATCGACCGCGCCACGAACGACCGGACGACGCCGGTCAGGGTCGAGGTCCGCGAAGCGGACGGCACGACCTTCACCGATATCATCGCCGCCCGCCGTCGGCGGTCCCGCCCCGAGCCCGAGCCGGAACCGGAAGCATCAGCCGGGCCGATGTTCCACACCGTCGAGGGCGCGGGGTTCGTCCCCGGCGAGGACGTGGCGGTCGCGGTCGTCACCGGGCACACCGACGCCGCTCACACCGGCACCGCGCGCGCCCTCATCGACCCGGCCGGAGTCAGCGTCGACCAGACCGGCGGGGTTACCGAGGTCATCCTGTTCGGCCGCGTCTCCGGCACCACGATCATCCGGCGGCTGCCGTGAACGAGCAGGGCCGGCAGACCGGCTCGTTCGGGGACGAGCTGACCAACGCCGCGATGATCGGGCTGGTCGTCCTGTTCGGCGTCGCGCTGATCCTGCGCGCCGCTGGATCGGTAGCCGCGTTCCTGACCGGCACACCGCAGCCGGCCGGCGATCCCGCCTCCGGGGTCGGAGTGCTGTTCCGCCCCGGCGACCCCGGCTCGGCGCTCGACGCGGACGGCCTGAACCCGGTCGTCTACTGGATCGTCGCCGGGCTGCTGCTCGCCGGCCTCGTCACCGGCGGCCTATGGGCATGGCTACGGCTGCGCCGCCACACCCACCGGATCGAAGCCGATCCGCGCCGCATGGCCGGGATCGCCACCCGGCACGAGGTCGCCGCCGCGGCGTCCGACAAGGCGCTGCTGCGCCGCGCGGGAAACCTGCGCCCCGGCCTGAGCGACCCACGGCCGCAGGACGTGGGCTACCGGCTCGGCACCTCCAAGGGCACGAGCGTATGGGCGAGCGTGGAGGACTCGATCATGGTCATCGGCCCGCCCCGCTCCGGGAAGGGCCTGCATCTGGTGATCCCGGCGATCCTCGACGCCCCCGGCGCCGCCGTCGTCACCTCGACCAGGCCAGACAGCCTCACCGCGACCATGCGTGCTCGCCGCAGGGCCGGCCCGGTCGCGATCTTCGACCCCCAGCACTTGGCCGAGGGTCTGCCCGCCGGTCTGCGTTGGTCACCGATCCGGGGCTGTGAGTCACCGCAGACGGCGATGATCCGCGCCACCGGGCTCGCCGCCGGCACCGGCCTGTCCGCGGGCGGTGTCGATGGCGGAGGCTTCTGGGAGGGCAAGACACGGGCGGCGCTCCAAGCGCTGCTGCACGCGGCAGCGATCGACAACCGGCCGCCCGCCGAGCTGTTCCGGTGGACGCTCGATCCGACCGCGGCCGCTGACGCGGTGGCGATCCTGACCGGCTCCACCCAGGCCGCGACCGGATGGGCCGAGTCCCTGGAAGCGATGATCGACTCCGACCCCCGCACCCGCGACTCGATCTGGCAGGGCGTCTCCCTGGCTCTCGGCTCGCTGGCCGACCCCCGGGTGCTCGACGCCGTATCGCCCGGCCCGGGTGAGGGCTTCGACCCCGAAGCGTTCATCCGCGAACGCGGCACGTTGTTCCTGCTGGCAACCGGGTCCGGCGCGGGAGCCAGCGCCGCGCTGGTCGCCGCGCTCGTGGAAGACCTCATCGAGACCGCCCGCCGCCTGGCCGCCCGCTCGGCCGGCGCCCGGCTCGATCCGCCGATGCTGCTCGCGCTGGACGAGATAGCCAATCTCTCGCCGTTGCCGTCGCTGCCGACGCTGATGGCCGAAGGCGGCGGCTCGGGCATCACGACGATGCCGGTGCTCCAATCACTCGCGCAGGCGCGGGACAAGTGGAACGAGCACCAGGCGAACGCCATCTGGGACGCCTCGATCGTGAAGGTCATCCTCGGCGGCGCATCCAACAGCCGGGACCTGCAAGACCTGAGCGCCCTGGTCGGCGAACGCGACGAATACACCGACTCCGTGACGCTGGGCGACCACGGCACCCGCTCCAACCAGCGCTCCGTGCGCCGGGTGCCGATCTTCCCGCCCGACAAGATCAGGCGCCTCCCGTTCGGCACCGGGATCGTGCTGCTGCGCTCCGCACCACCGATCGTCACCGACCTGCACCCATGGCCCAAGCGCCCCGACGCCGGCCAGCTCACCGCCGACCGCACCGAGATCGAAGCCCTGCTGCGCCGCTCCGACACCTGAACGCCGGTCGCGGCAAGGAGCACCTGCCCACCACAACGGCCCGGCACCACCGGGGCCGGAAAGCAGACAGGAGCACAACATGTCCGACGAACCTCACGGCGACGCCACGATGAACGACGTTCCCGACTCGGATGTGAACGAGATGGACGACGACGGCTGCGACGAGCCGCTGATCGCCGAGCCGCCGCACCCGATCAACTGGAACCTGCTGAGTGCCGAGGACGCCGAGGCCGAGTGGTTGGAACTCAACCGCTGGGTGGACTGGCTGCGCCACACCTACGGGCTCCCCGCCTCCGTGATCCCGCCGGCCTGGCACATGCACCCCGAGCTGCTGTGGGAGCTGAGCGCGCTGCACCTGCACTGGCTCTGCGCCTACGACCCCGACCAGAACGGCAGCGCGCCGCTCGGCTGGCACCGCGACTTCGCCGACACCCGGCAGCGACTCCGCGAATGGGTCGCCGCCTGCGGCACCCGGCTCGACCACGACCGCCCCACCAGGAAGACCGTCTGGCCCGGCGAAGAACCCCGCGACCCGATCGAGGACATCCCGATCACCGACCGCGACGCCGAGTTCGTGGAGTTCGTCATGGCCGACGTCCAAGCCCGCCGCGAGGCCGAGGAAGCCTTCTACCGCACCCTCGACCCCGACACCGGAGAGCTGTCATGAGCGACGACGGAACGCTCGTGGTGTCGTCGCTCATGCACAGCCGCGAGGTCGCGGCGTACTTGAAGGTCTCGGAATCCACCCTGTCGCGGTGGCGGTCGGCCGGCACGGGGCCGCCGTTCCTGCGCCTCGGCGGGATCGCCCGGTACCGGCTCGACGCCGTGGACCGCTGGCTGGACGAGCTGGAACACGACCATGCCCCGGAGAGCTGAGCCGCAGCCGACCGCCGAGCCCAAGCCGGTCCCGCCGATCGGCGTGAAGGTCTCCACGGACATGGAGCGCCGCTCCTACGGCATCCGCGCCCGCCCCCGGTGGACCGACCCAACCACCAAACGCCGTGTCACCAGGTCGGAGATCGTTCCCGACGAAGCGGCCGCACACACGTTCTTCGACCAGCTCCGCAGCTCATCGACCAAGGGCATGGACGTGTCGATGACGCTGCTGGAGTTCGTCACCTCCATCGGCGACCGGTGGGCTCGGGGGCTGGACCCGACCTCCACCGGCGAGACCTACGGGTACGGGCTGAAGCTCCGTGTGCTGCCCGCCCTCGGGCACCTGCCGGTCACCCAGATCACCGCGGGCATCATCGACCGGACCATTGATGAGTGGGAGCAGCGCCACGGCGCCTCGACCATCAAGAACACCATCGCCCCGCTCGTGAGGGTGCTCGATGAGGCGGTGCGGGACGGGCTGATCCAGATCAACCCCGCGAAGAACCGCGCCAAGCGGAGCCTGAACCGCAACGCCTTCCGCGGGCAGTCCGCCGAACACGCCTCCCCGCGGGCGCACGCGATCCCGGACATGAAGACCCTCAACCGACTCGCCAGGGCGTGCGGGAAGGTGCATCAGTCCTACAGCGACTTCGTGATGCTCGCCGCGCTGCTGGCCGCACGGTCCTCGGAGGTGTCCGGGTTGCAGGTCGGGGACGTGGACTTCGGCAAGAACCTCGTCGTGATCCGCCGGCAGGTGTTCCCCGGCAAGGGCGGTCTGGTCACCAAGCCGACCAAGAGCCGCAAAGAGCGCCGCGTGCCGATCCTTGAACCGCTCCGCCCCGTGCTGGAACGACTCACCGACGGCAAGCAACCGGAGGACTCGTTGCTGGTCGGTCCGAAGGGCGGCTACCTCACCACCGCGACCGTCCGCGACGCCACCAACTGGGACGGCATCGTCGCGAAGCTCGGCCTGCCCGACCTCACCCGGCACGGGCTACGTCACACCGGGGCGACCTGGATGGCCGACGCGGGTATCCCGCTGCACGTCCTCCAAGACATCCTCGGGCACGCCTCGATGGAGACCACCCGCGGCTATCTGCATCCCGACGACCGTCACCTCGCGTCGGCGGCCGAGCAGGCCAACGCCTTCCTCTCCGCCCCCGGACAGCGCAAGCACGCTCGGCGCAGTGGCCCGGCGTCTCGGGGCCTGTGATGCGCTCCGACGCCCGTGGGCGTGCTCCCAGAAGCGTTCTGGTCCCCTTTTGGTCCCCTTATCCACAGGAAGCGGGTTCAAGGCGCCCCGTACGTCCACAGGCGACCGCAGGCGAGAGCGTGGGGGGACCAGAGGGGGACCACGGAAAACGACCGCCGGACATGATGAAGCCCAGGCGAGAAACCTGCTCTCACCTGGGCTTTTACGTCGGGCTGACAGGATTTGAACCTGCGACCCCCTGACCCCCAGTCAGGTGCGCTACCAAGCTGCGCCACAGCCCGTGGCATAGATTTTCAGTTATCCGGGCCGACCAGAGCGGGGTAGACCCCTTAACCCCCAGCCGTAAGGGTCGAGAAGTCGTGGTCTTTCATCCGCGCTCATAACACCTATGTCAAGTCATTCTTATTACTCCTGATGTTACCTGAACAGAGCCATTGTGGGCCTGTAGTGGGCTCATCCGAGTGAACCCTGGTGTCAAAGTTTCGAAAAGTGGTAGCTCGAACGCCCAATGCGCCACCTGGATTCCCTACTTTCCTGCCTTTCGACTTGGCGTCAGAGAATCCGGGATTGACCGGACAGCTTCGGACAACGACGAAGCCGCTCAGCACTTTGGCTTGAGCGGCTTCGTCGGTGCTGGTCAGGCGGACTGTGTTGTGGCCTTCTTACGTCCTGCACCGGGGTACTCCCGAGTGAAGAGACGATTGTTCGGGACACCGTTGTGCAACAGCGTGCCTCCCCAGACTCCGGACTCGAGCGACTCGACGCCGGCGCGCCCACACATCAGCTTGGCCGGACAGTCCGAGCAGATCTTCTTGGCCGCGGACAGGTCGCGGTTGGTGTTCGGGAAGAAGATCTCCGGCTGCGGATGACCAGAGCACGCCCACTGCAGGTCGTTGCTGCGCATGTGCGCGACCTCGGCCGGGACGTGCCGGTCCGGCCAGCGCTCCTCGACCGAAGGCGACGCGGCAGGGCGCATCGTTCCAGGCAGGGTGCGCGCAGCGGTTCGAAGTTCCATGTTCGTGACGGTGCGACGCGCGGTTCAGTCCGCGGTCGGAACGAGGGTCAGATGCCGGCGGTCGAAGTCGCCCTCGGCTTCCCAGTCGTAGATGCCGCGCTCGGTCGTGGTGTCGAGGTCCTCATTCAGATCGGATCCGTCGAGTACACGTAGCACCGGTGGCTGAACCACGTCGTCGGTCGAGCCGGTGGCTGCGGTGACGGCTTCGCTCAGGCGTCGGACCCAGTAGAGAACGAGCAGCAGGGCAAGACCGCCGAGGAGCAGTTGGCTGGCCCAGACCGACATCGAGGTGTCAGTCATCGCAGTCTCCGCATGCGAGCGACCCGTTGCTAAGACCTTCGGACATGGAGGACGGCGCAGCGGGTCGCTCGTTGAGAATATACGCGACGGCCGAGGTGCGGATCGCTTCCGCCACGGCTTCGGGTGTGCGCCGGTCCTGCGGACGGGTCGCCAGGTTCTCCATGACTCCGTCCCGGACGTTCGCGGCCAGGTACGACCACAGTGCCTGCGTGGTCGGTTCGGAGCCCGTGGCTGCGGCCAGGTCGAGCACGCGGGAGTGGGCCTTGACGGCGATCTCGCCAGTCGGCTTCTTCTGACTGAACGGGTGCGCGATCCCGTGGGCTTCAGCGGCATCCCTGACCGGAGCGAGTCCACCCCAGGTGACGAGCAGCTCATGGGTCTCCAGCAAGGTGATCATCTCAATGGCATCAGCGAGACGATCGCCGTCGAACGACTCGAACCACTGGGCTGAGCAGAAGGCGAGGGTCGGAGGGGTCGGGGGACTGTGGGTGACCGAGAGCGCGACGAGGTTGCGTGCGCGCTTCGGAATGTAGGTGTTGTCCTGTTCCATATCAGCACGGTGCGACAGCCCCGGGCCGGTACCTCGGGACGTCATCCGCGTCGCACCGTGGGCGGCATGTCAAACGCCACAGTCATTCCGCTACGCACCGCCTCTTTCCGTGTCCCGCGTCTTCCGCTGCGTCAACCGCAAAGCCGCGAAGCGTGGTGCGGGCACATCGCTGCGAGTTGCGTGAAGTACCGCAAGGGGCGGTCGGTCATCGGGCCGGTGCGGGTTGAGTTGACGCACGGTGTGAAGCGGCCGGCGATGCACTACGGGGCGCACGGCGTTTTTCCCAAGAGCCCGGCCTACCCTACGAACGGGCACTCGGCACTGGATCTGATGGAGGACGCCCTCGACGGCATCGTCGCCGATGGGCTCATCTCAAGCAAGCAGTCCGTCGTCGACCTGCAGATCCGTAGGGTCTATGTCGACACCGATGGGAAGACCGGTTTGCACGTCAAGGTCATCGGCCTGGCGACGCGAGTCGCTTCCTTGCCAAGGAACGCAGCGGCCTAGCGAACAGCGGACAGGTCTGTGGTGTCGCGGACTCGGCGGGCAACGTTCAGGCGACCGCTAGATGTTCTGTCCGGAGAGGTTAGGCACGCGGTCGATGGGTGATTGGCCCTTGAGGCTGGTGTGGCCGCGGTGGTGATTGTAGTGATGGAGCCGTTCGGGGTAGGTCGTGTCCCGCGTCAAGAACACGGCCTTGCTCCCCGCCAGGCTTGAGCGCGGGATCCCAGGCGGATGGGCGCGTTCGGCCTGTGGAGATCGGGCGCTACTTCAACAGGACGAGGGCCCAGTGGACGGAGGCCAGGCTGCTGTGCCATTCTCACCGACGATGCTCTCCGACACCGGTGCCCGGGCCACCCCCCGCTCCCGACTCTTGCGTCACCCCGCGCAGACCGTGGTCGCGGCATTCGCGGTGGGCAACACCATCGGCACCCTGCTCCTCATGCTCCCGATGGCACGAACCGGTGATGGAGGCGCACCATTCGTCACCGCACTTTTCACCTCCACAAGTGCAGTGTGTGTCACCGGCCTCGTCACCGTGGACACAGCGACCTACTGGACCGGTTTCGGCCAGGCCGTCATCCTCGGACTCATCCAGGTCGGCGGGTTCGGATTCATGACGATGACCACTTTGCTGGTGCTGTTCATCGGCCGGCGGCTAGGTCTGCGCAGCCGAATCGCAGCGGCTGCCGAAACAAAGAGCGGGGTCGGCGACGTTCGCACCGTCCTAGTGGGAGTCTTCAGAATCACCGTCATCGTCGAGGCAGTCGTCGCTCTTGCCCTGACACTCAGGTTCTGGCTCGGCCACGGCTTCGGCTTCTTGGAGTCTCTGCGACTCGGCGGATTCCACGCAGTGTCGGCCTTCAACAACGCCGGGTTCGCGCTGTTCAGCGACAGCCTCATGAGTTACCTCACCGACCCCTGGATTCAACTCCCGATCGTCGTGGCCATCGTCATCGGCGGCCTCGGATTCCCCGTCCTGCTCGAACTCCTGCGTCGCCGTGCACGCAGGCACTGGTCGTTGCACACCCAACTCACACTTTTCATGACCACGATCCTTCTCGTCGGCGGAACCGTGTTCATGACGCTCAGCGAATGGGGTAATGACGCGACGATCGGAACACTGAATCCAGCGCAGAAGCTGCTGGCCGGCTTCGTCCACGCCGTGCAGCCGCGTACCGCGGGTTTCAATGCCTGGGACTACGGGCAGGCCACCGACGAGACGTTGCTCGGCACAATCATGCTGATGTTCGTCGGAGGTGGATCGGCCGGCACCGCCGGTGGACTGAAGGTCACCACGTTCGTCGTCCTATTCTTCGTCATCGTTGCCGAGGTTCGTGGCGAGCATGATGTGGTCGCGTTCGGCCGGCGGATCGGCGATCGCACTGTGCGGCAGGCCATCACCGTGGCTCTACTGGGGGTTGCTGCCGTTGTGGGATCGACCATGCTCCTCACTCAACTCACCGGTCTGCCCTTCCGCGACGTGCTTTTCGAGACGACGAGTGCCTTCTCGACGGTCGGGTTGTCCACCGGAATCACTGCCCAGGTGCCGGAATCGGGTCAGTTTGTATTGGCTGCCCTGATGTTCCTGGGGAGGTTGGGGCCGGTGACCCTAGTGTCGGCTCTGGCGTTGCGCAAGCGCGGACGCCGATACACCTACCCGGAAGGATGGCCCCTCATTGGCTAAGCGCATCGGAGCTGGCGGCGGAGTCGTCGTCATCGGACTCGGCCGTTTCGGCAAATCTCTTGCGCTGGAGCTCGAGAGTGATGGGATGGAAGTCCTGGGCATCGACGCAGACCCGCGCCCTGTCCAAGCTGTTGCAGGCAGGCTCACCCACGTCGTTCAGGCCGACGCGACCGACGCAGAAGCCATGCGCCAGCTGTCTGTGCATGAGTTCGACCGGGCCGTCGTTGCCATCGGGTCCAGCCTTGAGGCAAGTGTGCTCGCAGCCTTCGTCCTGCGCGGTCTGCACGTACCGCATATCTGGGCCAAGGCAACCACCAAGGCCCAAGCGCAGATCCTCGAGCAGGTCGGGGTTGAGCACGTCGTGCGCCCCGAACATGAAATGGGCCGTCGTACAGCTCACCTCGTGCGCGGCAAGATGCTGGACTACATCGAGTTCGACGATGGATTCGCCATCGTTCGTACACGCCCACCGCGCAGCATTCTCGGCAAGACTCTCGCGGAGGCAGCAGTCCGTTCGAAATGGGGCGTCACGGTCGTCGGCGTCAAGGCCACCGGCAAGGACTTCACCCACGCGACCGCCGAGACGGTGGTCGAGGACGGGGATCTCATCATCGTCTCCGGCGAGCGCCGCAAGGTCGAAGCGTTCTCCAACCAGTAGTGACCGCGAACAATGGACCCTCGCACATCACGTCTTTTCTCAGGTGGCGATGAGGAAGACGCCCGTGTCTGTGCTGTGACCTGCTGATTTGTCGTGGCAGTCGCGATCCGGCGTCCATTGCGCACCCCGCCACTCGCATCCGACACGCCGTAACACTGCGACTGAAACCGGTAGCCAGGTAGCCATACGACGCGTGCGGTAGCCGCTGGAACCGCATATGTGCAAGACGTATCGTACGCGTAGTACGTTCGGCTCACGCCATCAGAACCGGTCAGCTGGACAGATCCCGGCTGCAGCGTAGGTGAGGTCCGACAGTTCGTATCGACCGACGCGCGGGACCATCGCGCCTACCTGGTAGTGACAGGTCCCGCAGGTCGGCGGCGACGTCTTCCGCATCGCCCATGCCGTATGGGCGGACTGCTGCTCATAATCGGCCTAGATGTTCTGTCCGGAGAGGTTAGGCACGCGGTCGATGGGTGATTGGCCCTTGAGGCTGGTGTGGCCGCGGTGGTGATTGTAGTGATGGAGCCATTCGGGGTAGGTCGCACGGCGGTCGGACTTCTGAGGTGTAAGCGCACGCGTAAGCCCATTCCTCCAGCAGGGTCCGGTTGAAGCGTTCGACCGTGCCGTTGGTTTGCGGACGGTAGGGGCGGGTACGGCGGTGTTTGATGCGCGTGCCGAGCGTCTTGGCCCATAACCGGCTGCGGTAGCAGGCGCCGTTGTCGGTCAGGACCGCTTTGACGGTGATGCCATGGCGAGCGAAGAACTGTTGGGCACGCTTCCAGAACGCTGCGGCTGTCTCCTTGCGTTCATCGCTGAGGATCTCTGAGTAGGCCAGCCGGGAGTGGTCATCGACGGCGTGGTGGAGGTAGACGTAGCCACGCGAGGATGATGCGCCCTGACGTGCGGCACGGTCACGGGCCACGCCGGCACGTCGGTCCTGAGCCGAACCGCGTCCGGTGATGCGCCACCCACCGCCGTCGGGGATCTTCCCGAGTTTCTTGATGTCGACATGCACCAGGTCACCGGGTGCCTGGTGTTCATACCGTTGCTTGTCGCGTGAGGATGCCTTGATGCGGGTCCCGGTCGCGGGGTCGGTCCACTTCAGTCGCGGGCAGCCGTACCGGCGCAGCACGTGGTGCACGGTCGAGGGATTCAACCCCAGGTGGTAGGCGATACGGGCCGGACCCCACCGGCGTGTCACCCGCAGGTTGATAATCCGGCGTTCAGTGCGCCGCGGCAACTGGTGGGGACAGTGGTGTGGTCGTGAGGATCGGTCGGTCATCCCTGCCGGGCCATGTTCCCGGTACCGCAACGCCCAGCGGCGTGCGGTCGTGATGCTGACCGAAAACCGTTCAGCAGCATGCGCGTAGGACCACTGCTCATCGACGATGAGCTTGGCCAAGCGGAGCCGGCCAGCCGGTGTGAGCGTCGCGTTAGCGTGGGACATGAAGACCTCCGTGGTGAATGTGGGTGCGTGGTAGCTCCACACCTCACCCGGAGGTCTTCCTCACTTTCCAGTCGACTCGCCGTAACTAACGTCCGTGGACAGAACAGCTAGACCGAGGTGGAGGTCGCGGCGCCAACGGAAGCGGTGTGCGGCTGCCTGGGTGAGTTCGAGCTCGGACAGTACGCCGGCTTTGATCGCGTCGCGGGTGGTGTGGACCCAGGCGATGTAGTGCTCGATGTTGAAGATACGCAGCAACACGATCGTCTGCGCGGTCTGGCCGATCCGGTGCTGACGAATGCGCCGTAGTCGGCCGGTGGCTCGTTCGGCGAGGGCGAGATCAGCAGCCAGGGCGGCGTCGAGGGTTTGTTCAAGAGGCATGTCTGAGCGGTGCGACGTCCAATGCGTCGCACCGTTCGTTTCCAGGGTCTGTGCTCGGTCGCCCGCCATCAGGGGGAAACACTCCGCCGCCATTCCTACGGGTACCACCGCCTACACAGAACGGAGTTCGCGCGATGACCACTCACGGCTACGCCGCTCGTGCCCAGACGGGTTGCACTCGATGACGACTATCGACGCCACCGGTACCCTGCACGACGCCAAGGGCCGGTTCGCGGGGCGCGTTGCCGGTGAAGGAGACACCGACCTGTCGATGGAGGCGTCGCAGTCCGGCAACTACGGCGCGCTGGACCGGGATGCCCGCTTGAA
Organism: Yimella lutea; assembly: GCF_006715095.1. Classification (NCBI taxonomy): domain Bacteria; kingdom Bacillati; phylum Actinomycetota; class Actinomycetes; order Micrococcales; family Dermacoccaceae; genus Yimella; species Yimella lutea. The sequence goes on from NZ_VFMO01000001.1 coordinate 1,907,562, forward strand.
GGCGATGCAGGCTGATCTGTCGAACGCGGTGGAGCAGCTCGTCGAGTCGGGTCAGCTCACCGCCTACCTGGACGCACGCGCTGCCAACGGTATGTCGCGCTGGTCGACGAACAACCAGTTGCTTGCCGCGGTGCAGGTCGCCCGCCGTGAAGGCATCACCGACGTCCACGAGGTTCTTGCCCGGATGGGCACGATCGACGCGCGGGGCGCGAAGGCGTGGAACGCGGCCGGACGCAAGATCACCTCCGGTAAGGGCTCGGCCCTCTACATCCAGGCGCCGGTCACCAAATGGATCAGCGTCCAGGACAAGGACGACCCGGACAAGACGGTCCGGCGCAAGGTCATGGTCGGTACGACGCCGTGCGCGGTGTTCGACGTGACGCAGACCGACGGTGACCCGGTGCCGCAGCACCCGAGCCGTCCCGCCATCGGGGGCACCCAGGAGATGCTCGACGGGATGCGTGACTGGGTGGTGTCCAAGGGCTACTCGTATGAGGAGAAGGAGATTCCCGGCTGCGACCCGGTGACTCTCAAGGGCACGATGGCCTACGTCGAGCCGAGGTCGAAGAGCGTCGTCGTGGATTCGCGCCTCAGCGTCGAGCAGAAGGTGCAGGCCGCCTCGCACGAGATCGGACACGTCGCGTGTGGGCACGTCGATGACGATGCCGCGGACTACACGACCCACCGGGGCCGGATGGAGTCGGAGGCCGAGGCCTTCAGCTATCTGCTGCGCCGTGAGGGCGGTCTGTCCTCCTCCGACTGCGAAGCATTCAGCCCCGGATACATCGCCGGCTGGAGCCGTGGCGACACCAAGACGGTGACTGCCGCCATCGACCACGCCGCCAAGTCTTACGAGAAGTTCGCCGACGAAGCGGGTTGGAACGCAACAGAATCCACTACAACAGAAAGCTGACCGGACATGGGCTTCATGGATTTTCTCAAGGGCCGCGAAGAGCAGGTCGCCCTCGACGAAGAGGTGCGACCGGAGTTCGTCGCGCAGGTCGAGAACCCCACAACGGGTGAGATCACAACGCTGCTGGCTGACTCCGAGGACGAGCTCGAGGAGAAGATCGCCGCGTTCGGCGAGGACGACGACGAGCCGGCACTGGTGGGGGTTGGTGACGATGACCTCTGAGCGCGCACTCACCCTGGTCCAGCGGTACGCCTACGACCACCGGATCGCACTCAACGGACGGTATGCCGTGCGCCCCGCACCGGACGGTGGGTTCGTCGTCGAACCGGAATCGTCCAACGACCCGGCATTCGCGGTGACATCCACCGGCACGGTCATCGCGTTCCAACGGTCCCTGGTCGCAGCCTGAGCGACCAAGAACCGCCGACTGCTTCCTGCGGTCGGCGGTTCTTACTGTCCTGCAACGGTTTTCGGAGACGACTGAGCGATCAGCGCGATCCCCAGTACGTCTGCGGGACGTCGACACCGGCCTGCGTCATCGCCTGTTCGACCGCCGAGCGAACCTCGGGCTCAAGCCCTCGGTTGCGTTTGCCGAGCATCTGCTCGACCTTCCAGGCGTTCCCGGAGTCGGGCTGAACCAACTCGAAGGCGCCAATGAGGTCCCCGCCGTGATGAACCGACCCCAGGATGGACCGTCCGGTATTCCATGCGTGGGCGTACCCACCGATGCAGTTGTGGAGCCGGTCGCCCCATTCGACGAGATCGAGAGCGGTGCGCGGCACCGTGATCCGGTAGCCGTCGGGAAGCTTGGCCGACACGAGCGACGACTCGACATGGCTGATGGACTCCCTCAGCACGTCAGGCTTCTGCTGGACTGTCAGGTCGCGCGTCATCCCACCGAGACGCTCAATCTGTTGCCGGCGCAACTGGTCACGCTGGGCCCGAGCGAGCCTGTCGTGCAGGTCCGCCCACGACTCGACGCGAGTCACTGTTGGGTCAACCGGGAACCGTGCCAGGTCGCCCAGACCGTTGAGAGTGACCTTGGCACCGTCACACATCTGCGCACGCTGCCCGAGGCACAACCGACGAATCGAGCGCTCGTCCAGGTTGCGCAGGTGCTTCTCGATCCGACCTACGTTGGACGCCCATGGGTTTTCGACTCTCGTGCTGTTCAGGAACTGAACGATCCAGTCGACCGGCGCAACGAGTCGAAGCGCATGGGCGACCGTGATGGTGCTCAAGTCGGACTGCGCCACTGCGCGCACCAGGTCAGACCGATACCGGAGCACCCCGAACAGATTGCGGGTGAACGTCGGGAGGTCCGGCGCGCCAACCATCGCGCGTTGAATGTGGGCGGACGAGTGGGCGTCGAGTGAACCGAAGTAGCTGAACAACGGCATGAGGTCATCAGCCCGCCGCGGTTCAGTGAGACCGTGCCGGCGAATGAGGTCTGAGCCGTCCGGTCCGAGCTGAGTTGCCAGCCAATCGGGTTTCGGAATCGGCACCCAATGGCTCCCCGTCCAGCGGGCCCCGGCGCGGCGGGACATGGTGAGCCGCTGGACGCGACCGTCGCGGCAGAGCCGGAATGTTTCGATGCTACCGGTCATCCACCGAGTCCACGGCTTCCCGTTCTTGCTGACGCCTTGCTTCCGAATGCTTTGGAGGTGGACGATCGACCAGCGGCCTTCAGGACGGATCACCAGGATGGTCCGGTAGTGACTCGCCGGGGTCAAGAACCCGGATTGAGGATCTAGCCACGACTTAACAGACGTGTCGCGCAGCAGGATGCGCGGGTGGCCGTGCTTGTTGGGCGCGATCTCACGCGGCAGCGTGAGATTCTCGGTGGGTGTTCGTTCCAGGGTTGCTACAGACATGACCGGACGGTGCGACGCCGTCTGGCCGGTCAGCCGAGGAGATCCTTCAACCGTCTGTCGCTGAACTCGGCGCCGCCCTCGAACCGGGTCGCCGCGCCGTCCTTCTCGGCGAGCACCGAGAAGCCGGTGCCGTAAGTGCGCTCGATGACGACCCGGTCGTACGCGGGGAACTCGTGCGGCTCCAACTCCAGACGAGTCTGCGCCGGCATGTGCTCGAAACGGTCCGGCTTCTTGCCCCGCGACAGCTTCGAGGTCGCGTCACGTCGGATGTGCCGCACCATGCCCTCGGCCGCGGCGACCCACGGTGCGTTCCCGCTGACCGCACCCGATGGGCTGTGCCGTACCGAATGCCGTTCACCGTCCGGGCCGGTGCAATACAGCTCACCGACGTAGTCCCCGCGGACGGGGTAGTTGTCGTCCCCGAGCGCCTGGTCGGGGTAGTAGGTCACCGAGTACCGCAGACCCTGCACCTGGAAGTGCTGCGTCTGTGCGTCGCCCTTCGGCATGGACCCGATCGTGACGTCGCGCTCGGCGAGCCCACCGCGATGTGCTTCCACCCGCGACAGTGACTCAATGCTCGAGATGTCCGGTAACGGCTCTTCCGGTAGATCGGGCAGTGGCTCCTCCGGCTTGCCGTACGGCGGCAGGTCACCTTCGTACTCCGGCTCCTCGCTCGGCCACCCGGCGTATTCCGGGTCGTTCGCCAGGTCGGCATCGGGCTCGCCGGCGACGTGCCCGGCGAAGCGGCCCTTGGCGTCGTGCAGTGCTCCGGACGGATCAACGGTCGTCATGTTCAGGCTCCCTGTCGTGCTTTGCGATAAAGGCCGTGCAGTTTGGTAGCAATGGCGCGCGCCTGGTCCGATCCGGTCGCCTCGGGATCGACGGTCAACGAACGGGTCAGGTAGGACCCGGTGCGAACGGTCGAGAGTCCGTCGGGTCCGTAGGTGTGGGTACCGACGGAGACGAAGTCGTTGTAGCGCGACACCGTGATCGACAGTCGGGTGTCGCCGTACTCCGGCGGGAAGTTGCCGTCGACGTCATCGGCAACCCGCTCGACCTGCTCAGCGAACTGTTGATCGTCCAGGTCACGGACGTTGCCGAAGTCGTCGTAGTCACCATCTAGGGCGATCGTGTCCAGGGCGTCCTGGATGTGCTGGTCGGCAGCGTCATAGTCCGGCAGTCCGGACGACGTCGCCGGCGACCGGGTCGGGTCCACGGTGTCGAACCGGATGGTGCGCTGGCTGACGAACCGGTCGCCCTCGATGTCCCTGCCCGTCTCCGTGACAGTGGAGTGATCCTCCATCCACGCCGAGTAGTCGCTGAACTTTGCGTCGTCGAACTCGTCCACGGAGATCAACGAAGCGGCCTCACGGTCCGCATCGTCGGCGAAATCGTCGTCGGTGTCGTTGAACGGGTTGGTCGCGAGGTGCTGAGCGGATCCTCCCGGCATGGTGACGGCGCTACCGGAGTCGTCGATGTACGTCACCTTCCACGGGCAGCCAAGGTCTTCCATGTCGAGCTGCATCGCAGTGGCCGAGGGAAACAGCGCCTTGCCGACAGAGCGGTGGTAGTCGTAGGCCGTTGCGTCAACGTCGTCCTTGAGAGCCCATGTCTTGCCCCGCGCCGCAGTGTTGGCTGCAGCGAAGGCGTCCGCGTCCGTGATGTGCTGCGGCGCGTCGTCGTACGCCGACACGGTGGGCACCGTGAGCTCGGCGCAGGATTCCCCGGCAATATGACCGGCGAACCGCCCGTCCGATCCGTGAATGGCTCCGCTGGCATCGACCGTCGACATTGGTCAGCGGCTGTTCTGTGCGAAGGCGACATACGCCTCGTCGAAGATGGCGTGCAGGCGACGTGCGCTCGTCACGCTGGGCTGTTCGGTCACGTCAAGGTCACCGGTCGATTCGGCGGCAATGTGTCCGGCGAACCGCCCCTTGGCGTCGTGCAGTGCGCCGGACGGGTCAACGGTGGTCATCGGTAGCTCCTTGCGGGATAGGGAGGGAGGCATAGAAGTAGTTGTCGTCGTTCTCAGTCGACTGAGCCCAGCGCGCGGACGGATCGAGTTCTCGCACAAGGGAATCGATGTCCTGCCAGGACTCGTCGTCGCAGGTGAGGTACCGGTATGAGTCGTCGTAGACACCGTCCAATGACCAGGGTGATCCGCTGGTCGCTCGAGCGACCGAAATCGAACGGACATTTGGCATCGAGGAGCGGGCGATGCAGACGACATCGGAGATCGCCTGCGTGTCGAGCCGGTCAGTCATCTGCCGCAGGTGTTCGCGCTGGCGTCTGCGGCCATCGGGGGTTGCGGCGACCTCGAAACCGACGGGTCCGTCCGTCTTGGAGTCCTCGTCCACCGGTGACCCGGACAGCGTGGCGCGCAGGTGCTCCAGGTCCTCGTCCTGCAGCGTCGAACCGGACTCGCCAGCGACGTGCCCGGCGAAGCGACCCTTGGCGTCGTGCAGTGCGCCGGACGGATCAACGGTTGTCATGACCGATAGAACGGCGGGGCCGATCGGCGGTCAGTCCTACCTGCGTTCGACGCGGACACGCTCATCCCCGGCGTCGGAGATCGACAGGCGCGGCTGGCCGGCGACGACCTCACGCAGCTTCTCGCGGTGCATGATGCGGTCACCTTCGCGCTCCTGAACATCGGCAGCCGCGGCTATAGAGTCCTGGACTCCGTCACTGAGGGACTGTTGGATCTCGCGCTGGCTGCGTACTCGCATGGGCAGGTTCTCACCGACGTCCGTGCCGAAGCGCGCGTCGAGGTAGACCTTGCCCAGATCAGGTCCGCCGAACGTCTTCAGGTCGGAGACGGCCTGCGGCGGGAGCGCGGCAACAGCTTCGTAAAGCTCCTGGTTGAGTTCCTCCTGATTGCCCCTCGCCAGTGTTGCTCGGGGGTTTACCGCGTCCATCCGCGCACGCAGTTGGTCGTTCATGGACCGGTTGATGTTGTCGATGCCGCCGAGATACCGGCCGAGGTCGGGGATGGTCTGCTCGTCGCCATAGGCGTCGTCGAACTTCAGCATTGACTGGTCGTTGAACAGTGCCTGACCGACCTGCGAGGTGTCGCCGGCGCCGTCGAGCGGGATCGAACAGGTGACGCGGGTGTTGTCCCACTCAGTCGTCGAATCGTCGATGTCGGCGCCCCAGTGTGCCTTGGCATACGCCGAGACGAGCGTGGTGCGGGTTTCCAGGTAGCTATCGGAGATGGCGCCGTCCGCGGTCAGATCCATGTACCGATCGACTTCCAGGCGGTAGGTTCCGTCGGTGTCGCGCTGGATGCGTGCCGCGTCGATGCTCGCGTCGGTCAGGTCGTAGGGGTCGATCTCCTCCGATTGTCCCGGGTCCAGGCCGAGATCGGCCAGTGCGACAGCGTCCGTCGACGGCAGGTCTTCGACGGACTCCGCGGCGATGTGCCCGGTGAAGCGTCCGTCGCTGCCGTGGACAGCCCCCGAAGGGTCGATGGTCGACATGTCGCTCCTCAGATTCGGCCGCGCAAGCCGAGGCGGCGCGCGTTGTCGGCGGCACGGTTGTAGTGCCGGTCGATCGCCGACATCGTGGCGCGCACCTGATCAGCTCCTTCAGCTGCGGCGTCATCGGAGATGTCGTTGTCATCCACCCATGTGCCGAACTGCATCTGCGAACCGTCCGGCGCGACGACGTACGCGCCCACGTTGTAACCGCTAGTCTCGCTGGCGGCGTAAGCCTGTTCGGCATACAGCTCCGGCTGTCCGCCGCCGGAGTACTCAGGTTCACGGGACATGAACGCAGCGATGTTCTCGACGTCCGCTCCGAAGTCGTGAGAGTACGCGTTCCCGATCTCGTCCGGGTCGAGGTCACTGCCGCCTTCCTTGTGTAGCCGCTGCATCAACGAATCGACACGCGCGGCGCGTGCCTCTTCGTCGTCCCAGTCGGGTGCCTTCGACGACTCGACGGGGATCGAAATGTCGTCACCCTCCCAGGCGTCGATGTCATCGGACGCAAACTGTGCGGCGGTGTCCTCCGGAAGCCACTCGTAGGATAGTGGGCGCGGCAGGTCGATCTCGGCGCCGTTGGCGTCCGTCGCCGACCGCATCGAGAAGTACCACGAACCGTCGTCGGAATGCTTGTCCGTCAAGTGGCCAACCACCTGCGTCGCCTCCGGGCAGAACCGCTTGAGCGTGAGGTAGACGTGCTGGTTCTGGCACTCGTCGCTCCAGGATTTTCCGGCGGCTTGTGTCGAGCCAGCGCGGTTCGACATCTGCCGGTTGACCTCAACTTGGTGGTCGTACTCTTCCTGTGGCATCGCTTCGATGACCGGCGCAGTCGTCACGTCTGAGAGTTCGGCGATGGACTCCCCGGCGATGTGGCCGGTGAACCTGCCGTCACTGCCGTGGATGGCTCCGCTGTGGTCGATGGTCGACATGTTTTTCAGGCTCCTTGCTGGTGGTTGTGGCGGTCCATGTCTTGCAGCTCCTGGCGGAAGACCTCGTGCAACTTCTGTTGGATCTCGGTGACGGCGTCGTAGCTCTCGGCGCTTTCGTCGTTGGTCAGCCAGTCGTGCTGGACGTACCGGGTGTTCCACTGGTGTCCGCGGACAGCACCGATGGTCATGCCGCTGTCGCCGTCCCGCTCGATGACCAACTGAGCGTTGTAACCGACCACGTTTTCGCTGTCGCCGGCCATGCTCCGCCCGACCTGCTGCACCTGTCTGGACCACACCGACGGGTGCGCGTCCTCGAAGCTCTCGAACCGCTGTCCGGGGCCGTGCAGGATCGACAGCACACGCTCGTTCAGAGCGTCGTCCGTGCTGCCAAAGTCAGGCAGTTCGGGAGGATCGGAGTCCTGGCTGCGGCCGATCGTGGCGAGCCGGTCCAACGGGAGAACCTGCCCGCCACCGAACAGGGTTTGCCCGGGGTAGTCGCGTGCACCGACGGCGTCGAGGTGTGCGTCGCCTCCGACAAGGGCGATGTCGAGGGTCTCGTCCGAGACGGCATCGAAGTCCAAGCTGTTGTAGAGCGGCTGCTCGTCAGCGGCGAGCACTGCGTCGAGGTGGTAAATGCGGTCCTCGCGGTCGAAGGACACAGCGATGGATTCGGCGGTCGGGTAGTCGTGCTTGACCTGCGCGGCGTTCGCGCGCCACTTCGCCTCATCGATTGTGCGGCAGATCTCGTCCCGCTGCCGCTGCAGCTCCTCGATCTCGGGCATGGCAGTGAGGATCGGCTGGGGTTCATCGTGAATCAGTTCAGCGCACAACCCGGTCGTGGATTCGGCGGCGACGTGGCCGGCGAAGCGCCCCTTGGCGTCGTGGATCGCTCCGGACTGGTCGATCGTCGACATCAGGACCGCCCGCCGAACTCGAGGTACGCACGTTCTTCGTCGCGACGGTGCGCCCAGTCCCAGTCGTGCTCGCTCAACGCAGTGGCTGCATCGTCGAGGCTGATGCGCACCTCGTCGTCGAAGTACACCCGCTCCGAGTGCTGCTCGGCGTAGTCCACCAGCCGGATCTGCCTGATCTGCCAGCCGTCACCGTCGTAGGTCGGCTCGAACTCGACCTCGACCGTTTCGTCGGGGTAGGCCTCGGTGAGCAGTTCACCCATCTTGGCGACTGCTCGCTCGGTCGGGTTGACCGGCGGCGCGACAGAAAGATCCGTCGTCGGTTCGGCGGCGACATGGCCGGCGAAGCGTCCCTTGGCATCGTGCAGGGTGCCCGTGGCGTCAATGGTGGTCATCGGGCACCGCCGTCTGGACGCGAGCGGAGAAGCGGTGAGTGTTCATCGCAGGACTCCGTTCAGGGACTGTTCGTAGTGCTGTTGCAGGCGACGCGCGATCGCACGCGCGGCGTCGTTGCCGGTGGCGGTCGGATCGTCGGTGAGCTCGTGGATCGACACCTCGCGAGCGGTAATCCATTCGTGGCCGTGACCGTCGATGCGACGAGACCCGACGCGGAAGGTCGGCCCGGACTCGCCGAAGGTTTCGGGCTCGACATGCAGCCGCGGGCGGTCCGGTTCGGGAAACTCGAGGTTGATCGTGTGGGCGACATCGGTGACGGAGTCGGTGAACGTGTCGTGGTCACTGCCACCCGCCTTCAGGTAGGACCAGTCGTCGTTCGCGATGGCGGCGTCCTCGAAGGACCGCTCGACGGGCTGCTGAGCTGATACGCCATCCAGCGACCCGGACGATTCGGCGGCGACGTCACCGGTGAAGCGCCCGTCGGTGCCGTGAACGGCTCCGGTCGCGTCAACGGTGCTCATGGAAGATCCTTGTTCGCGGGTCGATAGGTCATGTCAGGTGGAATGGCGGGCGCCCGAGCAGCGCCATCAGCGACCGCCGCGGTAGGAGAAGCCCCCCGGCAAGTTGACCGAGGAGACCGAACGGCGGCTCTGGGTGCGCGACCACAGTCGGCTGGTGATCGGGCCGACCTTGAGAGAGACCGAGGACAGACCGTTCTGCGTGAACTGGAACTTCAGGGGGCCGGGGGAGACGCGCTTGCGGTAGTTGATGCTCATGTCTTCGACGGTGCGACGTGGCTCGGCCGGTCTGGCGAGATGAGGCAGCAGCCGCGGTTTATGCGTGCCGTCGCACCGTCACGCGCATACTCCTGTCCGCTGCGCGTCAGGGAGCACTGCGCTGTCCCCGTTGTTCTGTAGCTGCCGTCGCACCGTCACGCGCATGGGTGAACTTGGACGACCGACAGCGACCGGACGCGGCCTGGGAGCCGCCACGAATCTCGGCTCGTCGCGTGACACGAGCGAGGCGACCTTCACCACAACCGCGCTGGTCTTCGACGACATGCCACAGGACTTCGCGGTGGCTCGCACCGCATCCTCCTCGACGGCGCTGGTGCTGCGCGGGGGAGCATCGCCCGACCGCTCGACCGCACTGGTGCGTGCCGGTGACGTGGTGCCGAGCGGATCGGTTCCTGTCCCGTCGAAGCGGGAGATCATCGCCGACGGGGTGCACCAGTACACCAAGCCGCGCCGTCGTGGAAGTGACGTGGTGCAGCGCCGCGTCGGCTGGCTGGCGACCCCGTCGCTCATTCAGGTCATCACCGTCGAACGTCCGCTGCGCCAGGACGGCAAGGCCTACCGACCAGCCGGCGACTGGGAGTTGGCCCGGCGCGTCACTTACGACTGCGCCAGCGGCACCGCGCAGCGGCGCAAGGGTGTCGTGACAAGTGATGCCGTGCGCTCGAGTGCGTCGGAGCCCAGCGGCGCGTCCAATGGGTCGCCAGTCGACGAGGCTGCCGAGCTGGCCGAGTCCGCCCTGCAGTTCGTGCCCGCGAGTGTGCGCCGGACGGTGGTCAGTTCCGTCCCGGCGCCGCTGTTCACGTCCGGCAACATCTACCGGTACAAGAACGGCAAGCACACCGTCGAAGTGGTGCGGATGGACGCGGCCCGTGCCGTCGTCCTGAACGCCGTGCTTGACGCCGGCGCGTCGCAGTGGAGTGTCGAGCAGGCCACCTACGACCTCGGCCCGACGCGCGTCGAGGGGCTCGACGGATGACGACGGAGGCTGCCTTCACACACTTCGAGACGCTCGGTGTCACCGAGACGGTGACACCGGCCGGGCTCAAGGCGGCCTACCGCAAACAGTTGCGACTCAACCATCCCGACATCGTCGGTCCGGTGGGGGAGCAGCGCACCGCCGTGCTGCATGAAGCGTTCCGGATCCTGTCCGATCCGGAGTTGCGTGCAGCGTACGAAGCGGCTCTGGCTGATCCGGCGCGGCCGGACGCAGAGCTCGCCAACGAGCCTCTTTGGGGCGAGGAATCCGACTGGACCGACGACATCGTCGATGCGCCGGTGGTCGACGAACCTGTGCCCCCCGCGCCGCCACCTTCCCCGTACGGCGAGACCGAGCCCGAACCCGCGCCGCCGCCTGCGGCATCACCGACGAAGATCACGTCGATCCGTGTGCGCACGATGGCCCGACGACTGGCCTGGATTGGCGCTGCGGGACTGGGTTGCTGGTCCGCCCTGTACGGCTTGCTATGGGCGACGAGTGGACCGGACATCGCGAACTGGCTCGTCATCGTCCTCCCGCTGACTGTTGCTGTCGGTGCTTCCGGGGTCGGGGTTCCGCATCCGGCCGGCCGACCGTCGAGGTTCGTCTTCTGGGTGGTGGCTATGGAGGTCTCGTTCAACACCGAGTGGGGGTTGTTTCGACACCGCTCGGTTCGTGAGCTGCGCCGGTGTTGGTGAGTTTCGACATCACTCCTGAAGTGGGCAGGCATGGATGGACGTCTAGTTCGGGTCGGGCTCAGCCGTGGCTCGGTAGCGGTCGGCGACTGCGTCTGCCCGAGCGTGCAGGGAAGCGCGCAGTTCGGGCGGGGCGAGCGCTTCAGCGTTGGTGCAGAGCTGCCACAGCGCCCACTCTGCGTGCCAGAGATCTTGGAAGGTGACTTCGAGGCGTAGCCAGCCGTCCGGTTCGGCCTCCTCGGCGCGTACGGCTTCTGCCATGTCGAGGAGGTCGTCCCGGCGCGCCGGGCTCACACGTACCTGGACGGAGATGTGGCCCTCGGACAGGAATTCGGCACACCGTTGTGCCCAGATGTGTTCGAGGTCGACCTGATCTGGTCGCTGGGCTGGTTCGACAAGCTCTTCGGCGGCGTGGATTCGCGATATTCGCATGGTCCGGTCGGTGCCGGACTCGGCGGCCAGTAAGTAGCCCTTGTCTCGCACGGTGACCAGGCCGATCGGGTCCACTGTGTGCCATTGGGGTGGCTGGCCGCGCGAGGCGTAGTGGACCCGCAGTTTGCGTCCGGCGAGGACCGCGCGTCGCACCACCATCACCGTGGCGTCGGGCAGCTCTTCCCGGCTCAGGCGACGGGAAAGTAGGTCGGTCTCGGGGTTGACGAGGAACCGTTGTGCCGCGTTGGTCGCGGCGACCTGGTGGCCTTCGGGGAGGGCGTCAACGATCTTCCGCATTGCTGAGGCGAGAGCCGTCCCAAGTCCGAAGATCTGCTCGCCTGGCCTCGAGCCAGCGGTGAGCAGCGCGAGTGCTTCGTCGTTGTTGAGGCCCGTGAGCTCGGTCCGGAACCCAGGTAGGAGTGCGTACCCACCGTGCCGGCCACGTTCGGCATAGACGGGGACGCCGGCCGCGGAAAGCGCTTCGATGTCGCGCAGGACGGTGCGCGGGGAGACCTCGAGCTCTTTGGCTAGGGCATCCGCGGTCAACTGGCCGCGCTGACGCAGCAGCAGGACCAAGGACACCAGCCGGTCAGCTCGCACGACGAAGACGTTACCGAAATACCTGACACAAGGTGTCGTGATTCAGCGTCAGGGTGGTCACGCGCCGCCGAACCGCGGCGACGCCCGAATGCGGGCGACCCCGATGGAATCTGATTGGAGCTGATGTGGCAATCGAACGAGTGGCCGTCAACCCGGTGACGTGGTCGGTGGAGATGGGGTTCAACCAGGGCGAGGTGATCACCGGCCACACCCGGACGTTGTACTGCTCTGGGCAGACCGCGATGGGAGCCGACGGAACTCCTCAGCATGAGGGAGACATGACAGCACAGGTTGCGTTGAGCCTGGACAACCTGGAGGCGGTGCTGGCCGCGGCCGACATGTCACTGGCCAACCTCGTGCGGCTCAACGTGTACACCACCGACGTCGACCTGCTCTTCCAGCACTACGGAGTGCTGGCGTCGCGGCTGGGAGCAGCCCAGGTAGCGCCGACCACCACCATGCTCGGCGTGACACGGCTGGCGATCCCCGGCCAGATGATCGAGCTGGAAGGCACCGCGGTCGCCTGAGCGACCCCCGCTGCCCGCTCCGGTCACCGTCGGCGCGGGCAGCAAGGCAGGGAGGGGTGATCGCTGATGCACCAGCTGAGGACGATCGGGGTCTACGGCTTCGATGCCTCGTCGTTTCTGGACAGCCTGAACAAGGGCGGGGTCAGCATGCTGCTCGATGTGCGACAGCGTCGCGGCGTGCGAAGGCACCCAGTACGCCTGGGCCAACTCGCAGCGATTGCATGCCTCGCTTGCCGCCGCCGGGATCGGGTACTGGCCAGGCGGCTCCAAGGATCCCTCCGAGGAGGACTACGGCCCAGATTGGCCCGCGGTCCGTGAACTCGACGAAGGACACTTCACGTACGGAGCGCGGCCGAGCACCCAGCGGCGTCATCGCTTCCTCGGGATCAATCTCGGCGTCTGGCGGAAGATGTGCACCGACAACGCCATCTACGACGTCACCTGGCTACCCCCGGTGGAAGCCGCCGCTGCCTGGCGCCGGCTCGGTCTGACCGACAGAAACTTCTGACCTAGCCGCCACCACCGGTACGGTTCTCTACCGATCCCACCACCGTCTTGGGCGCCTCAACCACCGGTCGCCTTGCTCCACGCGCAGCCGACCCGTTAGAGCGAGAACGGCAACAACCCAATGCCCCAAAGCACCCAGCACACCATGGCCCCCATGCCAAGCACAGCGCCGCTGGCCGCAGCGTCACCGAGATCGACTCCGGCAACGGTGCCGACGAGGGTTCCGACAGCCGCACCAGCACCGGCCATCCCTGCGAAGGCGATCCAGTACATCCAGGGACTGGAGCCTCCCGTTTCCTCACCGCGGCCGTAAAGGCGAGCCGGAGCACGCACGAGCAGCCACCTGAGCGCACCGCCAATCTGCGCTAGCGCCGACCTCAATCCTCCACCGTCCTCGCCCACGCTCGAAACTACGAGCGCGACGTTATCGAGTCATCATTCTCGGGTTTTCGAACTCGCCATCTGGTCGGAACCCGCGCACGGCGTGTCCCCGTCCAGTGATGATCGTTTCGGGACGGACAGAGGGCGTTGTATAGGTCGCACAATTCCGACCCGAACACGCCCGGCGTTGCGATTGCGTCATCATTCATCCGTGGCTACGAGTTCGGAGGTGGTGCGTGAGCGCCTCGTCGCATCCTTCACCTGGCGTACGGACCCTTGGAGCGAGTACAGATACGCGGACGACTCGGAATGGTGGCGTCACCCCGAAATCGTGGCGGGCTTGGGTGCTTGTCTGGCGGGACTGAATTCTCAAGCATCGGCTGCTGCGACCGTGGTCATGGGAACCGAATCACGCGGCTTCGCGGTCGCTCTCCTCGTAGCGGCCCACCTCGGCATCGGGTCGCTGAAGTGCGCAAAGAGCCCGAGCGAGCCTCGGACGACGACCGCTGGCTGACTCAACTGACGGTCCCCGACTACCAGGACAGGCATCTGGAACTGGCGCTACGGCGTTCCTGCCTACGCACTGGAGATCGCGTCCTGTTCGTAGACGACTGGATCGAGACTGGGGCGCAAGCAGTGGCCTGCCGCCAGCTCGTCTCTCAGGCAGGGGCGGTCTGGCTGGGAGCCCACGTGATGGTGGACGGACTCACCAACGCCTCGGTGCGGCGTGAACTAGGCGTAGCTCGGATACTGCATCGCCGCGATCTCTGACCGCAGGCGCGCCACCTCCGCACACCAGCTGCTCGAAACAAAGATTGCGACCTCACCTGAGTCGCGAACACCGGCCTTTCGGACAACTCATGAGCCCGGCACCCGCGGCTGGCGCGCCGCGATCGAACGATCGTCACTGGTCGCGGCACCGAAGCTGCCGCGCACCTCGGAAACACGGTGTTATGGGAGCCTTGCAGGGGGCCGGCGTCCCACGCTGCTAGATACGCTCAGCCGGTGCTGATTTGGGCAGAGAGGGCGGCCGTGGCCGCTGGGGTTGTTGTGGCGTCCGCTTGCTCAGGTCAGAGTGGGCTGAGGTATCCGACGCCCGCACCTCTGCCACCAGGAGCCTCGGTCGTGGCGACGTCTAACGCTTCTGACGATGACGACCCCTTGCGCGGAAAGATCCAGGTCGTTGACGTTGGTCGGGCTTCCTGGAGAACGGTCCAAGAGCACTACGTTGCTGCGTATCCGCAGAGCAGCGGCTGGCGCGTTCACAAAGGCGACCATGAACGACTGTGCCTTCTAAACACCACCAACGCTCACCACGACAGCGTTCTCGACGTGGCGCCGTACGAGGGCACACGCGTTGCCTCGACCCCGCATCGGTATCTGGTGATGATCACCCACGTTGAGCGCGGTCAGGGCAATTGCAACGCTGCGTGGCAGTGGGCGCCCGTTGACCTGCTACCAGGACCATCGAACTAAACGGGGTCTCACCGGACACATGTCGCAGGGCTGTTGTTGTTCGAAACGCGCGACCGACCCTTTTTGAGTCTCAAATGGGCAATTTCGAACCTTCTCGAGCACGCTCCCCGCGCGCGGCGCGCCGCCATCCGAAAACGATCGTCACTGAGCGACGGCGCCTGCTGCGCATCTAGGGTCTAGACCCTCGACCAGGCTCGTGCAAGAGACGAGTCGGTGACCCTAGATGCACGCGCCCTGCTCCAGATCCCGGCGTGCGAATGGGGTGTACCCCATCCGCACTAATCCGAGTAGGGAGGCCAACCGCTTAGGGGAGGTGACCCGTCACCCCATGGCCCAATAGGCCATCCCTCGTTGAACTCCGCGCCGAGGAAGGCGACCTGGCAGCCCTCGTTGAACTCCGCGCCGAGGAAGGCGACCTGGCAGCCCTCGTTGAACTCCGCGCCGAGGAAGGTGACCTGGCAGCCCTCGTTGAACTCCGCGCCGAGGAAGGTGACCTGGCAGCCCTCGTTGAACTCCGCGCCGAGGAAGGTGACCTGGCAGCCCTCGTTGAACTCCGCGCCGAGGAAGGTGACCTGGCAGCCCTCGTTGAACTCCGCCTCGCGGAAGTCGACCTGGCAGCCCTTGTTGAACTCCGCGCCGAGGAAGGTGACCTGGCAGCCCTCGTTGTGCTCGTGCCGCCTGCGCAGTGGGCGCGGTGTACACCAGCTTCAACTCCCGGGCGATCTGATCCCAGTACTTACGCGACGTGAGCCGGAAACTGTTGCGGAGCAAGTGAATGACACACGTCTTGGCTTGGGAGGTTCCGTTCGACACCAGTTGTAGGCGAGTTCGAGCACCGACGAGGATCCATCGGGTCAGCATGTTGGCGAGAGTCGACACCACCAGACGCCAGCACAGATGCTTGGCCGTGCATGCCGTGACTTAGCCAGGCTGCCGTGCGTGGTGCCCAACGGCCTGCGCGATGCGGCCAAGGTCACCGTTGAGGCGTTCCCAGTCGAGCTCGCCGACTGTGGCTACCACTTCCGCGACCCACGCGCGGTGAGCGCTCTGGATCGCCGCGAGTGCGCTCTTTCCGGCTGCCGTCGTGACGAGGAGTCGGGACCGCTGGTGGCGTGGGTTGTCCTCGTAGCGCGCAAGACCGTCTGCTACGAGTTCGTCGGCGACGCGCTGAACGCTCTGACGCTGGAGCCCGAGCTGGCGGGCGATGTCCGGGACGGTGGCGCGATCGCCGGCTTGGAGGACCATGCGCCGGGAATGTGTTTGACTTGCCGCCGCGGACACTCGCTCCCCGGCGTCGCGCAGGAGCCGGTTGACCTCGAAGATGGCATGCAGTGCCGCGTCGGCGTCGGGGTTCACGCAACTCTCCTTTGACAGCAGACTGTCATGTGCCTAGGGTTGGCAATGTGACAGCATGCTACCAACTTCTCGTGGGTGCACTCGGGGCCGATGCGGGTTTCGAGTCGCTCCGTAGCCGCTTGAGTCAGACGCGGTGGCCGGTGCTGCCATCGTTGGGCGAGGGGGCGCGCGGTCTTGCGCCGTCGATCGTGGAGCACTATGCGACTGAGTGGGACCACTGGCTTCAGCAGAAGAGCCACGACGGATTGGGTGAGCACGTCGACTTCAGGATCGCGGGCACCCGCGTCCATGCCGTCAGGGTCCGCGGATCAGGGCGCGTGCCAATGTTGCTTCTGCACGGCTGGCCCACCTCTTTCCTCGCCTTCCACCGTGTGATCGAGCCTCTCCGGACTCTCGCCTCCGAGATCGTACTTGCTTCCCTTCCCGGGTTCGGCACCTCGACTTTGCCACCAGGTTCCTGGTCGATCACCGACTCAGCGCGCGCACTGGCTGATGCCATGCGGGCGATGGGCCACCACCGGTTCCTCGTCCATGGACAGGACTGGGGGTCCGTCGTCGCTCGAGCCATCGCCGCAGTCGAACCCGAGCGGGTTATCGGTGTCCACGTGAGCGCAGGGCTACGAGGCTTCATGGCCGAGAGCGCGGACGACGAGCCTGCTTGGAGCAGGCTGCAGAGGTTCGCCGTCGACGGCGGCGGATACCTTCAGCTGCAGAGTCGCCGACCGGACTCGCTGGCATTCGCGTTGTCGGACTCTCCCGTAGGGCTGCTCGCCTGGCAGCTTGACAAGTACCAGCTTTGGCAGGCCCCACTGGGGGACGACTTCGGCCTAGGAACCGACTTCATCGTGGCCAACGCGACTCTCTACTGGCTGACAGCGAGTGCCGGCACCAGCATGCGGATCTATTCGATGGACGCTCCGGACGTGGATGCCGCGGCCGGGGGCGTGCCGACCGCAGTGAGCGTTTTCGGTCATGGAGACTTCGCCGCCCGCTCGGTGTCGTCCCGAGCGAACAACCTCGTGGCCTGGTACTCACACGACAGCGGCGGCCACGTCGCCTCACTCGATTCGCCCGCCGAGCTCGTCGACGACCTGACCGACTTCATGAACCGCATAGGAGCAGACACATGACCGCAAGCAGCCCCATCGTCCTCATCGGAGGTAGCGGCCTTGGCCCTTGGGCCTGGGAACGCGTCACACCGATCCTGCACGACCACGGATTCCGCACCATCACGCCGCAACTACGCACGACGGGCGATGACGCGACGCCCGCGAACGCCGTCAGTCTGGATAACTGGATCGAGGACATCGACGAAGCCCTCAGCGACCAAGCGGATGCCACTCTCGTCGCTCACTCATTCGCCGGCTACGTCGCGGCAGGAGTGCTCGAAAGACAACCACAGAGCATCCGCCGACTCATCTTCATCGATGCCGTTCTGCCGCAGCCGGGCAGGTCGTGGTTCGACGTGATGGGGGCCGGGGTCGCCGGGTTCATGACGAGCCTGGCCAACGACGGGGCGATCCCGTGGTTCTCCCGGGATCAGCTCGACCAGCTCTACCCGGACAACGGGATCGGTGACGCCGACTTCGCGTGGATGCAGCAGCATCTGACCGCGCAGCCGATCGGCACCTACACGCAACCTGCGATCAACGAGCCACTGAGCGCAGCCGGCGTGCCCGTAGCGTACGTTCGCTGCCTCCGGACCAGTCCTCCAGTCGCCGAGGTGTCAGCGGAGAAGCTCGGATGGAGCTACCGCACGCTCGACGCCGGCCACTGGCCGATGATCACCCACCCGGCGGAGACAGCGTGCGTCACCATGGAGCTGGCCACATCATGATCACCGTCGCCTTGTTCCGCAACGTCAACCTCGGACACCCAGGCAGTCCCACTGGTGATGAACTCGTCGAGGCGTTCGGCGGCCCGGCGGTCGCCCGCAGCTTCCAAAGCAACGGCACGGTCGTTTTCGAGGCCATGGATCCGGAGAATGCCTCGGCCGCGGCGATCATCAGAGCGGGCCACCGGGTATCAGCCAACTGTTGTCATCCGGGCGCTGGAGCAAATTCGGCGCGCGGTAGAGGATGTGCCTCCGGTAGATCCCGGGGAAGGTGTCTATCGCTCGATGATCTCGTTCTTTGACGTGCGCCAGTTCCCGACTGTCCGCTTACCGTTCCGGAGCCCAGATGGCCTCGTAGAGATTCGCGCCATGGGGCCCGACTGCGCCCACAGCGTCTGCTGGAAGCCGCGCCAGACCGCAGGCAACGTCACCGGGTGCCTCGAGCAACTGCTGTCCGTGCCGGTCACGACGCGGACCGTAGCGACGATGCAGCGGCTTCTCGCGACAATTTCGGCCCGCACCCACTGAAGCCGCCATCGCGGATGCCGGCAGTGAATCAAGTCGAGTTGTATGCGGCGATTCGGCGCGACGCCCGCGCGGGGATTTCGAATCGTGCGCTGCAACGCCAGCACGGCGTCGGCTACCGGACCGTGGTCGCCGCACTGGAGTCGGCCTGGCCGAAGGAGCGGAAGCCACCCCCGAAGCGCGGGTCACGTCTGGACCAGTACCGAGGCGTCATCAATGACTGGCTACGGGCGGACCTGGACGCGCCTCGCAAGCAGCGGCACACCGCGAAGCGGATCTTCGACCGGCTCCAGGATGAGCACCACACCACCGACGTGTCCTACTGGATGGTGCGCGAGTATGTCGCCACGAGACGCCGCGAGATCCGGATCGAAGCGGGCCGGGAACCCGCGAACACGTACATTCCGCAGGAGCACCTGCCAGGCCGCGAGGCCGAGGTCGACTTCGGCGAGGTCGCGATCCGGCTGCGCGGCGAACTGGTCACCTGCACGTTGTTCAGCCTGCGACTCTCATACTCCGGCAAGGCCGCCCACAGGATCAGTGCGTCCGCCGGGCAGGAAGCCTTCTTCGAGGGCCACACGCACGCGTTCCGAGCCCTCGGGGGCGTCCCGACCGGGAAGATCCGCTACGACAACCTCAAGGCCGCCGTCGCGAGCGTGATCGGGTTCTCCCGCCAGCGGGTCGAGGCCGACCGGTGGACCGCGTTCCGCTCCCACTACGGCATCGAGGCCTTCTACTGCCAGCCCGGCATCCAAGGCGCTCACGAGAAGGGCGGCGTCGAGGGGCAGATCGGCTGGTTCCGACGCAACCACCTCGTCCCCATCCCAGAAGTCGACTCCGTCGCCGAGCTCAACGCCATGGTCGACGTCTGGGACGAAGCCGACGACGGCCGGCGGATCGGATCCCGCGCCCGCACGGTCGGGGAACACTTCGCCACCGAGCAGCCTCTGCTCGCGCCACTGCCCAACGAGTCGTTCGAGAC